>CAJFUR010000150.1 GCA_904420215.1 uncultured Eggerthellaceae bacterium
CACGTTGTCGTAGGCATGGCGCACCGAGGCGCGCATGCGTTCGAGCTGGAGCGCGCGCAGCTGTTCGCGCGGCATCGTTTCGATTTCCGGTTGGTAGTACACGTTCGCCCTTCCCTCAAGGTCCCTCTCGCCACTTCTTGCGCAGTGGCCGCGCTCAGCTTCCCGAATCCTGCGCGCCTGCGGCGTCGGCGGGCGCCCCCGCGGAGTCCCCCGTGCCGGCCGCGGCCTGCGCGTCCGCCCCTGCGGCGCCGCCGCCCGCATCGGCGAGGGCTTCGGGCGCGGCGGCGGGCGCCGGGTCGGCGTGCGTGCCCTTGCTGGTCACGGTCTTGCCCGGCGTGGCGACGAGCACTTCGCCGCCCACTTCCACCTTCGTTCCCGGCCCGGCCACCACCACCTTGTTCTCGGGCTGGTACCACGACGAGAACGCGTCCTCGCGCAGGACGGAGCCGTCGCGGCCGCGCACGGTGCGGTACACCGTGATGCCGCCGCCGTCCACGCCCGAAACCTCCACGTAGGAAGCCCCCTCGGCCATGTGCTCGTCGCACTTGACCTTCACCTTGTAGGCGTCGCCTTCCTGCCACTGCCCCGTCTGCGTTTCCACCTGGTAGCCGGGATCCACCCCGTACAGTGTAACGGTTAGCGACGTGTCGGTGTAGGAGCAGCGCAGCAAAACATCAGATGCGCAATCGTTTTGCCACTGCAAGTCGAGGTCGGGCCAATTGACGGCCGCGTCGCGCCCGTCGGGGTAGTTCGAGAGGTAGAGCGTGTGATTGTACCGGCGCAGCACCGGGAAGCCCGCCTCGTACACCGCGTTGAACACCGTCGTGGTCACCTGGCAGATGCCGCCTCCCACCGCGTCGTCGTGCTCGCCCGCGATGATCACGCCCGCGCCCAGAAAGCCCGCCTCCTCGTTGCATTCGCCGGCCGTGCCGTAGAACGACCACGTGCCCCCGTCCGCTGCCACGATGGAGTCGTTCAGCTTGTCGGCGGCGAGGTGGATGTTGTGCCGGCGGTTGGCCGAGGCCTCCGTGTTCAGGTATTCGGTGGTGTAGGAGGATATCTCCTCCACCAGCCCGCTTTCGAGCGCCTCTTCGAAGGGAAGCGAGGTCGGCGTGGGTTGGACGGCCACCTCCTGCACCACGGGGCCCTCCTCCTGCGCGCCGCCCGCGGCAGCGTCGCCTTCCGCGCCCGAGGAGGCGTCCTGCGCGGCGGCCCCGGCATCGGGCGCACCCGCATCTGCGCCAGAGGCGCCCTCCCCCGCTTCCCCGTCCGCGGCCGCAAGCAGGCGCGCGCGGGCGGGGCCGAACAGCGCCTCGTCGAACTGCCGCGCCGTCTCCTCGGAAAGCGGCATGCTCCCCGTGCCGTCGGTCTTCGCCACGATGGCGTCCCCCTCGCGCGCGAAGGACACGTTCGGAAGGCCGTCGCGCAGAAAGCCCATCGCCTGCTTCTGGATGGCCGGGGCCGCGAGCGAGGCGTCGATGCAGGGCGCAAGCACGTATGACGCCCCCGCCTCCTCTATGCGGGTGGTCACCCACTGCCCCACTTCGGCCGGGCCCGCCTCCCATGCGAAGCCCGCCACGCCGAACCGCGCGCCGCGCGCGAGGGCGGCGTTCACCTCGTCGCAGGTCCGCTGGGCGCTTTCCGCGTCGATGCGCAAGGGGGCGTGCTGCAGGTTCGCCACCAGCACGCCCCCGCCGTCTTCCAGAAGCGCGGCGTCGAGCTCGCGCGCAAAGGCGTCGCGGTCGATCATCGTGCCGGCATGCCCCTCGGTCACGCGCGCCACGCCTTCCTCCACGACGACGCCGAAGTCCACGCGTGGGTTCCCCACGGCCGCGTCTATGCCTGCGGCGAGGCTTTCCAGCGCGGCGGCGTCGTACACGGCGCGCACGGCAATGGAGCGGCCCGAGACGAGCGCCTGCAGGCGCGCCGGAAGCCCCCCGTCCTCGCGCCCCACGGCAAGGGCGTCGGCCACCAGGCCCTCGGCGTCCAGCCGCGCGCCGAGCGAGGCCGCGTCGGCCATCCAGAGCGTCCCCTGCGCCTGCGCCTCGGCCACCTGCGCCCGCTCGGCGAGGGGCGCGCCGGCCTGCGCGCGCACGGCGTCGGCGAGCGCCCCGTCGGCGCACACCGCCACCGTCCCCTCGGACAGGGGCTGCGCGTAGGCCTCCTCCACCGCCGCGCGCGCCTCGTCGGCGGTCTTGCCCGACAAGTCCACGTCGCCCACGTGCACGCCGGCGTACACCCGCCCCGCGTTGAGGCCCCAGTCCGCCAGGCCACCCGCCACGAGCACGCCGGCCACCACGAGCGCCGCCAGCACGGCGCGGCTCCTGCGCGCCGCACGCGCCACGCCCCGCGCCGCCGCGCCCAGGCCGCGACCAACCAGCAGGAAGAAGCCCCCGACAAGCCCCGCCGCCGCATGCAGGAAGCCGCCCGCGCGCGCCCCGCGCGCGGCGGCGTCCTTCGTCCACACCGCAGGCAGGCTGTACGCCCCCGCCTTCGCCGCCTTCGCGCCGCCCGCGGCCCGGGCCGCGCCCGCACCCTTCGCGCCGCGTGGCGCACCGCCGCGTCCGCGGCCGGAACGCGCGGACGCGCCCGCGGCGTCGGCGCGGTGCGCGGGGGACTTGCGGGAGGAAGCGGGAGCGGAAGACGCGCGCGAGGCGCCGCGGGCGTCCGCGCGCCGGCGGGCGGGGGGCTTGCGGGCGCGCGGGGACGCGCCGCCTGTGCGCCTCGTTGCCACGCGGCTATTCCCTTCCGCCTGCGCGACGCGCGTCCCGCAGGCGGCGCACGGCGGCAGAAACGTAGTAGACCGTGGTGCCCAGCGCCAGGGCCAGGCCCGCGTACACGAACCAGATGCCCCACGACACCGCCTGCGCATCGAGCCCCGGGAGCCAAGGCGCGTCGCACACGCCCAGCCCCGGCACCAGCGGCCAGTTCAGCAAAAGGCCCGCGAATCCCACGAACAGCAAGGTGGTTGCCACCTTGCCGGGGTAGACGACCGCAATGCGGATGCGGTGGCGGCGCAGCAGGTAGGCCCCGCCCAGCAGAAGCAGCGCGTCGCGCGCGAGCACCACCACGACGATCCACAGGGGAAGGCGCCCGACGAGGAGCAGGCCCGCCACGCCGGCTATCATGAGGATGCGGTCCACCGCCGGATCGAGCAGCTGGCCCAGCTTCGACACCGCATGCGTGCGGCGCGCGATCTGGCCGTCTATCCAGTCCGTCCCGGCGGCGAGGGCGAAAAGAACCGTGGCCGGAATGTCGTGCCCCCCCAGAAGCAGCACCAGGAAAACGGGCACGAGGCACAGGCGCACGGCCGAGATGACGTTCGGCACCGTGAGAATGCGGCTGCTCGCCTCTTCCGCTTCCCGGGGCGCGCCCTCCGCCCTGCCGTGTCCGCCTGCCATCGTCCTCTTCCCTCGACGCGAAACCCAACGTGAAGCCGGGCCCCGCAGCGGGGCCCGGCCCTGTCCATTCATGAGCATTCGCTATTGTAGCAGTTCTTGCGGAAGCCTCCGGGCGCTTCGCAGCTTTTCCTCATGCGTTCCGCCGGAGACGCGCCGCGCGGGACACGCAGGGGCATGCAGGAGGCGCGCCGCGGCGGCGGGAAGGCGCCAGGGTGACGGAGGGGCCGGGTGCGGGCGGCATCCGCACGCGAGGCGTCGGCCGCCTCAACGGCACCCCTTCCGGCACGTCCCGCGCGCAGGCGGCGTCCGCGCCGCGCCCGGCCCCCGCCGCGGCCTACGCCGTCTTTTCGCGTTCGGGCACCTCGAAGGAGTCCACGTACTTGGCCGTGGAAGGCGGCGTGTACGTGGGTTCCATGGCCAAGCACTGCTTGGGGCATTCGCGCACGCAATTGCCGCACTGCACGCAGCGGAAGCGGTCGATGCTCCACGTGCGCGCGGGCTTGTCCACCTGAATGGCGCCGCACGGGCAGCGCTTGGCGCAGATGCCGCACAGGATGCAGGCGGCCACGTCGTTGCACACGTGCCCCTTGAGGCCCGCGGGCGGCTCCTTCCTTTGCGCAGGGTACTGGACGGTCTCGGGCTGCTTGAACAAGCCCCTGAGCGTCATCTTCCCCAGCTTGAATCCACCCATGTTCCTCCTACCTTTCCGTGCAGCTGATGCAGGGGTCTATGGTGAGCACGATCATGTTCACGTCGGCCAGGTCGCAGCCGGCCAGCGCCGTGGCCATGCCCGCGAGGTTCTGCGAGGTGGGCGTGCGCATGCGCATGCGCTCCAGGTACTTCGTCCCGTTGCCGCGCGCGTAGTAGTAGCACTCGCCGCGCGGCTGCTCCACCACGTTGGCGGCCTGCGCGCCCGCGGCGGGCGACCCCTTCACCGGCACGGCGATGTCGCCGGCGGGGATCTTCGCCATCATCTCCTCGATGATCTCGATGGACTGCAGCACTTCCAGCGCGCGCACCTTCACGCGCGCGTAGCAGTCGCCCTGCGTGTCCAGCACCGGCTGGAAGTCGGAAAGCTCGCCGTAGCCGCCGTTGCCCAGCATGCGCACGTCCCAGTTCACGTTGGAGGCGCGCGCGAACGGCCCCACCATGCTTTTCGCCAGCGCGTCCTCGTGGCTGATGTGCCCCACGCCCACCGTGCGGTTCTTCACGGAGGAGTCCTTCAGAAACGCGTCGCAGATCTGCCGGTAGTCTTCCTTGATGCCCTCCAGCACGCGCTTGATCTCGGCCATCTGCGCGGCGTCGATGTCGCGCACCACGCCGCCCACCTTCACGACCGAGAAGATGACGCGCCCGCCGGTGGTCTTCTCGAAGATGTCGAGCACCCGCTCGCGCAAGCGCCAGCAGTGCATGAACAGGCTCTCGTAGCCAAACGCGTCGGCGGCAAGGCCCATCCACAGGATGTGCGAGTGCACGCGCGAAAGCTCGTGCCAGATGACGCGCAAATACTCCGCGCGGCGCGGGATCTCCACGCCCATGAGCCGCTCCACCGTTTCGGCATAGCCCATGGAGTGCCCGAAGGCGCAGATGCCGCAGATGCGCTCGGCCACGTAGATGAACTGGTTGTAGTCGCGCGTCTCCACCAGCTTCTCCAGGCCGCGGTGGACGAAGCCTATCTGCGGGACGGCCTCGATGACCGTCTCGTCCTCCACGACGAGGTCCAGATGCAGCGGCTCGGGCAGCACCGGGTGCTGCGGGCCGAACGGGATGACGGTCGCCTTCCCCATGCTACTCACCTTCCCCTTCCACCGCCGCGGGCGCGCCCTGCGCCGGCGAGGCGGCCCCATCGGCATCTGCAGGCTGCGCGGCCGCCTCGGCCCCGTCGGCGCCCTCGGGCGCCCCGTCCTGCTCCCGCTTGGCCTTCTCGCGCGCGGCTTTGGCGGCAAGCGCCGCCTTTACCTTCGCGGCCTTCTCGGGATCGAGCGCCGCCACCTTCTCGTCCACGGCCGCCTGCTTGGCCGCGGCCTCCTTCTTCGCCTTGGCCTCCATGGCGGCGCGCACTTTCGCGGCCTTCTCGGGGTCCATGCCGGAAAGCTTCGCCTCCAAGTCTTCCGCCCCGCCGGCGGTGCCGCCCGCGCCGGCGGCCTCCCCCTGCGCGGAACGCTCCTTGGCCGCCTTGGCCGCAGCCGCCTTGGCGGCCTTGTCGCGGGCGGCTTTCTGCGCGGGCGAGATGATGGTCATCGGCTCGGACTGCGCCAGCTGGTAGAACTTGCCGCCGAAGTCGATGGCGATGTCGCGGATGTCGATGCCGAACAAATCGTGCGCCTCGTTCTCGAACACGAAGGCGGCCAGGAACTGGTCGGTGATGGAGGGCACGGGCGTCTCCTTCGTCACGCCCTCGACGACGTGGTTCTCCAGCAGCCCGTCCTTCATGAACGAGTACACGAGGTCGCAGCCCGCGTCGGTCCTCACCGCGAGCAGCTGCACGAAGCGCCAGCCCTCGCGCTTGCGGTCGGCCGCGAACGCCGGCAGGGCGTCCACGGAAAGCGGCAGGAATTCGGTTTGCAGGCCCATGGCTCACGCTCCCTTCTTCTGCGCGGCGAGCGCGCGGGACTTCTCGTCCAGAATGCCGATCGCCTGCACCACGGCGTCGATGATGGCCTCGGGCCGCACGGCGCAGCCCGGGGCGTACACGTCCACCGGGATGGCCTTGTCCACGCCGCCGATCACGTTGTAGCAGTCGTGGAAGATGCCGGCCGAGCATGCGCAGATGCCGCAGGCCACGACCACCTTCGGCTCCACCATCTGGTTGTATATCTCCTGCACCACGCCGATGTTCTGCTCGTTCACGCTGCCGGTGACCAAAAAGACGTCGGCGTGCTTGGGGTTGCCCGTGTTGATGATGCCGAACCGCTCGACGTCGTATCCGGGGCAGAGCGCCGCCAAGACCTCGATGTCGCAGCCGTTGCAGCTGGACCCGTCGTAGTGGATGACCCACGGCGATTTGGTTGCATACGTCATTGCGAGGCTCCTTTACAGAAACGCGAGCACGGCCACGTTCACGCCGCCCGCCACCAGCGCGACGGCCCACGCCGACTTGAGCAGCGCCTGCCACTTCACGCGCGCGAAGTTGTTGTCGATCCATATCTCGAGGAAGTAGGCGAGAAGCGCCGCCACCACGCCCAGCGCCACGGAGGCCGGGTTGCCCCAGACGAAGAACAGGCCCACCCAGCCGAGGAACAGCACGTTCTCGCACCAGTGCATGACCTCCACCTTCGCGAGCGCAGGCCCGCTCATCTCGGTGGTGATGCCGCGCACGATCTCCTGGTGCGCGTGGTGGCTCATGGACAGGTCGAAGGGCGACTTGCGCAGCTTCACGGTGAGCACGAACAGAAAGCCCAGAAACGCGAGCCAGATGGTCGTGACCACGGGCGCATCGAGCGCGAAGACGCCGGCCACGTCGAAGGTGCCCGCCGCCAGGAAGAACGCCACGGCCATGAACAGCACCATGGGCTCGTAGGCCATCACCTGCAGCGTCTCGCGCGCGGCGCCCAGCTCCGCATAGGGGCTGCGCGTGGAATAGGCGGCCACGATGAAGAACAGGCTCGACAGCGTGACCACGAACACGCACATGAGCAGGTTGCCGCCGGAGAAAAAGATGCCGCCGGCGAGGATGGCGAACAAAAGCGCGCAGGCCACGTACACGCCCTCGGAGGCGTTCACGGACACGCGCTCCTTGCCCATGAGCTTGCGCACGTCGTAGTACGGCTGCAGAAGCGGCGGCCCCACGCGCCCCTGCATGCGCGCGGATATCTTGCGGTCGAGGCCGGAAAGGAGGCACCCCACCACCGGGCCCAGGACGGCGAAGGCCACGGTGCCCACGAGAACGGAAAGAACCGACATGCGATCACGCCCTTCCTAGAACAGCCCCGGCAGCGTCACTGCCGAAACCGCGAATGCCACCACGATCACGAGCGAGCAGGCCACGGTGCCCACGGGCGCGATGCGCTTCTCGCCGAAGACGCCTTCCATGTACCAGTTGCGCGCCGTGGCCTGCGCCTCGCCCGAAAGCGAGTTCTGGAACGTGCGCCCCGCGTTGTCGCGCCCGACGCCGGCCAGGTACACGTCCACCTGGCGGGCCTTCGTGCGGCCGAGCCCGGCGAACAGCACGATCACCACGAGCGCCGCGGCGATGGAGGCGATCCACAGGTTGCCGTCGGAGATGCCCCGCCCCGCCACGCCGTAGACGCTCGCCACGTAAGGTTCCACCACCAGCCACGACACGATGGGCAAGCACACGCAGCCCAGCACCGCGAGCACCGCCATGAGCATGCCGGCCGCCCACTCGCTGCGGTGCACCGTGCCCTCCACGTTCTCGGGCGAACCGGCGATGCCGGAGAGCTTGCCGAGCCACTTCGCCCAGAACAGGAACGTGGCGGCCGAGCCGAACGCCAGAAGCACCACGAGCGCCACCTGCCCCGCCTCGGCGAACGACGCAAGCGTGGCCCACTTGGCCACGAGCATGCCGAAGGGCGCCACGAACATGACCATGATGCCGAGCATCATGAAGCGGGCAAGGCGCGGCATGCGGTCGAACAGAAGGTCCATGTCCTCGATGTCGCGGCTGCCGATGTGGTGCTCGGCCGTGCCCACGCACAGAAACAGCAGGCTTTTCGCC
>CAJFUR010000151.1 GCA_904420215.1 uncultured Eggerthellaceae bacterium
GATGTGGTGCTCGGCCGTGCCCACGCACAGAAACAGCAGGCTTTTCGCCACGGCGTGGAACAGGATGAGGAAGCACGCCGCCCACACGGCCTCCGGCGTGCCCACGCCGGCGCAGGCCGCGATGAGGCCGAGGTTGGCAATGGTGGAATAGGCCAGCACACGCTTGGCGTTGGTCTGGCTGATGGCCATGAAGGAGCACAGCATGAACGTGATGCCGCCCACGAGGACGACCATGAGCGAGGGCGCCGCCGCAAGCAGCCCGCCTTGCGCCGACATGGTGCCCGCATACATGACGGGCGCCAGCTTCACCAGCAAAAACACGCCCGCCTTCACCATGGTGGAGGAGTGCAGGAGCGCGCTGGTGGGCGTGGGCGCCACCATGGCGCCCAGAAGCCACGTGTGGAACGGCATCTGCGCGGCCTTCGTGAGGCCCGCGAACGCGAGCGCGCACACGGGCAGCGCCGCAGCCGCCGGGTTCTGGATGCCCATGACCAGGAAATCCAGGAAGGAAAGCGTGCCGAACTGTATGGCCATCACGTAGAGCGCCAAAAGGAAGCCTATGCCGCCCGCGAGATTCATGATGATCTGGCGAAACGCGTTACGCACGGCTTCTTGGGTGCGCGTGTAGCCGATGAGCAGAAACGAGCACACCGTGGTGACTTCCCAGCCGCAGAACATCCATGCCATGTTGTTGGAGAACACGATGAGGAACATGGCGGAGAGGAACAGAAACATGAGCGCGAAGAACACGGGGCGGCGGTCCTTGGCGCCTTCGGGCTCGTGCGCCTGGAAGTCCTCCATGTAGCCGAGCGCGTACACGCAGATGCCGCTGCCCACCACACCGATGATGAACGCCATGAGCAGCGACAGCGAGTCGAGGTAGAGGCCCTCGGCCACGGGGACGCCGTGCGCGAAGACGAATTCGAACACGAGGGAGCCCACCAGCTGCACGGCGGCCAGGATGCAGGCCCACGCGTTCTTGTGGCGGACGCCGTGGTACAGGATGACGGCGGCCACCACGACGCCGACGGCGGAACACGCGTAGTCCACCACGGGAGAGTGGAATTCGAACGAAACCCACGGCGCGCCGAGGTAGGCCACCACCAAGGCGATGGACGCCACGCCGATGACGGCCGCCGAGACGCCCACGATTGCCTTTCTCGCCTGGTTGTTGCGAACGACCAAGAGGACGGCCGCAACAACCAGCGGGAACAGGATCAGAAACCCGAGCATAGCCACGTAGGTTCCCCCTTTGCTGAATCGCTGTTGCACTCATGCCGGAAAACGTGCCTTGCAAACGGAAGCGGCGCGCGGCCGCTTTCCATCCGCCACTCTAGCAAAGATGCCAGATGCGCCGCGACGAACAGGGCATTTCGGGGGTATTGTTCGGTAAAAGGGGGCCGCGCCGCGCCGCGCGCCCGCGCGAGCGGCCGCGTGCGCGCGGCAAGCGGCAGGGCGCCCGCGGCGCGGCGGGCGGCTTGGTGGCGGCCTTCGCGGCCCCGCGCGCCGCGCCCAACCGCGTCCCATCCGCCCCGCCCTCCCCTGCGGCGGTCCCTGCCGTCCCGTTCCGCGGCGCCCAGCCCGGCGACCCGGCGTGCGCGGCCGAATCGTGGTACCATCCATCCGAAGCGAAAACGGATGTGGGAATCGAAAAGGAAGGCGGCGGGCACGATCCGCCGGACGGGAGGACGCCGTGATCTGGTTCACGAGCGACACGCACTTCGGGCACGCCAACGTGCTTGCCTTTTGCAAGAGGCCGTGGAACGCGGTCGGGGAAATGAACGACGCGCTGGTGGATGCCATCAACGAGCGGGTGGCGCCCACGGACACCCTGTACCACCTGGGCGACTTCTCCTTCAAGATGGGCCTGGAGGAGGCGCGCGAGCTGCGCGGGCGCATCCGCTGCCGCGACGTCCACTGGGTGCCGGGAAACCACGACCGGGACTGGTCGCAGCCCGCCGTGGCGGGGACGTTCGCGGTCAAGCCGCCCATTGCCGTGCTCAAGCTCGAAGGCGGGCGCAAGGTGACCATGTGCCACTACCCCATCATGGACTGGCCGGGGCTGGCGCACGGGGCCATCCACCTGCACGGCCACATCCACGCCTCGCGCGCCTACAACGAATGGAACCGGGAAATGCGCCTTCTGCGCTTCGACGTGGGCGTGGACGCGAACGGCTACGCGCCCGTCTCGCTCGAGGAGATCCTGTGCTTCTTCGCAGGCGTGGAGCACCGTCCCCGCGTGACCCGCGAGCAGTGGGAGCAGTCGGTGAGGTGAGGGGCCTTGGCGCCGGGATGCACCGGCACGGCGGGACGCGCCCCGCGTGCGTCCGAAACGCGAGGCAGGCCGAGAAAACGGGCCGCAGGTTCGCAATCGGGAAAAACTTGTGCCATTTTCGGCCGGTTTTTGGTCACAAAGCGCCATGAACGCAAAGAGGCCGGAAGCGATCAGGCTTCCGGCCTCCCGTTTTGCTGGTCGGGTTGACAGGATTTGAACCTGCGACCCCTTGACCCCCAGTCAAGTGCGCTACCAAACTGCGCCACAACCCGTTGTGC
>CAJFUR010000152.1 GCA_904420215.1 uncultured Eggerthellaceae bacterium
CGCACCGTGCCCTTCGTGTCGAAGGCCACCGGCGTGCCGCTGGCGAAGTGCGCCGCCCGCATCATGGCGGGGGAGAAGATAGCCGATTTGGCCCTGCCGCCCGACGACCGGCGCCTGGAACACTACAGCGTGAAGGAAGCCGTCATGCCCTTCGGCCGCTTCCCCGGCGCCGATACGGTGCTGGGGCCGGAGATGAAGTCCACCGGCGAGGTCATGGGCATCGCCGGCAACTTCCCAGCCGCTTTCGCCAAGACGCAGCTGGCCATAAGCTACGCGCTGCCGGAGGGCGGCACGGTGTTCGTCAGCGTGTGCGACCGCGACAAGCGCGCCATCGTGCCCATCGCCCGCGACATCGTGCACCTGGGCTTCCGCGTGGTGGCAACGGCCGGCACGGCGCGCGCCCTGCGCGCGGCGGGCGTGGAGTGCGGGGAAGTGAACAAGATCCACGAGGGCGGCCCGAGCGTGCTGGACATGATCGCCCGCGGCGAGGTGGCGCTTCTGATCAACACCCCGTTCGGCCACGTCACGCGCGCCGACGGCTACGAGATGCGCTCGGAGGCCGTGAAGCACGGCATCACGCAGGTGACCACGCTCGCGGGTGCGCAGGCCATGGTGGCCGGCATGGAAGTGGCGCGCGACGCCGGCCTTGCGGTGGTGGCCCTGCAGGACCTGCCGCAATGGGAGCCGCCCGCGAAGGCGTGAGCGGGGGCGCGCGGGGAGTATTCGGCGCGTTTTCGCCCACGGCGGGTGCGACAGGCGGACGGGGCCTGTATACCGCCGGACGGGCCTGCGGGAAGCGGGATGGGAATGACGCGGCTTGGGCCGTCTCTCGGCAGGCAGCCGGGCGGTCCAGGGCACCCGGCGCCGCGGCGCGCGAGCGGCGCCAAGGGACGAACGCGGCGCGCATCGGGCGCCGCACGGAGGAAAGGAACGGCGTGGCTCTGGTGAACGAGCGGGCGCGCATCCTCGGCAACGCGGAGGCGGGCCCGAACCTCTATCTGATGACGCTCGAGGCGCCGCGGATCGCGGCGCGCATCGAGCCGGGGCAGTTCGTGCACATGAAGGTTCCGGGCATGGAGGCGCATGTCCTGCGCCGCCCGTTCTCGGTGTACGCGCGCGACGCGCAGGCGGGCACGCTGGAAGTGCTCTACCAGGCGGTGGGCTTCGGGACCGCGCACATGGCGGGGCTTGCGCGCGACGGCGCTTCGGATGCCGGTGCGGCGGCCGAAGCCGTCGAGCTCATAGGGCCGGTGGGGCGCGGATGGGACCCGGCCGGCGCCACCCGCGCGCTTCTGGTGGGCGGCGGTGTGGGGGCGGCCCCGCTGTTCATGCTCTGCGAGCGGCTGGTGGGCAGCGGCGTGCGCGCCGACGTGGTGCTGGGCGCGCAGACGGCCTCGGCGCTCGCCTGCCGCGGGCGCTACGAGGCGCTTCTGTCCGCGGGGGCGTCCTGCGGCTGCGAGGGCCCGCACTGCGCCACCGACGACGGCAGCTTCGGGCGCGCGGGCTTCTGCACGTCGCTTGTGGAAGAGGCGCTTGCCGCGGCGGCGGGGCAGGGCGCGCCCTACGGCTACGTGGCCGTGTGCGGCCCCGAACCGCTCATGAAGATCGTGGCCGGCATGGCGGCGTGCGCGGACGTGCGCTGCGAGGTGTCGCTGGAGCGGCGCATGGCATGCGGCATCGGCGCGTGCCTTTCGTGCGTGGTGGACACCGCGCACGGAAAGAGGCGCGCCTGCGTGGACGGGCCGGTGTTCGACGCCGCGGAGGTGGTGTGGTGATGGTGCGGTTCGATGCCGAGAGACCCGCGGAGGCGGGCGAGCAACCTGCGGGATCGGGCGGCGCTCCCCGGCGGCCCCGGGAGACTTCGGTGCGCATGGCGGTGAACCTCGGGGGGCTTGCGATGAAGAACCCCGTGACCGTGGCGTCCGGCACGTTCGCGGCAGGGCGGGAGTACGGCGACTTCGTGGACGTGGCGGCCCTTGGCGCCGTGACCACCAAGGGCGTGTCGCTTCACGGCTGGGAGGGCAACGCCAGCCCGCGCATCGCCGAGACGCCCTCGGGCATGCTCAACTCCATTGGGCTGCAGAACCCCGGCGTCGCCCACTTGAAGGAGCACGACCTGCCGTGGCTGCAGACGCGCGGCGCCACGGTTGTCGTGAACGTGTCGGGCCACAGCTTCGACGAGTACGTGCAGGTGGTGGAGGCGCTGGAGGAAGCTCCGGTGGACGCCTACGAGCTGAACGTGTCGTGCCCGAACGTGGACGCGGGCGGCATGACCATCGGCACGTGCGCCGCAAGCGTGGAGGCCGTCGTGGCGCGCTGCCGTGCGGCCACGGCCCGCCCGCTCGTCGTGAAGCTCACCCCCAACGTCACCGACGTGGCCGAGATCGCGCGCGCGGCCGAGGCGGGCGGCGCCGATGCGCTCTCCCTCATCAACACGCTTCTGGGCATGGGGATAGACGCGCGCCGCCGCCGCCCGCTGCTCGCGCGCGTGGTGGGAGGGCTTTCCGGCCCCGCCGTGAAGCCCGTGGCGCTGCGCATGGTGTGGGAGTGCTCGAAGGCCGTGCGCGTGCCGATCCTGGGCATGGGCGGCGTGTGCAACGGCACCGACGCGGTGGAGTTCCTGCTGGCCGGCGCCACGGCGGTGGCGGTGGGCACGGCGAACTTCGCGAACCCGCATGCGGCGGTGGACGTGGTGGACGGCATCGCCGCCTTCTGCGAGGACGAGGGCGTCTCCAACGTAAACGAGCTGATAGGAGCCTTGGAATGCTGAACGTGTTCGAAGAAACGCCGGCGCGCGAGCGCGTGATCGTGGCACTCGACTGCGGAAGGGACGAGGCGCTTCGCCTTGCGGATGCCCTTGGGGGCAAGGCGGCGTGGGCGAAGGTGGGCATGACGCTGTTCTACGCGGAAGGCCCCGCGATCGTGCATGCGCTCAAGGAGCGCGGCCTCAAGGTGTTCCTCGACCTCAAGTTCCACGACATTCCCCACCAGGTGGAAGGCGCGGCGCACGCCGCCGCCCTGAGCGGGGCGGACATGCTCACCATGCATGCCACGGGCGGCGTGGCGATGATGGAGGCCGCTCGGCGCGGAGCGGAGCGCGCGGCGGCCGAAACCGGGGGCGTGGTGCCGGTCACGCTGGGCATCACGGTGCTCACCAGCATGGACGCGGAGACGCTTGCCGCAACGGGCGTCGCGCGCCCCTTGGTCGAACAGGTGGAGGCGCTGGCGGCCCAGACGCGCCGCGCCGGCATTTCCGGCGTGGTGGCCTCGCCGCACGAGGCGGGCCGCCTGCGCGCAGCGCTGGGGCCGGACGCCTACATCGTCACTCCGGGCGTGCGTCCCGCCGGGGCGGAGGCGGGCGACCAGAGCCGCGTGGCCACCCCGGCGTTCGCGTTCGGAAACGGCGCCTCCCACATCGTCGTCGGGCGGCCCGTCACGCAGGCCGCCGACCCCGTGGCCGCCTTCGAGGCCATCGCGGCCGAACTCTAGCGCCCGCCGCCGCGCTCCCGCGTGGCCGGGCCGTGCGGGAGCGCGGCGGGAAAACGGCATCCGGCGTCCCTCCGGATGGCCTGCCGGGGCGCCGGAAAGGCGCCGAAGCCGGGAAAAAGCGGCGTTTTCGTGGGAAAACCGTGGTATTTGCGATACGTTTGCCCCACGAAAGGCAGACAATCGCGCCCATTCCCTCTACAATGTGTGCCAACGCGCTGGAATTTTTCCAAGTTTCACGCAAGCGACATGGCATTACAGCCGAAGGCGTGGTAGTATCACGGCGTCGTTCGAAAAGAAGGAGATTACACGATGGCTATTCCTCAACTCAGTCCTGAAGAACGTCAGGCGGCCCTCGAGAAGGCCAAGGCCGCGCGCATCAAGCGTGCCGAAGTGCGCGACGAGCTGAAGAGCGGCAAGAAGACGCTCGCCCAGGTTCTGGACATGAAGGACGATCCGGTCGTGGGTCGCATGAAGGTTTCGACCCTGATCGAGACGATGCCGGGTTACGGCAAGGCCAAGGCCGAGAAGGTCATGAAAGAGCTGCAGATCGCCGAGAGCCGCCGCCTGCGCGGTTTGGGCGAGCGCCAGCGTGCGGCCCTGCTCGAGCGTTTGAGCTAGCCGCTGCATGCGCCACGGAAACCTTTTCGTCATTTCTGGGCCATCAGGTGCCGGCAAGGGCACGCTGGTGGCCCGTTTGCTGCGCGAGGTGCCCGACGCCTGGGTTTCGGTGTCGGTGACGACGCGCGCCCCGCGCGACGGGGAAGTGGAAGGCGTGCACTACCATTTCGCGAGCGATGCTGAGTTCCAGCGGCTCGTGGAAGGGGACGGCCTTCTGGAATGGGCCACGTATGCCGGCAACCGCTACGGCACGCCCCGTGCCGAGGTGGAGTCGCGCATGGCGCGCGGCATGCAGGTCGTTTTGGAGATCGACGTGCAGGGAGCCTTCCAGGTGCGCGAGAAAATGCCGCAGGCCCACTTGGTGTTCGTGGAGCCCCCGTCTCTTGCAGTGCTCGAGGAGCGCCTGCGGGGGCGCGGGACGGAAGGCGAAGACGTGATCGCCTCCCGCATGGCCGCCGCACGGGTGGAACTCGCACGCAAGATGGAGTATGATGTGCGGCTGGTAAACGACAATCTCGACGAGGCGGTGGCCGAACTGGTGCGCTTCGTCAACGAACAGGCCGAAGGACTACGAGGTTAGAACCCTATGAGCATTATCGAACCGAAGATCGACGCGCTTTTGGACCGCACGGACAACGACCGCTTCCTGCTGTGTGCGCTCGCGTCCAAGCGCGCCCACGACATCAACGACATGATGCGCGGCCAACGCGACCGCGCCATCCAGCTGCAAACGGCGGTGGAGATCGCCCGCGCGGCCGACAAGAAACCCCTGTCGCTGGCCTTCAACGAGATCGCCCGCGGCGAGGTTTCCTACGATCCCGAGTCCATCGACGTGAAGAACCACTAGGGTGGGGTTCCGCCAGCCTGACGGCCGGCGGAACGCGCCGACGCTGCACTGGGTTCCGCCAGCCTGACGGCCGGCGGAACGCGCCGACGCTGCGAAGCCCCCGGATGCCCCATCTTGGCGCTCCAAGCCCTCGTCGCGTACAGAGTACGCTTCCTCGGGCTTTCACGCCAATCTGGGGCATCCGGGGGCTTCTCGCTGACTTGCTGCGCCAACCTGCGACGCTATGGGGTCAACATGTGGGGGGTTTGAAGTCACTTGGCGCCGTTTGCGCCATGTCGTCTGGGGGTTTCCAATGAGCGAATTCCAACGCATCGTGCTCGTCCATTACCACGAGATCGGCCTCAAGGGACACAACCGCTCCACGTTCGAGATGCGCCTGCTGAAAAACCTCGAGGCGCTGCTGGCGGCGTTCCCCGTGGTCACCATCCACCGCATCGCGGGGCGCCTGTGCGTGTTCTTGCGCGAGGGGACGTCCCTGGACGTGGCCGTGGCCTGCGCCGATGCCATCGTGCGCGTTCCGGGCGTGGCGCGCGTGTCCTGCGGCTACAAGTGCGAGCGCGACCTCGACGCCATGGCGCGGGCGGCGCGGGACGCCATGGGCGAGGCCGGCGGCTTCTCCACCTTCAAGGTGGCCGCGCGGCGCAACCACACCGACTTTCCCATCGGGTCGATGGACATGAACCGCATCGTAGGGGCGAAGCTTTGCGAGGCGTTCCCGGAGGCGACGGTGCGCATGCGCGACCCCGACCTCGTGGTGGGCGTAGAGGTGGTGCAGAACGCCGCCTACGTGTACGCGCGCAGCGTACCGGGCATCGGGGGGCTGCCGGTGGGCAGCTCGGGCACCGTCGTGGGCCTTCTGTCCTCGGGCATCGACTCGCCCGTGGCGCTGTGGCGCATGGCGCGCCGCGGGGCGGTGTGCGTGGGGGTGCACTTCTCGGGACGCCCCCAGACGTCGGACGAGAGCGAGTACCTGGTGGACGACATCGCGCGGGTGCTGGAGAGGACGGGCTGCATCGCACGGGTGTACGTCGTCGCGTTCGGCGACGTGCAGCGCGAGATATCGCTTTGCGCCCCGCCGTCTTTGCGGGTGATCCTCTACCGGCGCCTCATGTTCAAGGTGGCGGAGCGCCTGGCCGCGCGCGAGCGCGCCGGGGCACTGGTGACGGGGGAGAGCCTGGGGCAGGTGGCGTCGCAGACCCTCGACAACATCCGCGCCACCGACGCCGCCGTGGAGTTGCCGGTGCTGCGCCCGCTCATCGGCACCGACAAGCTGGAGATCATCGCGCAGGCGGAGGAGCTGGGCACGTTCGAGATATCGTCGCAGGACGCGCCCGACTGCTGCACGCTGTTCATGCCGCGCAAGCCGGAGACGCACGCGAAGCTGAAGGACGTGCTGGCTGCCGAAGAGGGGCTTCCCCTTGCCCGCTGGGTGGACGAACTTGCCGCCTCGGCGGAGGCGCGCGACTACGCCTGCCCGGCCTACCGTCCGCCCCGCCAGGCGTAGGGTTCCACTTCGCACCGTGCTCCCGCCGCCGGCCGCGCGGCGGGACTCTCCCCGCTCCAGCATGCCCGCAGCCGCCCTTTTCCGCCGCGCGCGTTTTTTGCAGGCGGGCTGGCGGGGCCTTTTCCCCTGCATTCGCGGACCTTCCCTTTGCTCCCTTGTTTTGCCTCCCACGTTTCGCTTTCCACGTTTCCGAAGGCTGGAATCCACCGAGTGCTGCCATGCGCGCGCGGGGCTTTCCACCGAATTCGCCCGTGATGGAATTTCGGCGTGGCAATGTCGTGCCATCTGGGGATGCGCTTCCAATGCGGGTGGTTTCCGATTCTGGTTCGAACGGACGTCGAAGAATCGCCGGCTGCCTTGCGGCCCGGATCCGGCTGTTTGCCGGTGCGAGGTCGAACGCCCGCCGGCGATCCGGCGACATGGAGCCGTCTGACTGCCGGCGATCCGCCGGCTCGGGGCCGGCAATGAGCCGGCGGTTTGCCGAATCGGGACCGGCAGCGAGCGGGCGATTCGCCGCATGCGGCCCGCCCGCATGGCGGCAGGATCCCGAAAACCCGCCGCAAAGGCGCGGCGGGCTTCCCGCAGTTCCGTTGCGAAAGCGCTGCATTCCCGGTGCCGGTGCGCCGAAAGCGTGGTGGGCGCGCGGCGCTCCCCGGCCGAGAAAACGCCGCGAACCATGGGTCGAAGGCGCTTGAAACCCGCCAGCTTTCCGCTGGACGGCGTCGCTATCATGGGACGCCAGGGAAGCGGAGACGGGAGGCTGCCATGGCATTTCAAAAAAGCGCGCAATCGCTGGGCGCACGGCTGCACGTGGGCGCGAGGACTCCCCTGATTGCCGGCGTGTCGGCCGTGGCGGCCCTGGTGCTGGCTGCGGCGGGGTTCGCATGGGCGCAAGGGGGAGGCGGCGGGTTCTCGCTGGAAAAGGCCGACGCGTCCGAGGTTTCCCAGCCGGCCGAAGCTGCATCGGCCGGCGGGGAGGCGCAGGCTGCGGGGCAGGGCGGCGGGGAGGAAGGCGCAGGCACGGAAGCCGCAGGCAACGGGGTGTGCGTGCACGTGAGCGGTGCGGTGGCTGCGCCGGGGGTGTACCGGCTGCCTTCCGGCGCGCGCGTGGCCGACGCGGTGCAGGCCGCAGGCGGGTTTTCGGAAGGCGCTGCATCAGACGCCCTCAACCTGGCGCGTCTTCTGAACGACGGGGAGCAGGTGGCCGTGCCCACGCCCGAAGAGGCGCAGCAGGCCGCGGCGTCAGGCGCATCCGACGCCGCGGCCGGTGCGGCCGGCGCGGCGCCTTCGGGCAAGGTGAACCTCAACAGCGCCGGCGTGGCGGAACTGGACACGCTTCCGGGCATCGGCCCCGCCACGGCGCAGCGCATCGTGGCCGACCGCGAGAGCAACGGGCCGTTCGCCTCCGTTGATGACCTCAAGCGGGTGTCGGGCATAGGCGACAAGAAGTTCGAGCAGCTGGCCAGCCTCGTCTGCGTGGGGTAGCGCCGCCATGCGCCCCGCTCCCGCGCGGGAATGGCCCGCGCGCCCGTCGCTTCCGCCCCTTTTGGCCTGCGCGCTGGGACTGTGGGCCGCGGCGGCGGCATCCTATTCCATCGGCGAAGGCTGGGACGCGCACGCCTGCCTCGCCTTGGCGCTCGCGGGCGCGCTCGGCGCCGCGGGCGGCCTCGCGGCGCTCTGGCGCGGCAGGCGCGCCCTTGCCGCGTGCGCGCTTCTGGGCGTTGCGCTGGGGCTTGCCTGCGGGGGTTTCGCGGGCGCGTCGCTGCATGCCGCGATGGAGCGGGCGGAAGGGGGCGCGTCGGCGCTTTGGCGCTTCGAGGTGCTGGAAGACGGCACGGCGGGCGCGTTCGGCCCGCAGTGCTACGCTCGGGCCACGGCGGCAGACGGGCGCTCTGCAGTGGTGCGCGTCGCCCTGCCCGAAGATGCCGAAGCCCCCCTCTACGGCGACGTCTTCGCGGCGCACGCGCGGCTGGAGAGGCCTTCCGGGTCCACGGCGTCGCACTGCTGGCAGCACGGCGCCTCGGCGACCGCGCTCGTGGAAGGCGTGGAGCCGCTGGAGCCCGGCGGCCCGGCGGCGCCGCTTCTGGAGTTGCGCTCGCGCGCCCTGGGGGCGCTCTCCGGGGCCGGCGGCGATGCGGGCGCCCTCCTGCAGGCGCTCGTGTGCGGGGCTCGCGGCTCCCTTGGCGACACGGGCCTGTACGCGGACTTCAAGGCCACGGGGCTTGCGCACGTGGTGGCGGTGTCGGGTTCGCACCTCTCCATCGTGGGCGCCTTCGCCCTCGTGCTTCTGCGTGCGCTGCGGGTGCCGCGTGCGGCCCAGGTGGTGGTGGAAGGGGCGTTTCTGGTGGCCTATCTGGTGTTCGCCGGCGCGCCGGTGTCGGCCGCGCGTGCGGCGGCCATGGCAGTGGCGGGCCTCTCGTCGTTCTTCGCCCGCCGCCGCCCCGCGCCGCTGAACGCCCTCGCGCTCGTCGTCGCGCTCGCGGTGGGTGCCTCGCCGCGCACGGCGGTGTCGGTGTCGTTCGCGCTCTCCGCCGGCTCCACGCTGGGGATCGTGCTGTTCGCCCGGCTCTTTTGCGCGTGGCTGGACGCGCTGCCCTTCCGCGTCCCGCGCTTCCTGCGCGACGCGCTCGCGCTCACGCTGTCTTCCGGGGTGGCCACGGTGCCCGCCTCGGCGGCGCTCTTCGCGCAGGCGTCGCTCGTCTCGCCGCTGGCGAACGCCGTGGCCTCCCCGCTGTTCGCGCTCGCGTGCGCGGGCGGCCTTGCCGCGGCCATACTGGCTGTGGCCCTGCCTTGGACGGCCGGCGTGGCGGTGGGGGCGGCCGGCGCGTGCGCGCAGGCGCTCGCCGGCGTGGTGCACGCCCTCGCGCAGGTGCCCTACGCCAGCGTTCCCGTGAGCGCCCCGGTGCTCCCCCTGCTGGCGGCGTCGGTGGCGACGTGCGCGCTTCTGTGGCGCTTCTGGCCGCGGCCCACGAGGCGCGCGCTGGCCTGCGCCCTCGGCGTGGGCGCGGCGTTCGCGTGCCTCGTGGCGCAGGCGGCCCTGCGCCCGATGCCCGCCGAAATCGTCATGCTCGACGTGGGGCAGGGCGACGCCTTCCTGGTGCGCAGCGAGAGAGCCGCCCTGCTCATCGACACCGGCAACCGCGACCAGGCGCTGCGCGAGGCGCTCGCGCGCCATGGCGTGTGGCGGCTCGATGCGGTGCTCCTCACGCATTCCGACGACGACCACACAGGCTCGCTCGCCTCCCTGCGCGGCGTGGTGGGGGTGGGGCGCGTCCTCGTGGCGCGCGACGCCCTTTCGTGCGAATGCGCGGCCTGCCGGCGCCTGATCGCCGACGCGCGGTCGCTGGTGGGGGAGGAGGGCGTCGTGGGCGTGCAGGTGGGCGACGCCATTTCCTGCGGCCGCTTCGCGCTTTCCGTGGTGTGGCCGGACGGCTTTTCCGACGAAGGGGGCAACGCCGACAGCGTCTGCCTGCTCGCGCGGGCCGACGTGGACGGCGACGGCGGCGCCGACTGGAAGGCCCTCTTCTGCGGCGACGCCGAGACGGAGCAGCTTGCCGAACTGGAAAGGCGCGGCGCGCTTTCGCAGGTGGACATCTACAAGGTGGGGCACCACGGCTCGCGCGCCGCGCTCGACGACGAGGTGGCCGCGGCCCTGTCGCCGCGCATCGCGCTGGTGAGCGTGGGGGCGCAGAACCGCTACGGGCATCCCGCGGACGAAACGCTCGCGCGCCTCGAGGCCGTGGGCGCGCGCGTTCTGCGCACCGACGAGAGGGGGGATGTTTCGTGCGAATTGTCCGCCGACGCCGTGGAGGTGTCCACGCTGCGCTAGAATGCGCACATGGCCCCATCGAAGAAAGAAGACACCCTGCTGCCCGTCTACCTCGTGGTCGGCGAAGACGCGCTCAAGCGCGCCGCCGTCATGCGCCGCTTGCGCGCGCGCGTGGCCGAGGCGGGCGACCTGTCGTTCAATTCCGACGAGTTCGACGGCGAGGCGGCGTCGGGCGCCGAGGTGGTCTCGGCCTGCAACACCATGCCGTTCGCAAGCCCGCTGCGCCTGGTGTCGCTGCGCGCGGCCGAGAAGCTGAAGAAGGCCGACGCGGAGGCCCTCGTGGCCTATGCCGCCTCGCCGAACCCCACCACGGTGCTCGCGCTCGAGGCGGAAAAGCTCGCGAAGAACACGCGGCTGTACAAGGCGGTCGCGAAGGTGGGCAGGACCGCCGTCATCGACTGCGCCCCGCCGAAGCGCAACGAGCTGCCTAAGATAGTGCGCTCCATGGCGGTGGGGCACGGGGTGGCGTTCACCGAGGGTGCCGCCGCCAAGCTGGTGGAGCTGGTGGGCGAGAACACCGTGCACCTGGACGCCGAGGTGGCGAAGCTGGCGCTCGCGCACCGCGGCGCCGACCCGGTGGGCGAGCACGAGGTGATGGCGCTGGTGAGCCGCACGGCCGAGCCGAAGCCGTGGGAGTTCGTGGACGCGTTTTCGGCCCGCGACCTTTCGAAATGCCTGCTGTGCCTGCACCGCATGGAATCGGCGCCGCCCCACGCGCTTCTGGCCCAGTGCGTGAGCCGCCTGCGCGAGCTGGTCTGCGCGCGCAGCCTCTGCGAGCGCGGCGCGGCCGCTTCGCTCGCCTCCGTGCTCAAGATGCCCGACTGGCGCTGCAAGAACCACGTGCGGTGGGCGCGCGGGTTCTCGGCGGCCGAGCTGCGCCGCGCGCTCGTCTCGGCGCGCGACGCGGAGCGCGCCATGAAAAGCGGCTCCGACGCCGATGGGGCCTTCCTCGACTGGGTGCTTTCGGTGGTCCCGCGCGAACGCGCCCGGTAGGCGCCGCGAACGCCCTTTCTGCGAATTCCCGAAATATTCGGGAATTGCCATGCAAACGGCGCGAAGCTTTGCTATGCTATGCCATTGTGTATCCAGCGATGCGCGCGTGCAACGGTTCCGTTGCCGCATCTGCAGACGAGGCTGCGTTACGGTTTTGCAACGCTGGGTGGCCGCATGGCCGGCGAAACGGAAAAATCCCGCCCGTTTCCACGCAAGGCCGGCTCGTGCTTGGGGAGCCTCCGGTTCCACGCGAACCGCCCTGCGTCGCCATCCGCCGCCCGCGCCGGCGCGCCTGCATGCAGGACGCGCGCCTCGCCGGATATACGCGACGCAAGGGAGGGGCCCGCAGCGGGGTCCCGCACGACGACACAGGAGGAGCCAACCCCATGGCCAACATCAAGAGCCAGAAGAAGCGCAACATCACCAACGAGAAGGCGCGCATGCGCAACCGCGCGGTCAAGTCGGAGCTGAAGACCGCGACCCGCCACGTGAAGGACGCCGTGGCCGCCGGCAACGGGGCCGAGGCTTTCGCCGCCGCCTGCGCCGCCTGCCGCCTCATGGACAAGGCCGTCTCGAAGGGCGTCATCCACAAGAACCAGGCCGCCAACCGCAAGAGCGGCATCATGGCGCTCGCGAACACCGTGGTGACCGACGCCGACCGCGCCGCCTACGTGAAGCCCGAGAAGAAGGCCCAGAAGACCGGCTCCAAGAAAGCCGAGCGCAAGGCCGCCCGCAAGGCGGAGATGGAAGCGGCCTCGAAGGAGAAGGCGAAGCGCCGCGAGAAGCAGCTCAAGGAAGAGGCCGCCGCGAAGAAGCGCAAGGCCAAGGAGGCCGAGGAAGCCGCCAAGGCCGAAGCCGAGGCCGCTGCTGCCGCCGAGGCCGAAGGCGCCGAAGAGGCCGCCGAGTAGCACGTGCCACTGCAGGGGCCGCATCCGGTCCTTCCGCATATCAAGAGTGGAAAAGCCCCGCATGCCGGGGCTTTTCCATGCCCGCGCCCGGCGGCGGCCCTGTCCACCGCGTCATGCGGGACCGCCCGCGCCGTCGCATGCCAACGGCCCGCCCCTTGCCGCCGGGAATCCGCGCTCCCGCCGCCTTCGCCCTCCGCGCCCGGCGGAGGCCCTGCCCGCCGGGCGTTTCCGCCCGCACCAAATCTGGCGGTTCGGTAAACCTGCGGCGCTCCCGCGCGTTTCACGGTACAATAGGCGCCTGGACGTCCGGCGCGCCGCCGGGCATCCGGCACGCCCTGGCCCGCACACGTGCGCCGCCTGGGCCGCCTGTCCGGCACCGCCTGCGGGTGCGGGCCGGGCGCCAGCGAAAGACGTCGTTTCGAGAAAGCAGCCATGACAGACCCCAGCCTCATACGCAACTTCTCCATCATCGCGCACATCGACCACGGCAAGTCCACGCTGTCGGACCGCATCCTCGAGCTCACGGGCACCGTGGCGTCCCGCGACATGCAGGAGCAGCTGCTCGACAGCATGGACATAGAGCGCGAGCGCGGCATCACCATCAAGAGCCAGGCCGTGCGCGTGGACTACACGGCCGAGGACGGCCAGACCTACCAGTTCAACCTCATCGACACGCCGGGCCACGTGGACTTCACCTACGAGGTGTCGCGCTCGCTGGCCGCCTGCGAGGGCGCCGTTTTGGTGGTGGACGCCACGCAGGGCGTGGAGGCGCAGACCGTGGCCAACGCCATGATGGCCATGAACGCGAACCTGGAGATCATCCCCCTCATCAACAAGATCGACCTTCCCGCGGCCGAGCCGGACCGCGTGCGCGACGAGATCGAGGAGGGCCTGGCCATCCCCGCCGACGACGCCATTCTCGCCTCCGGCAAGACCGGCGCGGGCGTGCGCGATTTGCTGGAGGCCGTGGTGTACAACATCCCCGCGCCTACCGGCGACGCCGCGGCGCCTTTGCGCGCGCTCATCTTCGACTCGTACTTCGACGCCTACCGCGGCGTGGTGGCGCTCGTGCGCGTGGTGGACGGCGCCATGAAGAAGGGCGAGCGCATCCGGATGCTCGCCACCGGCGCCGAGGCGCTGGTGGAGGAAGTGGGCGCCCGCCGCCCGGCGGAAGTGCCGCTGCCCGAGCTTTCCGTGGGCGAGGTGGGGTATTTGGTGACGGGCCTCAAGGACGTGAGCCACGTGAAGGTGGGCGACACCATCACGTCGGCTTCCGGCGGGGTGGACACGCCCCTGCCGGGGTACCGCGAGGCCAAGCCCATGGTGTTCACCGGCCTGTTCCCCATAGACGGCGACCAGTACGAGCCGCTCAAGGAGGCGTTGGAGAAGCTCTCGCTGAACGACCCGGCGCTCGCGTGGGAACCGGAGAAGTCCCACGCGCTCGGCTTCGGGTTCCGCGTGGGGTTCTTGGGCCTTCTGCACATGGAGGTGGTGAAGGAGCGCCTGGAGCGCGAGTTCGGCCTCGACCTTCTGGCCACGGCGCCGTCCGTGGAATACCACGTGTACCGCCAGGGCGGCGAGATGCTGAGCATCCATTCGCCGCAGGAAATGCCCGACGCCGGCGAGATAGAGCGCATGGAGGAGCCTTGCCTGAAGGCGAAGATCCTCATCCCGCCCGACTACGTGGGCGCGGTCATGGAGCTGACCACGGCGCGGCGCGGCACGTTCGTCACCATGAACTACCTTTCCCCCACCACGGTGGAAATGGTGTGGGACATCCCGCTTTCCGAGCTGATCATGGACTACTTCGACAAGCTGAAGTCCAGCACGAAGGGCTATGCGAGCCTGGACTACGAGTTCGCCGGCTACAAGCCCTCCCAGCTGGTGAAGCTGGACATCCTGCTTTCGGGCAAGCCCATCGACGCGCTGTCGTTCATCGTGCACAAGGACAAGGCGTACGACCGCGGGCGCGTGCTGGTGGAAAAGCTCAAGGGCATCATCCCGCGCCAGCTGTTCGAGGTGCCCATCCAGGCGGCCATCGGGGGCAGGGTGCTGGCGCGCGAGACGGTGAAGGCCAAGCGCAAGGACGTGCTGGCCAAGTGCTACGGCGGCGACATCAGCCGCAAGCGCAAGCTTCTGGAGAAGCAAAAGGAAGGCAAGAAGCGCATGAAGTCCATCGGCAACGTGGAAGTGCCGCAAGAGGCGTTCATGGCCATCCTCAAGGTGGACGACTGACGGCGCGCGAACAGGCGCGATCAAGAAGGCAACGGGCGGCCTGCTCGCCGGCGGGCGGGGGCCGTGGGCCGCGGCGGCGACCGCCCTGCGGGCGCGAGGCCGGGTTCGAGGCGAGGTTTGCGTTATGACGAAGAAACGACAGGAATACGACTGGTTGGACGACCCGTTCGACGAGAAGAAGGCGGCGCAGGAGGCGCGCGGCATGAGCGGCGCCGCGAAAGGCGCGCTCGGCTGCGGCGTCGCGCTCGCGGTGGCCGCCTTCGTGGCGCTTCTGGCGTGGGCGGGCCTGGGCATGCTCGACATCCTGGCCTCGTAGGGGTGCCGCATGTTCGGGTTCTTCCAGACGCACCGGCTTTTGCTCGCGCCCATGGCGGGCGTGAGCGACGAGGCGTTCCGGGCGCTCTGCCGCGAGCAGGGGGCCGACTTGGCCTACACCGAAATGGTGTCGGCGAAAGGGCTTTCGTTCGCCAACGAGAAGACGCGGCGCCTGCTGGCGCTCGCGCCCGGCGAGGACCAGGTGGCCGTGCAGCTGTTCGGCCACGAGCCGGACGTCATGGCGCGGCAGGCCGCCTGGGTGGAAGACGAGCTGGGGCCTGCGCTGGCGTATGTGGACGTGAACATGGGCTGCCCGGCGCGCAAGATAGTCTCGAAGGGCGACGGCTCGGCGCTCATGAAGGACCCCGGGCTGGCCGCCGCCATCGTGCGCGCGGTGTCTTCCGCCGTGAAACACCCGGTCACTGTGAAGTTCCGGCGCGGCTTCGCGCAGGGCGAGGAAACGGCGCCGGCGTTCGCGCGGGCCATGGAGGATGCCGGCGCGGCGGCGGTGTGCGTGCACGGGCGCTATGCCGAGCAGTACTACCACGGGCGGGCCGACTGGGGCGTCGTCGCGCGTGTGAAGGAGGCCGTGCGCGTGCCTGTCGTGGGCAACGGCGACGTGACGCGCGGGGCGGACGCGGCGGCGCTCGTGGCGCAGACCGGCTGCGACGCCGTGATGATCGCCCGCGGGGCCGAAGGCAACCCGTGGCTGTTCGCGCAGGCGAAAGCCGCCCTCGCCGGCGAGACAGCGCCGCCCCCGCCCGGCACGGGCGAGCGCATCGCCATGGCGCGGCGCCATGCGCGCCTGCTCGCCGCGCGCGAGGGGAAGAACATCGTGCGCATGCGCAAGCACGCCATGTGGTACCTCTCCGGGCTTCCCGGCGCGGCCGCCGCGCGCGGCAAGATCAACGCCTGCGTGTCCGTGGAGGACTTCGACCGGGTGTTCGACGAGCTTCTGGAGCGCGCCGGCCTGCCCGCGTGAGCGGGCGGCGCGACGCAGAGGGCAGCCGGCGGACGGGCGGCGCAAGGGCGGCGTGCGATGCTGCCGACACCCTCCCCGCCACCCGCGGGCGGACGGCCCGGCATGCGGGCGCGGGGTTCGGCACGCCGCGTGTCGTGTCGCACGGCGGGCACCCAGTGGCGGGCCGTTTCCGGACGCGGGGTTCCGATGCCCGCGTCTGGGGGTTTTCGGTGCAGGGCCGCTGGAGGGGAAGCCGGGTTTTGAAACGGGTATGGGGGTTGGTGTATCCTTCAAGCCGAGACGAATTTCGGGTCGAAGTCGCGGAGGTGCGGGCTGTGGACGGGATGATCGCCTATTGCGGGCTGGATTGCAGGGAATGCGACGCGTATCTGGCAACGGTCAACAACGACTGGGCCCTGCGGGAGAAGACCGCGAAGCTGTGGGCAAAGCTGAACGACGCGCCCATCCTTCCGGAGCACATCAACTGCCAGGGCTGCCGCGCCGGCGGCGTCAAGACCGTGTTCTGCGAGGGCATCTGCGCCGTCCGGCGGTGCGCGCTGGGAAAGGGCGTCGCCACGTGCGGCGAATGCCCGGATTGGCGGGGCTGCCCCACCGTCGGGGCGGTTCTGGAGAACAGCCCGTCTGCCCGGGAGAACCTGAAAGGGTAAGTTGCAATTCGCGGAACCGGAAGGCGGAGGATCCATGCCCCACGACCCCTACAAGGCGCTCTACGTGCACCTGCCGTTCTGCGTGAAGCGCTGCGGCTACTGCGACTTCTCCACGTGCGCCGTGCCGGCCGACTCGCCGGAGATAGACGCATACGTGGAGGACGTGTGCCTGCAGCTGCGCCGCAAGGCCAAGGAGGGCGAGCTCGCCTGCGTGGAGACGGTGTATCTGGGCGGCGGCACGCCCTCGCACGTGGGGATGGCGCGCCTGTCGATGCTCCTGTACACGCTGTCGCTTTCGATGCACCTCACGCCGGAGGTGGAATGCACCATGGAGGCGAACCCCGAGAGCCTGGATGCGCGCATGGTGCGCGACGTGTGGGCGCTGGGGGTGAACCGCCTGTCCATCGGCGTGCAGAGCTTCGACGACGCCGTGCTGGCCACGCTTGGGCGCGCGCACGGCGCCGACGCCGCCCGGCGTGCCATCGAGGCCGCGCAGACCCGGTTCGAGAACGTGAGCGTGGATCTCATGTGCGGCATTCCGGGGCAGTCCGAGGCGTCCTTCGAGGAAAGCGTGCGCGAGGCGGTGCGGCTGGGCGTGGCGCACGTGAGCGTGTACCCGCTGGCCATCGAGCCGCACACGCCCTTCGACGTGGCGGTGCTGGCAGGCGCCATGGAGCCGCCCGACGACGACGCCGAGGCCGCGCACATGCGCGTGGCGGCCCGCGTGCTGGCCGAGGCGGGCTTCGAGCGCTACGAGGTGGCGAGCTACGCGCGCCCCGGCTTCGCATGCCGCCACAACGTCGCGTACTGGACGGGCGTGCCGTACCTCGGCATCGGCCAGTCGGCGGCCACCATGACACAGAACGCCGAGCGGCGCATGCGCGTGCAGGACGGGCAGGTGACCGACGACTTGGATGCGCGCCAGATGGCCGCGGAGGACCTGATGCTCGGCATGCGCATGGCGCGCGGCGTTCCCGACGAACAGGTGGCGCGCGCCGCGGCGCTTCTGCCCGATGTCCCTGCCGCCTTCGCCGAGCTGGAGGCGCTGGGGCTGGTGGAGCGCGCCGGCGGGCGCTTCCGCCCCACCGAGCGCGGTTGGCTTTGCGGCAACGAGCTCTACGGCCGCCTGTACGACCTGGCCCCGTAGGGGAGGGACGCTTCCGGAGCGTGGGGCGGGCGGGGCGCGCCCGGCGCATACCGCAAGCGACCCCTCCCCGGCGGCTTCGCGGTTGGCGCCCGTCCCGTCAAACGAAGGCGTGTCAAGCGATGCTCGATCAGCAACGCGTGCGATCCATGTTCTGCGGTTCCCCATTGCGCGTAGGCCTTGAAGTTGCGCGTGAGCCTTGAGCTGCGGCTCTCCATTGGTGGCAGGCGCGGCGCAACATGGCCCACCGCGCATCGGGGCCTTTCGGCACCCGCGTGCGCGCCTTCTGCCACTTTTTCGCCGATTCCTGCATGTTCCTCCCCATCCGCTGGGGAAGGCGGCGGGTTGCCCTCGCTGGGCATCCCTGTGATCAGGCCTTTTGCGTTCTTGAATGGGAAATGCCCGCGAAGGTGGGTCAAGTGGGGCGCGGTCGATGTCGGAAATCGTCCAAAATGTGGCGCGTGCCTGCGCCCGCGCCCGGCGCCCTTTCCCGCACATGCCGCATGTGTTAGAATCGTGCCGTCACGGAGCCAGTGCAGGCGCCCCCCGCCCTGCGGGGCGGCCCATTGCCGGAGGCGATGCCCTCGCTTTCCCTTACCACGCTTGCAAGATCCTCCAAGCCAAGGGCGGCAAAGGGGGATTCCCATGCTCTCGTTCTCCTGCGTTTCGCTTTCCGCTTGCGCCTTCGACCCCGCACGCGCTCCCTTCGTGCCCGCGCGCCCCCGTTTCCCGTGGATTCCTCCGGTTTTCGGGCGTTTCTGCCGTCCGCACGTGCCTTGCCGTTCCCGCATGCCGCACGCATGGGCGCACTGCATGGAGCTTTCCTTTTGCGTCCCGTCGGCGTTGCCCGCTTGCGCGCCGCGTCCGCAGGCGGGCCGCAAGGCGGGTGAGGGCGCATGAAGCGGGCGGCGGTCTGCTTTGGCGGCAAGTCGGCTTTGGAGATACTGCGCGTAGTTGGGACGGGCGGCCTCGTTGCGCCGAAGGGGAAGGGACGGGTGCTTCCCGACCGCGTTCCGCATGCGGCGGAGTTGCGCGCGCTCGTCGAAGAAGTGGAAGCGGCATGTCCGGGTTTGCGCCTCGAAAGGCCCGTCCATGTCGTGGCGCGCAGCGTTGCGAACTGCCGGGGCACGCAGCTGGCCAAACCGCGTGCATGCACGAGGCCGCTTTCGGGAGGATCTCTCTTGCGACTGGGCGACCATGTGCTCGTGTGTTCCCCCGGACTGGCCTTTGTCCAGATGGCGGCTCGGGAAAAAGACAGGATATCCTTGCTTGAACTGGGATGGGAGTTGTGCGGGTCATACAGGGGTCCGCGGAGTTCGTCCCAACTCGCCTACCAGGTGGACCCCTTGGTCACCGTGCGTGCGCTGCGGGCCTATGCGGCGCGCACCTGCGCGTGGCAGACAAGCCGGATGCGGCGCGCGGCTATGCCGGCCGCGCGCGGCGGGACGGGCCGGGTGTCACATTTTGGGCGATTTTCGACATGCAGAGAGGGGTTGGCGGGGCCGCTGGAGAGGTGCGTCCCGCAACGACCGGGAAAACGCCTGTTCGGAAAGCGTCTTGCATGCGGCATATGGCACCCGGCTCCGGGCATTCGCGTGTCCCGATGCAGGAATTGCCGAAAATGTGGCCGGCGGGGCGGACATGGCGCCCGCCGCGGCGCGGACTGCGGCTCACTGCGCCTTGAAGGGCCTCACGTGGATGGCGACGACGTGGTCGATGAACTCCCGGGCCCATTCGGAAAGGTCGAAGCCGTCTTCTATGCAGCGGTAGAAGGTCGCGCCGTTGAACGAGAACACGATGTCGGCCGCGATGAGCGAGATCGGCGTGTCGGGCACCAGTTCGCCGGATGCCACGCTCTTTTCCAGCATGGCGGTGATGTTCTCGATGTCGTCGGAAAAGTGCGTCCCGCTCCGCTCGTCGGGAAGCTGCTTGGCGAGCGCCCGGTGGTACCAGTACACCGACAGGTTGAGGCTGTCCTGCAGGATTTGGTCGAACCAAAGCGTGCAATAGAGTTTCAGCCGGTCTTCTATGGTGTCGAGGCCGCGTTCCTCAACGAGCGCGGGGATGTTGTCGAAGCGTTCCCGGTCGAAGTAGCTGAAAATGCTGTCCTTGCCCTTGAAGTAGTGGTAGAGGGTCCCCTTGCCGATGTTGCACTCCGCCGCTATGTCGTCGACGGTGACTGCGTCGTAGCCTTTTTCGGAGATGAGCTTCTGCATTGCCTCGATGATCCTGTTTTTCGTGGCCTGCGCCTGCTGCTGCCGTTTTGTCGCCATGTGCGCCTCCGTTCAATCTTCGGGAAACAGGATACCCGATGAACCGCCTTGTCGGCGGTTCATCGACCCGTTTGTCAGCATAACCATAAAATCCCGCCTGCTTCGCGTCCGGTTCCCTTCTGGCGCAGGCGAGCGCCCCGCTCCCGGTTGCGGGGCGCTCGCCTGCGCTCGGCGGCAACCGGATTCGGATGCAACCGCCCGCTCCCGGTTGCGGGGCACCGTTCGCGGCTTCGGTTTCCGTATTGACCGTGCAGTAGTATAGACGTATCATGAACTTGATTCAACGAATTTAATTCGATAAGCAGAATCCGCGCACTCCGGGCGAATGCGCGGGGCGGGCGGGGGGCACCTCATGCGCATGCGCGACGTTCTTCTGGTGGGGTTGATGCTGTTCGGCCTGTTCTTCGGGGCGGGCAACATCATATTCCCGGTTTCGATGGGGCAGCTGGCGGGAAGGGAGTGGGCACCGGCGTTCGCCGGCTTCGCCGTCACGGCCGTCGGGCTGCCCGTCGCGGGCGTTGCGGCGCTGGCGGCAGGCGGGGCAAGCGGCCCCTACGAACTTGCCAGCCGGGTGGGGAAGCGCTACGCCCGCTTCTTCTCCTCGGCGCTGTACCTGTGCGTGGGGCCGCTCTTTGCGGTTCCCCGGTGCGCGTCCGTTCCCTACGAGCTGGGAGTGGCGCCCCTTCTTGCGCCGCTTTTCGGCGAAGGGGACGCGCTGCTGCGCGTCGGGTTCTCCACGGCGTTCTTCGCGGCGGCGTTTTTCCTGTCCCTGCGCTCGAACCGGCTGCTGACCGTCGTCGGCAAGGTCCTGACGCCGCTGTTCGCGGTCTCGCTCGTCGTTCTGTGCGTTGCCGCCTTCGCCGACTTGGGAGGGTCGGGCGTGCAGGCGGCGCCCCAAGGGGCCTATGCCGGAAGCCCCTTGAGCACCGGCCTTCTGGAAGGCTACAAGACCATGGACGTGCTGGCGTCCCTGGCTTTCGGGACGGTCGTGGTCGCGGCGGCGAGGGACCGCGCGGCCCTGGGGAGGCCGGCGGAGGGCGCGCGCGAAGGGGGCGTTCCGAAACGGGCGCTCGTCGAAGCGGGCGCGGTGGGCGGGCTGCTCATGGCGGCGGCCTATGGGGCGCTCGCGCTGCTTGGGGCGGAAAGCCGCAGCGTGTTCGAGGCGGCGCCCAACGGGGGAGCGGCGCTTGGGCTGGTGGCGCGGCACTGCCTTGGGGAGGGCGGGCAGGCGCTCTTGACGGCCGTGGTGGTCCTTGCCTGCCTGAAGTGCGCAGTCGGCCTTCTGGCGGCCTGCGCCGAGGGGCACCGCGCGATGTTCCGCTCCCGCTTGGGCTACGTGCAGTGGCTCGCGCTGTTCGCGGCCGTCTCCTATGCGCTGTCGCTCGTGGGCTTGAACGAGATCGTCGCGCTTTCGGTGCCGGTGCTCTCGCTGCTCTACCCGCCTGCCATAGCGCTGATCTTCGTCACGCTGGTGGTGGGGCGCCGTCCGGGCATGCAGGCCGCGTACCGCTGGACGACGGCGTTCGCCTTCGCCGCCGCCCTGTTCGACCTGCTTGCCGCCCTTCCCGAAGGCGTGCAGGCACTTGCCCCCGTTGCGGCCCTGGTCGATGGCGCGTCCGCATGGCTTCCGCTTTACGGCTTCGGCCTGGGATGGGTCGTGCCGACGCTGGCGGGGTTCGCGGTGGGGCTGTTCGCCTCGAAGCGCGCCCGCGCCCGCGCTCGGACGTAGCATGCCATCCCGAGGCGCCCCGCGTGCGTTTTGGCAGGCGGGGCGCGCGCCGCGAAGGGCCGCGGGGATGGCAGCCGGTCAGCGGACGGAGACGAGGCCGCGCTCCACGTAGCTTCGCACGGCGGCTTCGATGGCGTCCACGTTGGAGTAGCGCGGCTCGTATTCCAGCAGGCGGCGCTCCTTTTCGAGCGAGAAGAACCCGCTGCGCGCGATGTGGAGGTAGGTGTCCTCGCATTCGGCGGGGTCGCCCACGTAGTCGCACCATTCGGGCCAGGGAAGGAATCCTATCTGCGGCTCTTTCCCGAAGAAGCGGTACATGAGCTTGGCGTACCCGTAAAGCGTGATGGACTGCCCGCTCACTGCGTCGAAGCTCTCGCCGAGCGCGGACGCGCGGTGCGTTGCGGCCTTGAAGAAGCACTGGGCCACGTCGTAGCCGTGCACGTGGTGCAGCGTCTCCATCCCGAAGTTCGGCAGCAGGATCTCCTCGCCGTCGGCGATCAGCTGGAAGGGGCGCACGGTCTTGTTGGCCCAGGGGTTCATGACGGTCCAGCCGGGTCCGGAAATCTGCCCGGGCATGATCACGGTGGCGGGGAAGCCCTTCTGGAGGAACAGGTCTTTCAGCAGGCGCTCGGTTTCGAATTTCTTGCGGCCGTAGTCGCACAGGGGTTCCTTGAGCATGCTGTCGGGGTCGAGGGGCAGCACTTCGGCGCGCCCGTGCGCCCAACACGACGAGCAGTAGAGGTAGTGCGACAGGCGTGTTCCCGAAAGCGCGGCGGCCATCGCTTCCACCTCGGCAGGTTCGAAGGCCACGAGGTCCACCACGACGTCCGCGTCGAGCGCGGCCACCTTGGCGGCGAAATCCGGGTCGGCATTGCGGTCGAGCACGAGCCTTTCGGCCCGCTCCCATGCCGGGTCGTGCTCGTAGGGTTCGGATTTCCCGCGCGTGATGCAGATGGTTTCGAACCCCGCGTTCACGAACATGGGCACGAGGTAGGTCCCTATGTGGCCGGTGCCCCCTATGACGACTGCCTTCATGACATGCGCTCCTTCCGAACAGGCGGCATTCCACCGGGACGTCGGCTCCCGGCATTCCGCTCCCATTTTATCGAATTAAATTAGATGAATTAAATTCGACAAAATATTGACATCTCCGAAACGGGGTCTTATAGTAAGACTAACATTCGTTGAATTAAATTCGACGAATAGGGCGCGCGCTGCGGAGGTGCCCGGACTTGGGCTTTCGACGGGAAGCGGAAGGCCGGGCGGGGGAACGATCAGGTAGAAGCCTGAGAGGAGAGACTATGGAACGTGGGGAAAAGGTGGTCGTCTACGACAACGAGTACTCCGTGTGCTCCGGCTGCCGGTCATGCGAGATCCTGTGCTCGGTCATGCACGACGGGGTGTACAGCCCCGAGCGCTCGCGCATCAAGTTCGAGGTTGACAACCTCTACCGGAACCTGCACCACATCTATTCCTGCCAGCAGTGCGACGACCATCCCTGCTACGACGCCTGCCCGCTTCAGGACAAGGCCATGTGCATCGACGGGCAGACGGGCGTCGTCTACGTGGACCAGGACGCGTGCATCGGCTGCGGGAAATGCGTGAAGGCGTGCCCGTTCGACCCAGCGCGGATCCACATCCTCAAGCGCGGCAAAAAGCGTGTCGCCGTGAAGTGCGACTTGTGCCGCGGCATTCCCGAGGGGCCCATCTGCATCAACAACTGCCCGGCGATGAAGCTCGGCCTCGTGGCCGACTCCAATCCCGACCTGACGGCGCCGAAGGGCTGGGTGATCACGCCCGACGGGGCCAAGCAGGTGGAAGAATGCGCCGCGTCCGGCACCGAGACGGAAGGGGAATAGCATGATCGACAAGAGCATCAAGCCGACGGGCTACATGGGGAAGATCCTCTGCATCGACCTGACGACGCAGGAGACGAGCGAGCTTTCCACCTACGACTACGTTCCCGAATACATCGGTGGCAAGGGCGTGGGCCTCAAGATCTTCAACGACATGGTCACCGAGCCGGGCATGAAGGCGTTCGACCCGGAAAACCCGCTCATCTACATGACGGGTCCCGGCTGCGGCACCGGCCTGCCGTCGAGCGGGCGCGGCACGTTCGTTTCGATGTCGCCCAAGACCGACCCGGAAATGGTCACGTGGGCCGGACTCGGGGGCTTCTTCGGGCCGGCACTCAAGTGCGCGGGCTACGACGGCATCGTCATCACCGGCAAGGCTGCGGGCCACTCCTACGTGCTCATCGACGACGGTGAGGTGTCTTTCCACGACGCCGACGCCGACGGCGTGTGGGGCCTTTACACCATCGAGAGCCAGGAGCGCATCTTCGAGATCTTCGGCAACCGCGAGTACCATTCCTTCGTGTGCGGCCCCGCCGGCGAAACCCTCATGCGCGATTCCTCCATCACGACGAACGCCGACAACGCCGCCGCCAAGGCCGGGTTCGGCGCCGTCATGGGATCGAAGAACCTCAAGGCCGTCGTCGTGCACGGCACGGGCGACATCCCGGTGAACCCGGACAACATCGAGGAGATGTTCGCGCTGCGTGACTACGTGAACGAATACAGCAAGGTGCGCCAGAAGAACATCATCGAGCGCCGGACCGACTACGCCGGCTACCATAACGCGGCCCAGAAGGTCGAGGGCGGCTGGAAGCGCACGTACCTTTCCTGCAGCCCCGGGTGCACGCTGCGCTGCTGCGCCTTGGCCATGGAGCGGCCGCATCCCTTCAAGGACGGCGAGATCGTCAACGAGTCCACGAAATGCTGCGAGATAGAGATGGTGGAGAAGATCCACGACTTCCCCACGTGGATGGGCCTGTTCGTGCAGACGCCGCGCAACAAGAACTCCATCGGCATGAACTACCTCACTAACTTCCCCGAGGACAAGGAAGACCCGTGGTGGGACTTCCTGCACCAGCCCGTCGGGCGCAACCAGCTCAACTACTGGCCGTTCGACTTCGACCGCGGCATGAAGATGTCGCTTCTGTGCAACGAGTACGGCATCGACAAGTGGGAGGCCACGATCAACTTCATGACGTGGCTCACCATGTGCAAGCAGGAAGGGCTGTTCGACGGCGACCCGCTGGGCTTCGGCAAGGAGGTCACCACCGACTTCGAGTTCTTGAGCTACTTCTTCAAGCACGTCGTGTACGCCGACACCGAATGGGGCGCGCTTTTCCACGAGGGCATGTCGCGCGCCATACGCAAGCTCGGCAAGGGCAAGTGGGGCAACACGATCTACCACAACTGCCAGTCCACCGCGACGGGCGAGCCTATCGACCAGCCGGTCAGCCTCATTTCCGCCTGGGGCTATTCGACGCACTGGCTCGGCCGCGGCTTCCACACCGGCAACGAGTCGCAGTCGCTCATGGTGGCGCTCGAAACCATGATCTCGTCGCGCGACAAGGCGTCGAACTCGCACCAGCACACCGCCATCGAGGACTTCCTCATCCTGAACGAGGATCCCTACCACAACCCCCACATGGCCAAGTGCGCGGTGGAGACCGACATCTACTCCGACATCAAGGAGTCGTACCTGGGCTGCGAGTGGACGACCCACCAGCCCTACAGCCCCGACATCGAGCACCGGCTGTTCAACGCGGCCACGGGCTACAGCCTCACCGAGCAGGAGATGTTCGACTGCGGCCAGCGCATCAAGAACACGGCCCGCTCGCTGCTCATCCGCCTGTACGGGCGCACCCGCGACATGGAGGTGGAGGAGATCTACCCGCACATGTCGTTCCCGAACTACCAGGGCTGGGCGCCGTCGTGGGACGACTACAACGACGCCGTGGACCTCTACTACGCCGAACTCGACTGGGACCGCGCGACCGGCTGGCCCTTCCGTCACACCTACGAGCGCTACGGCATGACCGAGATAGCCGACAAGATGGAGGAACTCGGGCTGTTGCCTCCCGAAGGCGGCACGCAGGGCTACGTGCGCAAGGAATCGCCCTTCACGGTGGGCGGCCACTTCAAGCCCGAGGACTACGTGGGCAACGAGGAGCTTCTGGAGTCTTTCGCAAGCACGCTTCGCACCAAGCCCAAGCCGATGCCCGAGCCGGTGAGCCCCATCGACTTCGGCGTTGACGAGGAAGCGCTCAAGGCCGTGGGATACAAGCCCCGCAAGCGCTCCTGACGCCTGAGGGTTTCGGGCGGGTCGCCGGGGCCTTCCGAAAGGGAGCCGGCGGCCCGCCCGGACGGCGCCCGTGCGGGCGACGGTTCGGTTGTTCGGGAAAGGATGGGATATGGCATCTGCAAAATCGCCGTCGAGGCGCGGCTGGGAGGCCATGGCCGCATTGTGCCTGAGTTCCGTGGTGGTGAGCGGCATCGCGTGGAACACGCTTTCGGTGTTCGCCGACCCCGTCGTGAACGAATGGGGCATCCTGCGCACGCAGTACATGGTCGTGCCCTCCATCGTGGCCTTCGGCAACATGTTCATAAGCCTCACTTTGTTCGGATGGTTGGAAAAGAAATTCGGGTTGCGCAAGCAAATAGCAGCCGGCTTGTTTCTCATGGGTGCTGGCGCTGCGGTGTTTGCCCTAGCAAACGGACTGGTCATGCTCTATATAGCGGCCGCCCTGTGGGGCCTTGGACTCTCGCAGCTCGGCAACTCCATGCGCAGCGCCGCCATCATGTACTGGTTCGCCAAAAGGCAGAGCACCATGATATCCATCGTGGCCGGCGTGGGGCAGGGGGCCGGCATCATTGCGGCGGCCGTGTTCGGCTACCTCGTGTTCTTCACGTCGTGGCGGCCTCTCATGTGGTTCGTGTGCATCTGCCTGTTCGCCACCATGTTCGTATGCTGGTTTCTGTACCGCGGCACGCCCCGGGAACTGGGCGTGCAGCCCCTGTATGCCCAAAGCGGCGCAGTCGCCGAAACCGAGGACGAAGCCGAAGGGGAAGGGGAAGTCAGCGGTCCGTCGCTCAAGGAATGCATGAAGACGTGGCAGTGGTGGGCGCAGTTCGCCGGCTGGGTGGTCATGGGCATTCCCGCCAACGCCCTCATGGCCAACCTCGTGCTCATCGCCATCGACTACGGGTACGTGGCCCAATCGGCGCTCGTGCTGAGCGTGTGCCTGCTCTCGTCCACGGTCCTCTCGCCGGTGGGCGGCTGGCTGTGCGACAAGTTCGGCCCGAAGCTGCACATCGTGCTCGGCATGGCCGGCGTTGCAGTGAGCTGCGTCGTTACCAGCATGCCGGATTTGCCGCTGTGGTCGCTGTTCGCGGTGGCTATCCTGCTCGGGTTCGGCTGGAACACGTGCATCATACCGCCGGCAAGCTGCACGGTGCAGACGTTCGGCAAGCGCGAGTTCGCACAGAAGAACACCATCATGTGCGCGGGGCAGGGCCTTGGCGTGGCCATCGCCCCCACGCTCTACAGCGCCTTCTACGACTTCGGCGGCGGGTACGCTTCGGGCAACGTCGTGGTTGTCGTGTGCGCGCTGGTCACCATAGCTATCTTCCTTGTCGCCAACAACAAGAAGGTCAACCTGGTGAAGGAGTAGCGCCGTCTTTGAGCATCGGGGGAGTGATGCTGCTATGGCACGTTCGAAAGGGGACAGACACGGGTGGATGGCTTTCGCCTCCCTTTGCCTGGTGTCCTTGGTTGTAAGCGGTATAGCGTGGAACACCCTGTCTTTGTTCGCCGATCCGGTGATCAAGGAATGGGGCATCCTGCGCACGCAGTACATGTTCATCATGACGTTGATAGCGGGCATCAACACGTTCGTGAGCTTCGCTTTGTTCGGCAAGATAGAGGAGAAGTTCGGCATACGTGCCATCATGGTTGCCAGTCTGCTCTTCCATGCCGTCGCCATGCTGGTGTTCTATTTCGCAAACGGGCTTGCCATGCTCTACCTTGCGGGGCTTCTGTGGGGCATGGGGCTTTCCCTTGGGGGCAACTCCATGCGCAACACCGCCGTCATGTACTGGTTCAAGAAGCGCTGCGGGACCATGGTTTCCGTGGTTGCCATGGTGGGGCAGGGTTCGGGCGTCGTGTTCACGACGGCGTTCGCGGCCATCATCGTGGCGGCCGGGTGGCGCTCGGCGCTCCTTGTCACGTGCGTGTGCTGTGCAGTGGCTGCGGTCGCGTGCTTCTTCCTTTACCGGGGCAGCCCGGAGAAGCTGGGCGTGCGGCCCCTGTACGACGAAGGGCCTGGGGACGATTCTGCGGATGCGGGGGAGTCGCAGGGCGTGAGTTTTGCGGAGGCGTTGCACACCAAGCAGTTCTACATCCTGTGTCTGGCGTGGTTTACGCTCGGCATCGGCGCCGACGGCATCATGTCGAGCCTCGTTCTGATCGCAAGCGATTACGGCTACGTGGCCCAGTCGGGCATGGTTCTGAGCGCGTGCCTGCTGTCTTCGACCGTGTTCTCGCCGGTGGGCGGCTGGATCTGCGACAGGTTCGGGTCGCGCGTGCTGGTGAACATCGGCATCGGGCTGCTCATCGTTTCCTGCGGGCTGCTCTGCCTTGGGGCGGTTCCCCTGTGGCTGCTGTTCGTGATTGCGGTGTTCCTCGGCTTCGTGTGGAACTGCAGCATCGTGCCGCAGGCTTCGAGCACGATCGAGGTGTTCGGGCGCAGGGACTTCGCCAAGAAGAACACGATCTTCGTGTCTATGCAGTGCCTGGGCGTGGCGGTGGCCCCGCCGTTTTTGAATGCCTTCTACGATTTCGCAGGAGGCTACGGTGCAGGGTATGCGGCCACGGCAGTGCTCGCGGTGATCACGTTCTTCCTGTTCGCGGGAGTGAAGGCGGTGAAGCGGGAAAACGAAAGCGCCGCTGCCGAACCCGCCGAGGTCAAGTAGCGCCGCTTGCCCGCCGGCCGGGGCGCATCCCGGCCGGCGGGCAAGGCCGGTTCTCCGGCGGCCTTCCCTCACCGACTCAAGCGCATGCGCCTTGCGGCCTTGAAATAATTCCTCTTGAAGGCGCGCGCACTGCCGAACATCATTTCGTCGGTGCGGGTTTGCTCGCCCCTCTCGTATTTGACTGCAGTCAGTTCCAGCGTGCAGAGCATGTCGGCCGCCTGCGACAGCGTGAACCTGTCGGCGCGGGCGGTGCGGTAGAGCAGGCCATTTTTGGAAAGGGCATAGCCAATGGCCTCGCGCAGCACCTGCGCCACCATGTCCTGGCCGTTGTCGTAGTAGATCTTGATCTCGCCGAACGACTGAAAGTAGTCCAAATTGTCGAAGAGGAAGTTCACGACGTCGCGTTTCATGCGGCCGGCGAGCGATTCCCTGTCCGGGTATTCCTTGCGGCGGTAAAGGAAGGCGTGATACGAGATGGGGAGGTGCTGGACATCTTGGAAGAACAGCATGAAATACGCTTTTCTGGTCGAGAAATCCATGTTCTTGTAAGCATCGTGTCCGTTCAGAATTGGATTCGCATGGAAAGGGATGTCGCGTAGCCCGCGTGCCCGCAGGCCTTTCAGGTGTTCCCCGAGGCATGGCTCCAGCGAATGACTTTGATCATGGAACACAAGCGTCAGGGCATAGTACTTCGACATGCCTCCTTGGTCGCCCGACTCGTCCACGAAGATGCTTATTTCGCCCACGAAAGCCCCGCATATGAAAGGCGGGGGGACGCCCCCCCGCGACTTGGAAGAAGCGCTTATTGGGCGCCTCCGGATATTTTATATCACATGTCTTCCCGAACGTCTAGTGCCCGTGCATGTCCGAACGGCGTGAGTCGATGGGGGTCCGATCCGCCGCCGCAAATCCCCCTCGAATCGTCTCGCCGAACTATTTTATCGAATAAAGTTCGATGAAATATTGACAGCGGCGGATTCGCTCATTATATTGAATGTCAGTCGATGAATTAAATTCGACGAAAAGCAGGGCGCCGTTCGTCTGCCAGAGCGTCCTCGCGTTGAAAGGAGCAGGTCGTGCTTGCGTTGTTGTTCCTCATCTTCTTCCCGCTTGCGGCGGCGGCGCTTTTGCTGGCGGTGCGCGGGCGCCGCGGGCGCGCGGCGGTGACCGTTGTCTCGGCGGCGGCGATCGCGCTTGCGGCATGCGGGCTGGTTGCGGGAAGCGCCACGGGCATGTGGCAGGATTTCCCGGCCGCGTCGCCCGTGGCCGACGCCGTGTGCGCGGTGGTGGGCGCGGCCTGTTCGCTGGTGGTCATCGGGTTCGCGGTGCGCCACCGCCGCCCGCTCGCGTTCGCGCTCGCTGCCGTGCAGCTGGTCGGGTCGCTCGTGTTCGAGCTGACAGTTGCACACGGCGCGCACGTAAGCGAAGGGTTCTACCTCGATCCGCTCACGCTGCTCATGGCGGTCGTCATCGGCGTCATCGGGTCGGGCATCTGCGTGTACGCACTCGGCTACATGGAGGACTTCCAGGCGCACGAGCCTGCCGGCGCCAAGGACCGCCGCCCCGTGTTCTTCGCGCTCATGTTCCTGTTCCTCTCCGCCATGTTCCTCATCGTGTTCTCCAACAACATGGCGTGGATGTTCTGCGGCTGGGAAGTCACCACCACCTGTTCGTTTCTGCTCATCGGCTACACGCGCACCGCAGAGGCCCTGAACAACGCGTTTCGGCAGATCGTCATGAACATGCTCGGCGGGCTGGCGTTCTTGGGGGCGCTCTGGGCGTGTGCCACCACCTTCGGCACGCTTGACTTCAAGGAGTTCGTGACGCTCGGCCAGGCCGCGCCCGAGATGGCCGCGCTGCCGGTGGCGCTGCTCGCATTCGCGGGCCTCACGAAGGCCGCGCAGATGCCCTTCCACACATGGCTTCTGGGCGCCATGGTGGCGCCCACGCCCACCTCGGCTTTGCTGCATTCCTCCACCATGGTGAAGGCGGGCGTGTTTCTGCTGGTGAAGCTTTCGCCCCTGTTCGCGGTGTGCGCGCTGCCGCAGATGATGACGGTGGTTGCGGGGGCGGCGACGTTTCTTTTGTGCTCGTTCATGGCCATCAGCCAAAGCAACGCCAAGCGCGTGCTGGCGTATTCCACGGTGGCCAACCTCGGGCTTATCGCCCTGTGCGCCGGCGTGGCTACGCCGGAGGCGGTGTGGGCGGCGTGCTTCCTCATCCTGTTCCACGCCGTGGCGAAAAGCCTGCTGTTTCTGTGCGTGGGCACGGCCGAGCACCACATC
>CAJFUR010000153.1 GCA_904420215.1 uncultured Eggerthellaceae bacterium
CAGCGCGCCGCCCGTCGCCGGTCGCGCAGCGGCCCGCCCGCCGCCGGCACACCGGCGCGCGGCGGCCCGCCCGCCACCCGCCGGCCGCACGGTTAAAGCATTATTGCCGTGCCCACGTCCTCGAGCGCTATCTTGCGCGGGTTGATGAGCGTGTTCGGCCCCGTGTCGCCCTGGCCTTGGGCGGGCAGCGAGGTCACGAGGTCCGCACCGTACTTCTCGCGCAGCTCGTCCACGTCGCCGAAGTCGAGCGCGCGGTACGGGCACGCTTCCACGCACGCCGGCAGGTACCCGGCCTCGCGCAGCTCGATGCAGCCGTCGCACTTGCGCGTGCAGCCCTTTTCCGCGTCCTCGCGCGGCACGCCGTAGGGGCAAGCCTTGATGCAGGTGCCGCACCCGATGCACTTGTCGGGGTCTTGCACCACGGTGCCGTCCTCGCGCTTCTCGTATGCGCCCACGGGGCATTTCTCGGCACAGGCGGGCGTGTCGCAGTGGTTGCACGTCGCGGAGTAGAAGTACAGGTTCACGTTGGGATACGTCCCCGTGGTGTAGGAGCGCACCTCGCGCAGCACCGTGCCCACGTTCAGGCGGTTCTTGTCCTTGCAGGCAACCTGGCAGGTCTTGCACCCCGAACACATCTTCTGGTTGTAGTAGAAACCTATCTGGGCCATCTTCCTTCCCCCTTACGCAAGCTCGACCACATGCTGCGGCTCGTCGCAGTCGGCGCCAAGCCCCTCGCCCGTGTACAGCTCGAAATCGCAGTTGTAGTTGTTGTAGCCGGAGGTGCACATGCCCACGCCCACCTCGCCGCACAGCAGGTTGTCGGCGCCGGCGTAGTCCAGCCGCGCGTCCTCGTCGTAGCGCAGCCACGCGCCGTGGGGCAGGCCGATGCAGCCGGGCATCACGATGTCGCTCACGGACGCAATGCGCAGCGTCGCCCCGTTCTCGTTGAAAAGGCGCACGGTATCGCCGTCGGCCACGCCCTTCGCCGCGGCGTCGGCAGTGCTCACGAACACCGGGTTCGGCCACGCCTCGCGCAGCCAGGGCGAGTTGTCGTGGATCTGGTGCGAACGGCGCAGGTAGTGCGGGTTGTACACGACGAACGGGTACTCGCTGGGCGCGCCGCCAATCACGCCGTCGGCGAACATCGCCTCGCGGCCCCGTGGGGGCACCACGTAGTTGGCGTAGGGCTTGAAGGTGCCCTCGGGGCTGTAGCCCATGCTGTTGAGCATGTCGGCCTTGTACTGGCAGTAGATCTCGAACTTCCCGGAAGCGCTGGGCAGCGGGTTCGCCTCGGGGTCTTCGACGAAGGCCTGGTAGCCAATGTGGGAGTAGGCGTCGCCCTCGGAGCGCTTCACGGTGTAGCAGCCGTCCTTGAGGAACCGGTCGAGCGCCACGAGGCCTTCCTGCGGCGTGCCCTCGCACCCCCAGGCGTCGATGTCCTCCTGGGTGATGGTGACCAGCGACTCCTTCTCACCCGACGCGTTCACGCAGGTGCTGCCCGCAATGCGGTTGAGGAACTGCTGCTTTTCCGAAATGGGCCAGATATCGTCCACGTTCAGCCCCAGCTTCTCGGCAAGCATCCGGCCGATCTCCTGGTCGGTCTTGCACTCGTACAGGGGCTCGGTCACCTGCGTGTACACGATCAGCGTCTCGCGGCTGCGCTGGTGGCCGGGGAAGTCGCCCACGCGCTCCCATTCGGTGGTGAGGGGCAGCACGATGTCGGCGTACTTGGCGGTAGTGTCGAAGAAGTGGCTGGAGTACGTCACGAACTCGAGCGTGCGGATGGCCTCGATAGCCGTGGATATGCCCACGGTGGTCTGCATGAGCGACCGGCCCTCGATGGACATCCACTTGAGGTCGAGGTCCTTGACGTCCTGGGCGTTGAACTTCTCGGAGTAGGCAAGGCCCGTGTTGTTGAACTGCTTGTCCAGGATGCTCTGCCACAGAAGCGGCGACTGGATCCATTCCGCAACGGGGTTCTCCACGGAAGGCAGGCCCGCGCTGCCGGGCTCCACCAAGGCCGCGCCGCCCGTGCCCGCATAGGTCTTGTAGGCCCCGCCGAAGCACTCGCCGGACTTGCCCACGTGTCCGCCCATCGCGGCAACGGTCATGAACCCTTGCGGGACGTTTTCGGCACCGTGGCAGCGGGCCAGGGCGTAGTTGTGCAGCAGCATGGCCTTGCGGTCCTTGCCAATTTGTCCCGCCAGCCACTTGATGTCCTCCACCGGCGTGCCGCAGATGGCGCTTGCCCACTCGGCCGTCTTGGGAACGCCGTCGTACTCGCCCAGCACGTAGCCGCGGTAGTTCTCGTCGGTCTTCGCGTCGGCGGGCATGTGGTTGGCGTCGAAGCCCACCGTGTACGCGTTCAAAAAGTCATAGTCCACCACGTCCTGCGCGATCATCTCGTAGGCAAGGCCCAAAAGCAGGGCAGTGTCGGTTCCGGGATACACGCGGATCCACTTGGCGTCCAGAAACGCCGCCGTGGCGTTGAAGGAGGGCGACACCATGACGAACTGCACGCCGGCGTCCATGGCCTCCTTGAAGTTCATCATGGTGGAGCCGCCGGAAGACCAGACGGGGTTGCCGCCGAATATGCAGATGACCTCGGCGTTTTTCAGGTCGTAGCGGTCGTTCGTCTCGCCGAGGTCCTGCTTGGGCAGGCCGAGGCTAGTCATGTTGAAGGCATACGTGCCCGCAGACGACGTGTCGCTGCGGCCGATGTAGCCGCCCATGAGCGCGAGGCACTTGTCGATGCCGTTGCCGCCGCAGGCGTACACGGCGCGGGGGCCGAACTCGCCGTAGATGCGCTCCGCCTCCTGTGCGATGAGCGAGATGGCCTCGTCCCAGCCGATGCGCTCCCATTCGTCCTTGCCGCGCAGTGCCCCGTTCGAGTTCTCGCCGCCGCCGGGCTGCCAGCCCTTGCGCTTCATGGGGTACTTCAGGCGGTCGGCGCCGAAGCAGCGCTGCTGCTGGGAGCGCCCGCGCGGACAGCCGCGCATCTGCAGCCAGCCCCAGCTGTCCTCGTGCGACGTGTCGCTTCCCTGACGCACGACCACGCCATCCTTCATGAGGACGCGGTTCACGCAGCGGCCGCCGCAGTTGTCCCAGCATGCGGCGGCAATCCACGTTCCCTCGTCGTCCGTCTGGCCGCCGGCGTCCGCCGCGCCGTCGCCGGCGCCCGGCGAACAGGCCTGCAGCGAGAAGCCCGCGAAGGCGCCGGCCAGCGCGGCCGACCCCGCAACGAAGCCCCTGCGGCTGAGGGACCTGCCCGAAACGCGTTCCACTAGATTCTCCATAGGTCTTGCCTCCCCCTCTTGTCCGTCCCACCGCGCCGGATGCGGCGTCCGTGCGGGGCGCCCGCGCCACCGGGCACGGGTGCGCCATGCGGCGCGCCGCGCGTCCGCGCGCATTCCGCGTCGCGTCGCCCGGCTTGCGCCGCGCGCGCCCGCGCCCGTTCGGCTTGCGCCGCACCCGGCTTGCGGTGCGTTTGAAACTGACTACCATGGTGTTCCAACAGAGCGGAGAAGACAAGTGTTTTCGCAGGTTATGAGGGTGTTTTTTCAGTAAGAACCCTTACCGTGCGGTAAGGGTTGGCAGCGGGACTGCCAAGGCGGCGGCAGTCGCGGCGACTGAGACAGTCGAAGATATCGAGACGATGACAACAGTTGCGGCGACGGAGCCAGCCGACACAGCGGAGAGGATTGGCGCCATGGCGGCCCACCCCCCATCGGACACGAATGCCCAAGTGCCGGCGCCCCGCAGCGCCTACAGCGCTTCTTCCAGATACGCCGGAAGGTAGTCGCGCAGCATGGGCAGGGCGAACGACAGCGCCCCGCGCGGGCCGGCATCTATCACCCCATGCTCCAGCAGCCGGCGCTTGTAAGTGGACACATGGCCCGACGCCTTGCCGAGCCTTTCCGCGAACAGGCTCTCGTGCTTTTAGTGCTTTTAGTGCTTTTAGTGCTTTTAGTTTGTTTTAGGTTTTTTAGTTTCGTTTAGTTCTTTTAGTTCATTTTAGCATTTTTAGCCGCCGAGGCGAAGACGAGGAAACACGCGCTACCGGCTTCGAAGCAGGGGCCTTCGAGGGCTGCCGCCTCCGCATTCGCAGCCAATGCGAAGGCAGCGCACTCGAAAGAGCCGGAGACGGCCGCGAATGCGGTCGGACCGAGGGACTATGGATCTTCGAAGCTGCAAAGAAATGGCGAGGAGAATCGAAACCGCCCGTTCCCTTCACCCCTGTCGCGCGGCGGAGCGCGGCGCGCGACAGGGCGACGCGACCGGAGCGTCGCCGCGTGTGCCGGCGGATCCGGCGACGCTTCCGCCACACGCACCGTCGCCACGCGACAGGGCGCGCGGCGGGCCCGCCGCGCGCGCCAACGGGTCCGGGCCCGCACCCGCCGCGCCCACCGCACCCGCCGCGCCCGCGCCCTTACTTTTCCTCAGCCCCAGGCGCAAGCTTGGCCAAGCCGAAGCACAGCAAGGCCACCGCCAGGCCCACCACGCCCAAGGCCACGATCCATTCGATGCCGGCGGGCATGTACACCAGCCCGCTATAGGCGGCATCCATGCCGTTTCCCCAGTTCGTTATCGCGTATTGGTCGGCCACGCCGGCAAATTCGATGTTGGGGATTTGAAAGCCGCCCACCAGCAGCTGCACGCGTTTGCAGAATATGCCCGCGATGGCAAGCACCGCGCCCACGACGAGCAGGGCGTCGGTGCGCAGGCGCGGAACCACGCAAATGACGACGGCAACGATGCAGGCCACGATTTCGAACCAGAAGAACGGGGCCAGAGGACCGCTCACCAGCATGGCCACCACCTCGGCCCCTTCGTCCGCGGGGAAGAAGCTGGTCAGAAGGTCGCATGCAAAGAAGTACAAATCAACGATCAGAAATGCCGCCAGCAGCTTCACCATGCGCACGACATGCTCCTGGGCAAGGGAAACCCTTCCCGCCTTGCGCAGGAGCAGCGCAAGCGCCAGCACCAAAGCCGTGCCGCACACCAAGGCAGACGACACGAACCACGGGGCCAGAAGCGCCGTGTGCCAGAACTCGTGGGCCTGCTGCAACCCGAATATCCACGCGGTCACGGAGTGCACCAGCACCGCGCACGCGAGGGCAACCACGCTCACCACGCGAATGGCGGCATGGGAAACCCGCCCCGCCTCGTAGCGCGTGTGTGCCCACAGGTACGCCACCGACAGCACCAGATAAACCGCAAGCACAATGATGTCCCACATCAGCGGGGAGGCCATGTTGGAATAGGCAATCAGCTCCCACAGGCGCAGCGGCTGCCCCAAGTCCACCACCACGAAGGCAATGGCCGCAACCGTGCAGCATATGCTCGACCAAATGGCAATCTTGCTCACGCCCCCAAACCCCTCGATGCCGAAGGCGTTGGGAACCGAGCTGATAATGAGGCCGCCCGCAGACAAGCCCACGAAGAACATGAAGCACGTGATGTAGAGGCCCCACGAATCGAGGTTGCGCATGCCGGTTTGCACCATGCCCCCGGTCAGCTGCACGATCCAGAAGCCAATGCCCACAAGGGCCACCGCCGTTGCCACGCCTCCCGCTATCAGCAGGCCCCGGTTGCGCGGGCGAACCCGCTTCGGCGAAGCGGCCTGCGCCTTGGCAGCCGGAACGCAGGCGCCGGCCGCTGCAGTGTTCTCAGTCATTTCCATCCCCCTTACAGCAAGTAGTACACGGAAGGCTTCGTGCCCATTTCAGGCAAAAGCTGCATGTATTCGCGCGACGCTATGAGCTGGCTTATCTCCGAATCCGGATCGTCCAAGTCTCCCCAGTGGCGGGCGAAGGCGCCGCACACCTCCATGCAGGCGGGCGTTTCGCCCTTCGCAAGGCGCTGGTAGCAGAAGCGGCATTTCTCCACCGTGTGCTTCACGTGCTCGGGAGCGTCGTAGTCGCCGCCCGCGAAATCGAGGCAATACTGGGGCTCCTCCCAGTTGAAGGAGCGCACGCCGGTGTAGGGGCAGGCACTCATGCACATGCGGCAGCCTATGCACTTGTCGGAATCCTGCCGCACCACGCCGGTTTCCGGGTCCTTGTAGGTTGCCCCCACGGGGCACACCTTCACGCAGGCGGGGTTCTCGCAGTGCTGGCACCCCACCGGGTAATACACGCGGTGCAGGTCGTTCGGGTATGTGCCGCGTGCCGTGTCCATGTATTGGCCGCCGTCGGTGAGCACGTTGGTGTAGCGCACGCCGTCCGGCAAGTTGTTGGCCGTTTTGCAGGCCAAGGTGCATCCATGGCACGCGATGCAGCGTGCAAGGTCAATGGCCATTCCATAGTGAGCCATAGCTTATTCCCCCTCGGTGTATTTCTCGATTGCCACCATGCAGTCGAACGGCGTGTTGGTCGGGTAGAAATGCGTGCACTCCAACGAGGTGAGGTCGGGGTAATGCCCCGCCACGTACTGGTCGTCCAGCCACGTGTGCTCAGTCCAGGCCATGCCGGGACGCATGGCGGCGTCCAAATGTGCCTTCAGCACCACGAAACCGCGGTCGTTGTAGCATTTCACGTAGTCGTTCTCCTCGATGCCGTACTTCTCCGCGTCCACGGGGTTGATCTCCACCGTGGGCTCGGGCTGGATCTCCAGCAGCCACGGGCATTTGGCGAAGGCGGTGTGAACCTTGAACTTGTCGCGATGGCTGATGAGGTTGATGGGGAACTTCTCGCGCAGCGGGTCGTCCTCGTAGCCCTCAATGGGGTCGGATTGGAACGGCAGTGCATAGAGTTCGGTGTCGATCTCCTTGGTTTTGTCGAACAGCGGCACCACGTCTTCGAAGTAGAAGATGGCGCGCCCGTACTCGGTTCCCCAAGGAATTTCCCGCGAGCCGTAGTTGTAGTCGTCGGGGGCCATTTTGATGTGTTTCTTCTCCTTGAGGACCTCCCAGGAAACGCCCATGGAGCGCGCCGTGTCGGAATCGAGGAACAGCGCGTGCATGTCGTCGTTGGTGAAGTCGAACTCGGGGCCAAGACCCAGCGCCTTTCCCAACAGGCTGATTATCTCCGTGTCCGGTTTGCTTTCGAACTGGGGAGGAATGGCGGCCTCGTTCATGTCGAGGTAGTCGTTGGGGCAGGTGCGGTAAGTTTCGTATTCGAACCAATGGGGCACGGGCAGCACGATGTCCGAGAACTTCGCCGTGGTGGACCACACGGTGTCGGCAGTCACGATGAGCTCGAACTTGTCCCAAGCCTCCCGCAGAAGCGACGTGCCGCAATTCGACCCAAGGGGATTGCCCGCATAGCAGAAGACCGCCTTCAAATCCATCGGCTGGCCATTCCACGACTTTTCCTCCATGATCTGGGGGAGGTACGTGGTGTTGGTTTCAAGGCCGGGAGTGTAGTGGCTGGTGGCCACGGCCGTCCAGTTGTCGCCCGCAAACCCCGTGGTGGCGCCGGAAAGGTTGCCCTGAATGCCCGCGCCCTTCTTTCCCGCCTGGCCCGACACGAGGGGCAGGGTGCACAGGGCATGGCTGGCGCCGTCGCCGTTGGTGCGGTGGTCGATGCCGAACCCCGTATGCAGGATGGTGGGGCCGTCCAGATAAAGCTCGGCCAGCTTGACCACGGTTTCCTCGGGAATGCCGCATTTCGCCGACACCGCCTCCACCGTCCATTCGCTGCAGCGCTCGACGAGCATCGTGTAGGCGGTCTTCACCGGAATGCCGTTGACGACGGCTTCGCCCTCTATCAGGGGAGCCGCCACGTCGCGCAGGAGCGCCGGCGTGCCGTTCTCGTCGAGGACGACGATGGGGTGCTTCTCCGTTGCCGCGCTTGCGTAGGACCAGCCGCCGCCCGCGCTGCCGCCGACCTGCTCGGCCTCGGCAGCAATGCCCGCCTCGTCGGAACGCAGGAACGTTCCCGTGTCCTGCCGGACGAGAAAGGGGGCCACCGTGAGGTCGCGCAGGTACTCCTTGTCGTCAAGGCCGTTGTCGTGCCAGTACTTGATCATGCCCAAGGCAAGCGCCGCGTCGGTTGCCGGCTTGATGGGCACCCAGAGGTCGGCCTTCTGCGCCGCAAGGGTGTAGATGGGGTCGATGACGACGATCTGCGCGCCGCGGTCGCGCGCCTCCATGAGGTACTTCCACCGGTTGAAGGTGCCAATGGTGGCGTTGGTTCCCCATATGAACACCGTGTGGGCGTTCATGGTGTCTTTGCGCGAATTGCCCACCATGTACAGGCTGAGGCCGAACATCTTCCACGAATAGTTGAGCATGGTCATGTCCGACTCGTTCTTTATTTGCGTGGCGCCAATGGAGTTCCACAGGCGCATGTACATGTAGTAGTTCTGGGCATACGTGCCCGCAGAGAAAGTGTACGCAATCGAGGAATTGCCGAATTCCTTGCGGTAGGCCTGCCATTTCTCGGTTATTTCCGCAATGGCGTCGTCCCAGCTGATGCGTTCCCATTCGGCATTGCCGCGCGGCGTGCCCTCGACCCGGCGCATGGGGTATTGAATGCGCTCGGGAGCATAGATGCGCTGCGCATGCGTGTAGCCGCGCGCGCAGATGAGGTTGTCGAGCGGCTCCTCCTCGTTGACCACGGGGCCGGTCTTCACCACCTTGCCTTCGCGCACATGCACGGCAATGCGGCAGCCCCCGCCGCAGTTGCCCCGGCAAATGCCCTGATACACCTGCTCCTCGGGTTGCGCCGCGGCCTCTCCCCCGGCCGACGTGCACCCCGTGCCCGAAAGGCCCACGGCCGCCAGGCCGGCAATGCCGGCCGCCCCCTTGAGAAAAGACCTGCGGGTGAAGCCGTCTGCGAAAACTGCGCCCTTCCCCTCCATGTTCTCCTCCTACTCGCTTGCCAACCAGCGAAGCCGCAGGAAAACCCTTCCGGCTGCTTCGCCGCCGTCGGCAAAATTGTGCGACGCGGCACAACGCGCAACAACGGCGAAAAGCGGTCATTTGCGCACCGGAATGTCAAAGTGGGAGGAGGCGGGAATTGACATGTCCGAAACAACGCGCAAGGGGACATCGCGTGTCCGGAAAAGGCCAAGAGGACCCCCCCCCCCCCGTGCGCTTCCGCCGGGGGGCGAAGGCGGGCGGCGGCGGGGCGCAGGGGTCACCGGACGCCCGAAAGGCGGCGGCGAAAGGAAGCCCGACGGCGGTTGCATCCAGCGGATTCGGCAAAACGGATGCAGGCGGTTGCGAGAATGGGGGCTCGGCGCATTCGGCGGCAAGCGCCATCACGCCTGCGGGGCGTTCTCCTGCAGCCCCGCATAGCCCCATTTCACAATCAACTGCGCCAGCTTCTTGGGCGGCGTTTTCAGTCCCTCGTCGAACCACCACTTCAAGGCAATGGCGTTGACGCCGTTGAAGATGCTGATGGCAAAATCCAATTCGTCGGCAGGTATGACGTCGTCTTTGTAGGGGGCATCCCCCAGGCGCGCCGCCAGCACGAACAGTTGCTCGGCCAGCCAGAACGAGCCGAAATGGCGGCAGATTTCGCAATAATAGTCCCGGTGTTCGTAAATGCGGCTGTACACGCTTTCGAGAAGAATCTCGCTGGAATGGTCGATGTCGGCCCATGTGGCGACAGGCAGCAAGAGGCCGACGCGCTCCGTGGTGTCGGCGCCCAGCTGAGACACCACAACGTCGTCCTTGCTGGAAAAGTAGCGGGAGAACGTTTTGCGCGACAGCCCCGCTTTGCTGCAAATGGCGGATATGCCAATGCTGTCGTAAGGCAGAGTCCGCATAAGCTCCATCAAGGCAACTCGGAATTTCTCTTGCGCATCGCTCATAGCTACCACCCGAATCCCGCTTGCCACAAAGTGCCACACACGGGTTTATTTTACCTCATTTGCTACGTGCTGGACCCTGTGCAATTCCACGCGTTTCACGCTTTCCCCCAGCAAAGAGCCGGCTTCAATGCTTGCCCGGCGGCTGCTTTCCCTTGACGCGGGCCATTTCTTCGCGGTCGATGACGATGCGGTCGCTGGGGTCTCGCAGGGCATCCGCAGGGTCGCGCGCCGGCGTGGCCGCACCCGCGGCACCGGTCCCGCACGCAACATTGACCCTATCTGCGACGCCCTGCGCGCGCGGGCCAGCCCCGCCCGCAACCTGCGGCCCCGCCGCGGCACCGGTCCCGCCCGCGCGCACGCCTGCAGCGCCAACCCCACCCACCTCATCGCTCACGCTCGCCGTGTCACCGGCCCCGCCCGCATCCTGCGCATCGGCTGCGGCCGGCGCGCCGTCCGCCGCAGCGCCATCCATCCCGCCGCCTGCGGCCCGCCCATCGCCAGCGGCGGGGCGGCGCGGCGCGACGGGCGGCAGCGGCGAGGTGCTTCCGGGCGCACGCCACACGCGGCGCAGGCGCTCGTAGGCGGTGCGCTCGCGGTCGCGCTCCACCTTCCCCTTCGGCGGGCGGACGCGCCGTGCGACCGAGCGCACCGGGCGGGCGACGGCGTTCGTCACCACGTCGGTGTAGTCGCGCGGCGGCTTGGTGCGCCAGCCCAGCAAAAGCGACGCATAGCGCAGCGCCAGCACGATGGCCGCGCAGGCCCACGGCGCGTACTGTTCCAGAATGTGGTTCTGCGCCATCAGCGCGTAGGCCACCGAACCCACGAGCGCGGCCGAGCCGTACAGCGTACCCGCCTGAAACGTCTCCGGCTCGCGGTTCATGCACACGTCGCGCAGGATGCCGCCGCCCACGGCGGTGATGGTGCCCAGAATGACGGAAGGCACGACGTCCAGCCCCGCCGCAAGCCCCTTGCCCACGCTGATGACCGCCCACAGCGCAACCGACAGGTTGTCCAGCAGGTTCACGACGGGGTCGAGGTACGTGGCCAGCTTGCCGAAATAGAACACGACAACGCCGGCCGCCGCGCATGCCACGATGAGCATGGGCTTCTGGAAGGCGTAGATGCCGTAGTCCTGCAGCAGCAAATCGCGCATGATGCCGCCCGCCAGCCCCGTGATAATGGCGATGAACGCCACCCCGAACATGTCGTAGCGCGCCCGCACGGCGCTCATGGCGCCCGAAAGCCCGCCGGTCAGCGCGGCGGCCATCTCGAGCCAGAACGGGATGGGCAGAACGGCCTCCAGCATGGCGGCCTAACCCGCGCTTCCCGCTGCGGGCGCCGCCGGCCCAGCACAAGCCTCCGACGCGCCGCCTTCGCGCATCGCGTCCGCATCCACACCGGCGCCGCCGCCCGTGCCACCCGTGCCGCCTGCGCCTGCTCCACCTGCGATTCCCACCGCCGGCTCACCGCCGTCCTCCACGGCAACGATGCGCGCCTCAACCGGTCTGCCGGAAAAGTCCAGGTCGCACGTTATGGTGCGGGCGGCCTCCACGTCGAAGCCGTCGCGGTCGAACGCCTGCAGCGCCGCGTCCACGCGCGCGAGCGCCTTGTCGTAGCGATCCCAGAAGCCGTCGTTGCTCGCCGCGCCGGTGAACGGGTCTTCCCATGCGGCGCGCGCCCGGTTGTCGAACATGCTTTCCTCCAGCGCGACGTTGCGGTGGCTCATGGAGCGGTAGAAGGAGTGCGGGCGCACCGCTTCCTCGATGCGCCCCACCACGGCGCGCTTGATGCCGCGGGGCGAATGGAAGAACGCCTGCGTGCGCCGGAACAGCTTCACCGACGCGGCAAAGGCGTCCGCCGGAACGAACAGGCCGAACAGCGTCAGCGCCACGTAGGCGTACATCTTCGACACGGTTTCCAGCACGCCGTCGCGCGCTTTCAGCACCTCGCGGGAGGGGTCGAACGTCGCAATGGTCTCGCGGCGCTTGGCGTACAGCACCAGCTCGTCCAGCTCGCTTTCGATCACGGCATGCACTTCGGAGCCGTCGCGGCGCCCCAGCCCCGGCACCCCCGCGTCGCAGGCCTCGTATTCTTGCCAGTACACGAAGGGGTGCATGGTGGAATCCAGCAGGTAGTGGCACAGGAAGCCCAGCGCGTAGGCGCGCCCGACCGCGCGCTCGCCCCCGTCCAGAACGGAAAGCGAGCGCTTGAACGCGTCCAGCAGTTCGCTAGGGCGCTCGGCGTGCATGCGGCTGCCCAGACGGTGCACCCCGCGCAGGCGCGGGTTCAGCACCGCATAAAAGAGCGGGTCAGGCCCCTGATTGCCCAGCAGAAACGCATCCGCCTCGTCGCGGGTGCCGCCAACGAAGGCATGCAGGCGGCCGTAGACGTCGCGGCCGAATGCGTCGTGCGTGATGAGTGCAGGCATGGGCGTGTCCGTTTCTGGCTCGAATTTTACTCGTGGCGCTCCGGCATATCATATACAATGGTCAGCGGCTTGTTAACACGCGTCCGGCAGTTGTGACGAAAGCTTCGCACGAAGGGGAATCGCCTGTTGCGAAAGCGGTTTGCGAGCGCGCAGGGAACCGCGGCGCAAGCACAGGGCGCAGGCTAAAGGCGCACGCAGGCTGTAAGCGCACGCACGCCCGGCGGGCCCTGTGCAGGAGCGCACACTCCCACCGAATGCGTCGCGCAGCACAGCGCTTCCGCAGCGCAGAGGGCGGACGGACGCGGGGCGCGGGGCACAGCACAGACGCAGCCGCAACGGCGCAGGCCTCATGCGGGACGCACGCACTCCCACCGGGGGCGCGAGCGCGAAACGCAAGCGCAGGGGGCAGGAAACGAGAGGCGAAAGGCGGGCGGCGGCAGTGGCACGCATGAAAATGACCAAGCAGGAGCGCAGCTGGGTTCTGTACGACGTGGGCAACTCCGCGTTCGTCATGCTGTCCACGGCGCTCATCCCCGTGTATTTCGGCACCTTGGCGGAAGAAGGGTCGTCCATCGTCGTGGCGTGGGGCTACGCGGAAACGGTGGCGTCGCTGCTGCTGGCGCTGGCCATGCCCATCCTCGGCAGCCTGGCCGACCTCGCCGGCAACAAGAAGAAGTTCCTCGTGGGCTTCATCGGCACCGGGGCGGTGGCGTGCGCGGCGCTGGGCATACCGCAGACGGCCCTGCCGTTTTTGATCATCTACGTCGTTTCGTCCGTCATGCTGAACGGGTCGATGGTATTCTACGACGCGTTTCTGGTGGACGCCACCACGGAAGACCGCTACGACCAGGTGTCGTCCAGCGGGTACGCCTGGGGCTACATCGGGTCGTGCATCCCGTTCGTCCTGTGCCTTGCCGTGGTGCTGGGCGGCGGCGCCATCGGCATCGACATGGGAACCGGCATGAAGGTGGCCTTCGTCATCACGGCGGCATGGTGGGTGGCGTTCAGCATCCCCATCGTGCGCAACGTGCACCAGACCCACTTCAAGGAACGCACGGCGCGCCTGTTCAAAGACACGTTCTCCGGGCTGTGGCGCACGCTGAAGAACATCGCGCGCGACCGGCGACTGCGCCTGTTCATGCTGGCGTTCTTCTTCTACATCGACGGCGTGCACACCATCATCAAGATGTCCACCAGCTACGGCACCGACCTGGGCATCGATTCCACGCAGCTGGTGCTGGCGCTGCTGGTGACGCAGTTCGTGGCGTTCCCCTCCGCCATTGCCTACGGCCGCCTCTCGGCGCGCTTCGGCACGAAGAAGATGCTGCTCGTGGCGGTGTTCGCCTACTTGTGCATCACGCTGTTCGCGGCGTTCTTCCTGCGCGAGGCGCTGGAGTTCTGGATCCTCGCCATCTGCGTGGGGCTGTTCCAAGGGGGCATCCAGGCGCTCTCGCGCAGCGAGTTCGGCAAGCTCATCCCCAAGGAACACGCGAACGAGTACTACGGCTTCTTCGACATCTTCGGCAAGTACGCCGCCGTCATGGGGACGTTTCTGGTGAGCGTGTTCACGCAGCTGACCGGCAACTCGTCCGTGGGCGTTTTGAGCATCGCCGTTTTGTTCATGGTGGGCTTCTTCCTTTTGTGGCGCATGCCCGAAAAGGAGTAGCGTTTGCGTGCGGGGGGCAAGCAGGCGCCCGCACGCAAACGCAGCCGGCTGGAGGGCGGCCCGCACGCTCCCGCCGGAAAGCAACCTACGGCGCCCCCCTACACGTTCTTCAGCAGGATGGTGCTCATGGAGTCGGCGGCGTGCTCGCAGGCGTCGCTGCACTTCTCCATGCGGCTGAAGATCTGCGACCACACCAGCACGCGCATGGGCTTGTCGCGGTCGGTGGTGTGCAGGTCGCGGATCACCTTGATGAGCAGCTGGTCGGCTTCTTCCTCGTAGCTGTTCACGTCGATGACCAGCTCTTTGAACTTCTTCGACTTCTTGAAGTTGCGGAAGTCTTCCATGGCCTTGTCCAGCGCCACGCAGCTCTTCTTGATCAGGCGCGCGAATTCCAGCGCGTCGTCGTGCATGAAGTGCACGTCGTACATGTAGAAGCGCTGCATGACGTCTTCTATGTAGTCGATGATGTCGTCGAGATGCTGCGTGAGTTCGATGATGTCCTCGCGCTCGATCGGCGTGATGAAATCGGTGGCGACAGTCCGGAAGATCAGGTGGTTCTGCTCGTCGCCCCGATGCTCGATCTCGTGGGCGCGCTCCATCACCTCGCGCAAGTCTTCGGCCACCCCGAAGTTCTCTATGGCGTCGATCAGAAGATCCGACTCCTCCACCGCCAGCTCGGAAAGCTTCTTGAACGCGTCGAAGTAATCGAACCGCTTCTTCTTGCCCATTGCATACCCCTTCTACGAAAACAGCAGGAACAGGCGGGCGAACACGAACCCCATCAGGCCGCAGCCCGGGAACGTGAGCACCCACGTCTTCACCATGTCGATGGCAATCCCCCACTTCACGGCACTTTTGCGCTTCGCCGCACCCACGCCCATGATGGCAGTGGTGTTGGTATGCGTCGTGGAAACGGGCAAGCCCGCGAACGTGGACAGCATCAGGCAGAAAAACGTCGCGACGCTGGCGGAGAAGCCCTGATACGGCTCCAGCTTCACCATATCCACCCCGACGCTCTTGATGATGCGCTCGCCCCCCACGGCCGTTCCCAGCCCCATGTTGAGCGCGCAGAAAAGCATGAGCCAAACGGGAAGCGCCATCTGGTCGGCTTGGCCCACTCCCATGGCCAGCGTGATGGCCAGCACGAAAATGCTCATGAACTTCTGGCCGTCCTGCGCGCCGTGCATGAACGCCACGCCCGCGCCCGAGACTATTTGCGCGCGGCGGAAGAACCGCGCAGTTCCGCGACGGTCCATGTTGCGGCAGAAACGCCCGACGAGCTTGGAATTCGCCCAACCCAGAAAAAAGCCCAGCAAGGTGGAAAGCGCAATGCCGTAGATCACCTTCATCCACTCGGCGCCGTTGATGGCGTCGAAGCTGCCCTGCAGGGCAATGGCCGCGCCGGTGAGCCCCGCGATGAGCGAGTGGCTTTGGCTGGTGGGGATGCCGAAGAACCACGCCACCGTGCCCCACACGATGATGGCCACCATGGCGGCCATGAGCGCGATGAGCGACTGCTGCGCGTCTCCCCCGAAATCCACCATGCTGAATATGGTGTGGGCGACGGCCGCCGTCACCAGCGACACCAGAAGCAGGCCGAAGAAATTGCAGACGGCGGCCATGAGGATGGCCGCCTTGGGCTTCATGGCACGCGTGGAAACCACCGTGGCAATGGCGTTGGGAGCGTCGGTGGCCCCGTTCACCACGATGACGCCGATATTGAGCAGGGTCACTGCCACCAAGACAGGATTGGACGCGAGTTCGGCCAAAAAAACGGCCCAGTCTATGGTCACGAGATCCCTTCCACCCACGCAGTCTCGAAGACGAAAAGCCCGAACGCTAGAAGTTTAACGCATTTTTGATCTTGCAACGGATGCCGCAAGGCCTTTTTACGTGGAAGGTTGGCACGTTCCGTAAAATTTGCGTAAAGCGGCGCCCAACGGGTGCGGGGCTTGGGCGGCGGCGTGCCGGAACGCCGCCCAGTCGCCGCGCCCCGTCGCGGGCCGCACGCGTCCGGCAGGCTCTACTCCTCGCGGCCCCAGCGGGCTATCGTGCGGCGGCGCTCCGCCCCAATCGTGGTCTGCTCGTTGTGCCCGGGCAGCACGATGGCCTCGTCGGGCAGCATTGCCAAGCGCGTCATGGAGGCGCGCATGTCTTCCTCGCTGCCACCCTCGAAGTCGGTGCGGCCCGTGGCGCCCGCGAACAGCGTGTCGCCGGACACCAGCACGGGAGCGCCCTCGGCGTGGTTGCCGAATTGCGGCACCAGATACCAGCACATGCTCCCCTTGCTGTGCCCCGGCGTGAGCAGCACCTTCCACGCCATGTTGCCAATGCGCACCACGTCGCCGTCCTCCACGCGGTAGTCCACCGGGCAGGCCTGCGGCACCGGCAGGGGCGAGGTTCCCACCTTCTTCGGGTCCTCCACCAAGGGCGCCTCCACCGAAGACGCTATGACCGTGGCCCCCGTGGCCTCGCGCAGCGCGCATGCGGCCCCCATGTGGTCGGCGTGGTGGTGCGTCAGCACGATGGCGGCCAGCCGCCTTTCGCCGAGCGCCTCCAGAATGTCCGGCACGTTGCACGTGGGGTCCACCACGAACGTGGCCTCGCCGTCGCCAATGAGATACACGTTGTTCTCGAGCATCCCCATGACCAGGCACTCCACATCCACGCACGCGCCCTGAACCTCATACCTGCGAATCATCCGCAACCTCCAACCCTCGCCAAAAACCGCCCAACAAGAACAAAGCCTTCCCTTTTTCGGGTTCTAAAAAGATAGCGAGCCGTGGCGCCCGGGTTCCGGCACCATTCACCAAGCGAGTTCCGCACGAGCCGAAAGCCCCCTGCAACGGGCGCCCGGGTTCCGGTGCCATTCACCAAGCGAGTTCCGCAGGGTGAACAGTCCAGTGGACTGTTCACACACCGTCTTCTGCGCCCGAGCGGGCGCTTGTGGGCGTTTCGCGCGAGCCCAGGACTGTCTGAGCGACTGAATGGTGCCGGAACCCGGGCGCCCCGCCCCAAGCATCCGTCGCAGGGGCTTTCGTGCGACCTCAGGACTGTCTGAGCGACTGAACGATGCCGAACTCCCACCCTGCCCGTCGCAGGTCACTTCTTTTTAGACCCCTTCCCCGCCACCATGCGGCGGGCGTCGAACACCCCCTCCACGCTGCGCAGCTTCTTCAGCACCAGGTCGATGTGCGCGATGTCGGACACTTGGAACAGAAAGCGCATCTCCACCATGCCGTCGCGGTGCGACGAGGTGCTGCACGAAAGCACGTTGGCGCCCATTTCCGAAAGGATGACCGTCACGTCGCGCAGCAGGTTCATGCGGTCGAGCGCCTCGATGAACACCTCCACCTTGAACGACGTGCCCTTGGACGGC
>CAJFUR010000154.1 GCA_904420215.1 uncultured Eggerthellaceae bacterium
GGTCACTCCCCGCAAGGGGAGTGCGGGTTGAAATCCGGGTGCATGGGCGGAGCCCTGCCAAGAGAGCGCCGTCACTCCCCGCAAAGGGAGTGCGGGTTGAAATTCGGAGGGGCCCTTTTTTGTCCTTGGAGCTCTCGTCACTCCCCGCAAGGGGAGTGCGGGTTGAAATCGGACCTTCCGCATGTTCAACACGCCGGCCAAGTCACTCCCCGCAAGGGGAGTGCGGGTTGAAATGTAGGTGACGGCTATCTCGTCGGCGCCGAACAGGGTGTCACTCCCCGCAAGGGGAGTGCGGGTTGAAATCCAGAGACTGTCACGTTCACCGCCCCCACGGTTAGTCACTCCCCGCAAGGGGAGTGCGGATTGAAATTGGACGTCGGCGCAGGCGGACCCGAATGTGACAGTCACTCCCCGCAAGGGGAGTGCGGATTGAAATGTCCCGTAGCCGTCGTCTCCCTCCACGAGGTCTAGTCACTCCCCGCAAGGGGAGTGCGGATTGAAATACCATCCGGCGGAACTCCGGGCGCTCGTCCGTCGTCACTCCCCGCAAAGGGAGCGCGGTTTTCTCTGCCAATAAACGGACTTTGAGCTGTCCCAGACGCAATGGAATATGCGGGACGTGTCGCGAACTCGGTTGCAGGGCCAATGCGGGTTTCAGGGAAAACAGCGCCCCGCCGGAGGGGCCGGCGGGGCTTGGGCGGCGGTGGTCGGATGCGCGAGCAGCCGCGCGTCCGCCGTGCATGGTCGCACGCATGTCACAAACTGGGCCGCGAAAAACGGAAAGCCCGCCGGTCGGCGGGCTGACATGTGCTATGCAATGACGAAGGCTAGGCTATGGCCTTTTCCTTGGCTTTCCGAAGTGTTTTTCGAATATGCGCTCAAGGTCTTTCTCTAGGCGCTCTTCGTCCTCGCGAGACGGCTTCGGCGCGTCCTTGGGGTCGAGATGACAATTCGTGTCGTCCATCACGAGATATAGCTTCTCTTCTGTCATCTCAACCTCCTAAAATCGAACAGGTTACGCTTTCCGTTTTCAAACGCGATCTCACCCACGGCTTTTACCTCGGCGAATTCGCCATATTGCGCCGCAAGCCTATTATGGGCATCTTCAAGCGCATCGGCAATTGCGGCAGACAAGTGATTGGGGATCGATACAAACCAGACACTCCCGTCGTGCCCCAAGATGACGGAGGCTTTCACGTTCTCCTCGGATGCCGCCGTGAGGAAGTCCCTGTACGACGGCGGAACGCTTGCCGGGTGGTTGTGCGGCAGCACGACCCCCCCGCATTCCCTGGCCATCCGCGTCTCGTCCGCTTCGTCCTCCGACCTTCCTCCTCATGACGAAAGGCTTGCCAGCGTGTGCAGGAGCGCGCGCATTTCGGCGGGGCCTTCGAGGGCGTAGCGCGCCGCGGTGGGGCCGCCGCCCACGTGGATGGTCCAGGCGCCTTGGGGTGCGGCCTCGAACACGTCCTCGTCGGTGCGGTCGTCGCCAGCGGCAAGCAGGAAGTCGAAAGACGGGTCGGACAGCCATCGGCTGGCCGCGCGCCCCTTGTCGATGCCGCGCGGCTTCACCTCGATGACCTTGTTGCCGTCCATGAGCGCCAGGCCCCGGCCCTCCAGCGTCTCCGCCAGCATGCCCTTGATCTCCACGATGCGCCGCTCGGCCACTTCGGGGCTGCATGCCCGGTAGTGCCACACCAGCGAGCAGTCCTTCTCTTCCAGAAACGCGCCGGGCGTGCGGTCCACGAACCCGTCGAGCACTTCGCGCACCCCGTCCTTCCAGTCCGCGGCCATGGGCTCCTGAAGCCTCCACGTCCCCTGCGGCCGGTCGCATACCCAGGCGCCATGCTCGGCCACCAGGCACACGGGCAGCGACCCCAGCCACTCCTCCAGCGTGTCTCTCCCGCGCCCCGAAACCACCACGACGGCGTTGGCCGCGCACGCGCCCAGCCGCCGCAGCGTGTCCACGAGCGCGGCGTCGGGGCGCACCTGCGCCGGGTCGTCGCGAAACGGCATGAGGGTGCCGTCGTAGTCCAGAAGGATCGCGCGGCGCCGCGCGGCCCCGAACGCCTCGGCGAGGCGATCTGCGGCGGCGGGTCCCAGCAGGCGGGCGCGCTGCGCGTCCTGCCGCGCCTTCACCGCGCCGAGCGCGTCCAGGAACTCGCGGGCCCATTTCTGCGACGTGCAGCGTGCCAGCCGCCTTTGCATGGGGGCGTTGCGCCGGCGCTGCTCGCGCTCGGGCATGCTCAGCGCCCGCTCCATGGCGCGCACGAGCCCCTCCTGGTCGAAGGGGTTCACCACCAGCGCCTCCTGCAGCTCGCAGGCGGCGCCGGCCATCTCCGAAAGCACCAGCACGCCGCCGCGCCCGTCATGGCAGGCGAGGTATTCCTTGCACACCAGGTTCATGCCGTCGCGCAAAGGCGTGACCAGCATGACGTCGCTCGCCGCATACAGCGACACTAGCGACTCGAAGGGAAGCGAGCGGTAGTAGTAGTCGATGGGCGTCCACGCAAGCGTGGCGAACTCGCCGTTCACCAGCCCCACCAGCTCGTCTATCTCGCCCTTGAGCGCCTGGTACGACGCCACGTTCTCGCGCGAGGGCACGGTGACCAGCACCAGTACCACCCGCCCGCGCCATTCGGGATGCCGGCTCAAAAAGGCGCGGTAGGCGCGCAGGCGCTCGGGCACGCCCTTCGCGTAGTCCAGCCGCTCCACGGAGAGCATGACCTTGCAGCCCTTGTGGCCGGGGCCTTCGGAGAGGCGGGCGCAGGCGGCCTGCGTGGCCGGCTCCTGCGCGGCGCGGCGGAACCGCTCGTAGTCTATCCCCAGCGGAAACGCGTCGGCCTGCACCAGCCGTCCCTCCACGCACATCGTGCCCGTGCGGTTCTCCAGCCCCGCGATGCGCCGGCAGCTGGAAAGGAAATGCCGCACGTAGTCGTAGGCGTGGAACCCCACGAGGTCGGCGCCCAGCACGCCGCGCACGCACTCGGCGCGCCAAGGCAGCATGCGGAACGTCTCGTAGTCGGGGAAGGGGACGTGCAGGAAAAACCCCACGTGCGTCCCCGGCAGGGCCGCGCGCACGAGCGCGGGCAGGAGCATGAGGTGGTAGTCCTGTATCCACACCGTGTCGCCCGCCCGCGCCACTGCCGCCACGGCGTCGCAAAACCGCTCGTTCACGCGCACGTAGGCCTCCCACGCCTGCTGGTCGAAGCGGGTGCTTTGGGGAAACCCGTGGAACAGCGGCCACAGCGTGGAGTTCGAGAACCCCTCGTAGTACAGCGCGGCGTCTTCTTCGTCCAGGTGTATCGGCATGCAGGCGCGCTCGGCCAGCGCCGTGTCGATGCGCACGGTGGTGGCCGCGTCGTGTTCCTCGCCGTCCTGCGCCCATCCTATCCAGAGGTTGCCCGAGCGCTCGTGCAGCGGCCCGAGCGCGCTGGCCAGCCCTCCTGTGCTGCGCGAGAGGGAGATCCCGCCCGCCCCGTCCACGTCCACGCGGTAGGGCAGGCGGTTCGACACGATGATCTGCCGGTTGGGCGCGGGCGCGCACTCCAATGCCCTGGCCTGCGCAGACGTTTCCGGTTGGTGGGCGGGCGCGCCGCGCATGCTTGCCGGGCGCTCGCGGGGAATGACAATGCTCATGGGTCCACCTTCGCTTGGTTGCTCGCCCGCCATTGTAGGGCGCGCGCGGCGGCGCCCGCGCAGCGGTTGGCGTTTCGTTGAGCCGGCGTGGAACGGACGTGAGATGCGGGCCGCGCGGGCAGGTGCGTGGTATCATGGAAAGCCGCACGAAGCAGCGGGCGGCTGCGCGGGCCGTGCGGCCGCGGGTGCCGCTGGGTTGTGCGGAACTGCACGGCCGCTGGACGGCGTGCGGTTGTGCACGCCGCGGGGCCGCATGGAGCCGCGTGGAGATGCGCGGAATGGCACGCAGCCGCGCGACCCCGCATGGCCGCTGGACGGCGTGCGGCTGCACGGGCCGTGCGGCCATGCGGGGCCGCGCCCGCGACGGATACAGGAAAGGACGGACGCGCGCCCGATGCAGACCTACATCGCCCATTACCGCTCGCCTTCGGCCTCTGCCCAGCGTGCGAAAGGGGTGTTCGAGTTCGAGAGCGACGCCCGCGCGGGCACGAAGGCCAACGGGCACGACGCGCGCATGCGCATGCTGGAGCTGTTCGGCAAGGACGCCGTCTCGTGGACCATCGACAAGGTGGAGCGCAAGAAGTCGCGCGAGGCGGTGGGCGACGGCCAGCTGGAGCTGGACTTCCGCGCGCCGAAGCCCGTGCGCAAGCGCGCCAAGAAGAAGGAGTACTGGTAAGGCGTCGCGGGCCGGCGGGCGGCGCCCGCGCTGCTTCCCGCCGTGGCGCCCCGCCGCCCTCCGGTGTCGCGCGGCTGGTAAACGCCCCCGCATCAAGCCGGAAAACGCGTGCACGCCGCTGGGCGGGCACGCTATAATGAGTCACTTGCAAACCCGCGCGGCGCCGCCCGCCGCGCACGCCGCCCTCCCGCGCGCCGCGCGCCCGACGGCGGCCATTCGAGCAGGCAAGGGAGCCGCCATGAAAAAGAAGAACCTCAAGTTCCTGAAGGCGCTGCTTGAGACGCCTTCCCCCACCGGGTCGGAGGAGGCCGTGGCCGAACTCGTGCGCGAGCGGCTGGCGCCTGTGGCCGACGAAGTGGAAACCAACGTGATGGGGTCGGTGCACGCCCGCCTGGCCGGCCGCGGCAAGGGGCCTTCGCTCATGCTGGCCGCGCACATGGACGAGATAGGCCTCATGGTCACCTACGTGAGCGACGACGGATTCCTGAGCGTGTCCGCCGTCGGCGGCGTGGACGCGGCCATCCTGCCGGGGATGCGCGTTGACGTGCACGCCCGCGGCGGCGTGCTGCGCGGCGTGGTGGGGCGCAAGCCCATCCACCTCATCTCGCCCGACGAGCGGAAGACCGTGACGCCCCTCGACCAGCTGGTCATCGACGTGGGCATGCCTGCCAAGCGCGTGAAGAAGCTCGTGCGCGTGGGCGACGTCATCACGTTCGGCGTCGGGTTCGAGCGCTTCGGCGCGGGCATGGCCGTGTCGCGCGCGTTCGACGACAAGGCCGGCGTGTGGGTTGCCGTGCGGGTTCTGGAGAAGTTGGCGGCGGCGGGCCGCGCGGCGGGCGACTTCGTGGCGGCGGCCACCGTGCAGGAGGAAATAGGCGTGCGCGGCGGCGAGACGAGCGCCTACGGCGTGCATCCCGACGTGGGCCTGGCGTTCGACGTGACGCACGCCACTGACTACCCGGGCATCGACAAGGCCAAGCATGGCAGCATCGTCTGCGGCAAGGGGCCGGTCATCGCGCGCGGCCCCAACATCAACCCCGCGGTGTTCGAGCGTTTGGTGGCCGCCGCGGAGGCGGAGGGCATCGCGTATCAGGTGGAGGCCGAGCCGGGCGTGACCGGCACCGACGCGCGCGCCATCCAGGTGGCGCGCGGGGGCATTCCCTGCGGGCTGGTGTCCGTGCCGCTGCGCTACATGCACACGCCCACGGAAGTGGTGGCGCTTTCCGACTTGGAGGACACGGTCAGGCTCGTGGTGCGCTTCGCGCTCGACTTGGACGAAGGCGCCTGCTTCGTTCCCGGCATGGCTTCCCCCGTTGCCGCACGCGGCCCCGAAGGCGGGCGGGCGGAGGCGCCCGGGGCGCCGGGCGGGGGCAAGGCGGCGCCCGCAGGCGCGCCGCGCGCCGGCGCTTCCGGCGGCCACGGCGGCGCGGAAGGGACGGGCGTGCAGTGAGCGCACCGGGAAGGCGCGAGGAAAAGGTGATCGCGAAGAACCGCCGCGCCCTGCACGAATACGAGATCGTGGAAACCCTCGAGGCGGGCATCGAGCTCACCGGCACGGAAGTGCGTTCGCTGCGCGAGCGCAACTGCCAGCTGACCGACTGCTTCGCACTCGTGCGCGGCGGCGAGGTGTGGCTGCACAACGTGCACATAGCGCCGTTCGCGCAGGGCAACATCAACAACCCCGACCCCGACCGCAAGCGCAAGCTCCTGCTGCACAAGAAGGAGATACGCATGCTGCAGGAGCAGGCGCGGGAAAAGGGCATGGCCTTGGTTCCGCTCAAGATGTATTTCAAGGAAAACGGCCTGGTGAAGGTGGAGCTGGCCGTCGCGCGCGGCAAGAAGCTCCACGACAAGCGCGCCAGCATGAAGGAGCGCGACGCGCGCCGCGAGATCGATCGCGCCCTGAAGGAGCGCTCCCGCTAGGCGCGCTCCCGCGCCGCACGCCGCGCCCGACGGGATGCGGCGCGCACGGGGCGGTTGGCAAGGAAAGGACACGGCATGGACGCAGACGAAGAGCTTGAAACCATGGAAGACGGCGCCGAAACCGAAGCCGAACAGGTGGACGAGGAGGCGGAAACCCAGGACGTCGAGGACTTCGAAGACGACGAGCTGGGAGCCGACGCCGAGGAAACCGACCTCGAAGACGCCTACGACCAGTTCTACTATGCCGAAGAAGGCCCGCAGGGCGAAGGCGAGTTTTCCGCCGCAGGCGACGGCGGCTTGGCCGCTGCGGACGCCGAAGAGGCGGACGAGCTGGAGGAATTGGGCGAGGCGGGCTTTCACGTGGTGGATGCCGACGAGGCGCGCGGCACCGCCGACGGGGAGGATGCCGCCGGCGAAGACGGGGACGCCTACGAGGAAGTGGAGATCGAGTTCGACGAAGACGACATCGTGAGCTATCTGGTGGACGAGGACGACAACGAGATAGGCTTCACGCTGTTGGACGAAGACGGCAACGAGGTGGAGTACTACTACGTGGAGGACGCCGACCCCGATGCCGAAGACGGGGAGGACAACCCCTACGACCTGGGCATCACCAAGGAGGGCGTCGCCAGGGCGACCGGTGACATGAACGCCATCTACAAGGACGGCGTGGCCGTGGCCGCCGAACTCAAGGGCGCCTTCGACGACATCAAGAGCGCCCTGGACTTCAAGAGCCTGCTGAAGAAGTAGCGCGCCGCGGGCCGCTGCAGTTGACGCGGCACGCGGGTGGCCATGCCGCGCGGCGCGGGCGGCCGCGGGTCCGTCGTGGACGCGACCCGCGCACCTGCGCACTGCGGGCCGCCAGTCCCTCGCAGGCTTGGCGGCCGCTCCCTTGACAGGAGCCGCCGCGGCGCTACAATGGACTATCCTCCCTTTTGGGGAGGCGCCCGCAAAGAAGTCCGCCGAGTGCGCCCAAGACGCCGAGGCGGGTGGGCGGCACTTTGAAAAGGTGGAGCGCAGAACCCTCCTGCCGCATGTTCCGCCCCTTTGCGGCGGGCGCGGCATGGCATGCATTCGGGGGCGACTGGTTTCGACATGGTACGTTCGAAATGGGGAGCAGGCCGTGGTCTCCTCGCCACGTTAAACAGGGGTACCGTCAATTTAATTGGCAAAGCTAAGACTCAGAGCGCTCCGGCGCTCGCCATGGCCGCTTAATCGCGCCTGGCTGTCGTCCGCGGAACTTCCCCGATCCGCGGTTCGGCATCATTTCAGGGGAATGCTCCCTGGCACGTAGCCGGTATGGCCAGGGAAAAGACGGAACCGGCTAGGGGCGGCGACGTTGGTCGGCGGACCGACGCGCCCCGAACCCCGACCGCCGACTAAGCCTGTAGGGCCTCATGGACAAGGTAGTATGGACCGGAGTTCGATTCTCCGCGCCTCCACCATA
>CAJFUR010000155.1 GCA_904420215.1 uncultured Eggerthellaceae bacterium
GAACCGCGACATCGACACGGTGATTGCGCTGGCCCGCGTGCCCGAAGTCACCATCGCGACGTTCGGCGACATGACGCGCGTGCCGGGCTCCACGTCCAGCCTGCTTGCAGAGCAGGCGGCGGGGCGCTCCATCGAGATCGTGTACTCGCCTCTGGACGCCCTGACGCTGGCCGAACAGCATCCCGAGCGCCAGATCGTGTTCGTGGGCGTGGGCTTCGAAACCACCACGCCGCTGGTGGCCATGGCCATCAAGCGCGCGGCGGCGCGCGGCCTTGAAAACTTCACGGTGTTCGGCGCGCACAAGAACATGCCCGGCGCGCTGGAGGCCATTGTGAACGACCCGCAGCTGAAGCTGGACGCGCTCATCTTGCCGGGGCACGTGAGCACCATCATCGGCATGGAGCCGTACCGGTTCCTGGCCGAAAAGTACGGCGTCCCGGGGGTCATCACCGGGTTCGAGCCGGTGGACGTGCTGCAGGGCATCGCCATGATCATGCGCCAGCTGCACGAGGGCCGCGCGGAGATAGAGATCGCCTACGCGCGCGGCGTCATGCCCGAAGGCAACCCCACAGCGCTCGCCGCCATCGACGAGGTGTTCGAAACCTGCACGGCCACGTGGCGCGGCCTGGGCGAGATCCCCGGATCGGGCTACCGCATCCGCGGCGAGTATGCGGAGTTCGACGCCGTGGAGCGTTTCCGTCCGCAGGTGGAACCCACGCAGGACCCCAAGGGCTGCCGCTGCGGCGACGTGCTGCGCGGCGTCATGGCGCCGAGCGAATGTCCCCTGTTCCGCAAGGTGTGCACGCCCGAAAACCCGGTCGGCCCCTGCATGGTCAGCAGCGAAGGCAGCTGCGCGGCGTACTACCGCTACTACTAAACTGACGCCAGCCGGTGCCGTTGGGACGCTTGGGGAGGACGCCCCTGCGCCGTCCCCGCGCCTGTGCGCCTCTCAATGCTGCCGCCCCCAAGGCCGTTCGGTTGGCCTTGGGGGCGGCGGTTGCGCTTCGAGGCGGGAGGGGTCGCCTCGGAGCCGGGGATGTCGTTTGCCGCGGCTTTGCGTGCCGCCCGTCCGATTGCTCGTTGGGCGGCACCTGTCCCGGCTGCCGGCTGGGCTGGCGCCCGCCCGGTTTGCGGCTGGCCTACGGCCCCGCCACTGCCGGTTGGCTGCGGCCGGGCCACCAGTCGGCCAGCCTACAGCCCCGCCACCTGCTTGACCACGTGAATGGCCTCGGTCATGGTTCGCCCGCAGGCGAAGCCGTGCAGCTGGTCGGGGTAGCAGCCGGAAAAGACGCTGCCCGAGCAGTCGCCGGCGGCATACAGGCCTTCGATGGGCTGGCCCTGCGTGTCGAGCGCCTGGCAGTGGTGGTTGATGCGAATGCCGTCGATGGTGGTGAGCAGCGTGCCGCCCAGCGTCGCGCCGTAGAACGGGGGCGTGCGCAGCGCGCTCAGGCGGTAGGCCTCCTTGCCGAAGTCGGCGTCTTCCTGCGCGTCGAACAGCTCGTTGTAGCGCTCGCAGGTGGCAAGGAAGGCATCCACGGGAAGCTGGAGCTTTTCGGCGAGCTCTTCCAGCGTGTCGGCCTTCTGCAGGCGCCCGTCCTCAAGCTGCTCCGCGAAGAACGCGTCCAGGTCGTAGGTGCCGTCGTCCTTCTTGAAGCCGAGCACCATGTTGCGCGTCATGGCCGAGCAGCCCAGCGTGTGGAAGCGCTGCACGTCGTCGCCGAAGTTGGCGTCCCAGATGCTGCAGTACACGCCGCCGGGCTGCTGCGCCGCCGCATGGGGGAGGTAGTCGTAGTCGGCCGATTCGTTGGCGAAGCGCTCGCCGTTCATGTTCACTTTGAGGAACGGCTGCGTGCCGGGGTTGAACTGGCCGTTGCCGGGGAACAGGGGCTGGCCGGCCTCGATGCTCTCCTCGGTGTAGCCGGCCTTCGTGCCCGGGGCCACGAGGCCGCGGTCGAAGATCATCGTGGCGCTGGTGAGGTCTTTCGCGGCGCCGGCCCACAAGGCGGCCTTGATGCCGTCGCCCGTGTTGTTCTGGTTGTAGCCCAAGGCCGTCACCGACTGCGCGGTCACGGGCGAAAGCGCCGTGAGCATGTCGGGGTTCGCGGGGTAGCCTCCCGTGGTCAGCAGCACGCCCTTGGCGGCGTTTATCTGCACGATGCCGTCTGCGGTTTCGAAGATGGCGCCGCTGACGCGCCCGCCGTCTTCGCGCACCAGCTTGACCAGCTTGTGCCCGTAGGTCACCTCGTAGCCGGCCTCGTTGATGTGCTTCTCGAACAGGACGTTGCGCTCTTCTATGTCGCGCCCGCCGTTGGCATCGGCGTAATGGTGCTCGAACGGCGGGGTGTAGTAGTCGGTGCCGCCCATGCCGCCGGGCATTTCGTACTCGTCGGCAATCACGTGCGCGCCGCCGGCCGCCATGATACCGTCCACGAACGTGAACATGTCGCCGCTTTCGTCCATCCACATCTTGATGAGGCGCTGGTCGCAGTTGCCCTGCGAGTAGCGGACGATCTCGCCCATGAGGCGCTGGCGGTCCACCGTGACGCCCTGCGACGCGAACGGTTCGGTGTCGAGTGCGGCGAACCAGTGGCGGGTTGCGCCCACGACTTCGCCCTTCTCGCAGATCACGAAGTCCATGCCCAGGTCGGCCGCATAGGCCGCCGCGGCCATGCCGCCGTTGCCCGCGCCGACGATCAGGAGGTCCGTCTCGCGCGTTTCGTCAACGCCGTCGATGGCGGGCTCGTCGCCCAGCCAGCCGGGGTTGCCGGACGCGGACGCGGCGCCGGCGCTTTCCGGGGATGCCGCGCTTTCCTTGCTCGCCTCGGAAGCGGAACGCGGCGCGCATCCGGCCAGCCCCGCCGTCGCGAGGGCGCCTGCCCCCGCCAGCCCCGCAAGGAAGCTGCGGCGCGTCAAACCCTGTTGATTCTTCTGCATGGTTTCCTCCCTGTGTTCTTCCCTTGGTCCCTCGGCGGCGGTTGCGAAGGCCGTCCTGCGGCTCCACGGTTCGCGGCGCGTCGCTGGACGGTCCCTTTCGGCCTCGCGTTCGGCCCGTGCGCCGCGGCGCCTCCCTGCGGCGCACGTCTGCAGTGTGCCTTCGCGGGCCCGCCGCCTTGCCTCTACGGTACAGCCGCCCATCCGGCGCGTCACTGCCCCCGCGAAGGGTATTTCTCCTCAAAGCCCGGTTTCCACGCTCACCCCGCTGGGGGGATTTGCGGGGCGGTGTCGGCGTAATGCCGGGTGGCGGGCGGTATAATGGGCATGGCGATGCAGGTTTTCCTGCGGTTGCGGAAAATGCGTTTTCCCGCATGCGGCGGGGCGGCGATTGCGAGGTGGTTGGTGGGAGACTGCGGCGAAAAAGGCTTGCGTGCGGCCATGTCCGGCGCCGGGGCGAAGGGCGCGCAGGGCGGGGGCCTGTGGCGGGGAGGCGCCGTGCCGTGCCTTCTGGCCATGGCGGCGTCCGTGCTTTTGGGATGGGCGCTCAACGGCGTCCTGTACGCGTCTGTGGCCTCGTATTTCGGCATAGCGCGGGAATTGAACACACTGTTTTTCGTCGCATTGTATGTGGTGCTGCACTACGTGTCCCGGCACGGGGCCGGCATGCTGGACTGCCGGCTGCTCACGGCGGTGGCCGCCTTTCTTCTGGCTTGCTCGGTCTGCATCCTGTTCCTGGCCGTGGAGATGCAGAACCGCCCGATGACGCTCGTGGGGCTGCTCCTGTTCTCCGCCGGGCGCGTGTGGACGAACGTCCTGCTGGGCATTGCCTTGTGCGGGCTGCCCTTCTTCAAGGCCGCGGCGGCGTCCGTGGCGCTGGGCACCACGTTGGGCGATGCCGTGCAGGCGCTGGACATGCAGCCGCCGTTTGCCTTGGGCATGGCGTTGATGGCGGGGCTGGGCTTGGCCGTCATGGCGCTCACGTACCGCAAGGCGGCGCCATTTTTCGTCGGCCGTGCGCCCGGGGCGAAGGTGGCCGACATGGAACTGGCGCAGCCCAAGGCGTTCCTCGCCCCCGGCCACGCGCTGTTCGGGTGCATCCTGCTGTTTGGGGTGGCTTCCGGCTTCGGGCTGACGCTCAACGAGGTCATGCATGCGCCCATTGGCGTGGGCCTGGCGGGGTCGGTGGCGCTGCTGGTGGTGTCGTGGCTGGTGTGGCGGGGCGACGAACGGGGGGAAGACGCGTTGTTCTCGTTCGCCATTCTGCTGGTCATTGCAGGGTTCGTGGTTGCGCCGTTCGTTTCCGGGTCGGAAAGCGCCACCGCCAACGCGCTCATCCGGCTGGGAACCACATGCTTTTCCATTCTCATGTGGCTGGTGCTGGTTTCCATTGGCAAGCAGAACGCGTTCGCGCTCGTGCCGTCGCTGTGCATCGTGGAGGCGGCGCATGCTCTGGGCGTGCTCGCCGGAGCCGTGGCGGGCCACTCGGTGAACGACCTGGCGCTGGCAGACGGCCACCTTGCGGACGCCATCGTGGCGGTGGGGCTGTTCGCGTTCGTCGCGTTTCTGTGGGTGGGCCTGCGCAGGTTCAGCTTTACGGACACCATCGGGGGCATCGAAAGGCCCGTGCTCGAGCAGGGCGGGGCAGCGGCGGAGGCGGAGTCGGTGGAAGGCCGCTGTCGGGAGCTGGGAGAGCGGCACGGACTCACCGAGCGCGAAACGGAGATATTCGCCATGCTGGCGCGGGGGCGCAACGGCAGCTTCGTGCAGAGCCACTACGTCATTTCGCGCAACACCGTGAAAACGCACGTGAAGCACATCTACCGCAAGCTTGGCGTGCATTCGCAGCAGGAATTGATCGACCTGGTGGAAGCTGCGGCGGATGCAGGCGCGCCTGCCGGCGGAAACGCAGCGCGCGCCGACGGCTGACCAGAAGTACGTTCTGAATGGGAGCCGCCTCGTCGTAAGCGCCCCGCGCCAACGGCTGACCAGCGCCCCCGCCCCCGCGCCGCCGGCTGCCGCGCCGCTGCACGCTTGCCGCTCCTGCCCTCGTCGCCGACTGCCGCCCGTCCCCGTTCCCTTCTTTCCCAAAATGATATAAAAATACTAGCAATTAAAGATGCGCATGCGGGAAAATGGTGCTATCATGGGGGCAATTGGAGTCCGCAGCACAGGGCGTCCCGCCAAGCCGCGCCGGGAAGGGGCGGGCGACGCCCCGTGGCGGCGGGCTGCATGGGGCGCCCCGCGACGGCGGGCCGGAGGGGTTCTCCGGAGTGGCGCGCTGCCGCCGGAGCGCGCACCGGAGCCCCGCAAGGGGCCGGCAAGGCGAGGCGTTTGCGCAAGTTCACACAAGACGGGAAAAGAAAAAGTAAAAGGGGGTGTGCGATGGAAATCTTCACTGATGTTGCGTTGCTGTCGCGAATACAGTTTGCAGCCACGGTGGCCTATCATTTCTTCTTTGTGCCGCTGTCCATTGGTTTGGGCTTGATTCTCGCCATCAACGAAACACGGTACTACCGCTCGCGCAACGAAAAGGACGCGGCGGCCACCAAATTCTGGGTGAAAATCTTCACCGCGACGTTCGCGATCGGCGTGGCCACGGGCATCACGATGGAGTTCTCCTTCGGAACGAACTGGGCGGACTACTCCCGCTTCGTCGGCGACATCTTCGGCGCGCCGCTGGCGGCCGAGGCGCTGCTGGCGTTCTTCCTGGAATCGGTGTTTCTGGGCGTGCTGCTGTTCGGGCGCAAGCGCGTCTCGCCGAAGTTCTACATGGTGTCGGCGTGGCTCGTGTGGCTGGGGTCGTGTCTCTCGGCCCTGTGGATCCTGATCGCGAACTCGTGGATGCAGACGCCCGCCGGCGCCGAGCTGGCAGCCGACGGCAGCAAGGCGGTCATTACCGACTTCCTTGCCGCGGCGGCGAACCCCTCCATCTGGGCGCGTTACACGCACACGGTGGACGCGCTGCTCATCATGGGCGCGTTC
>CAJFUR010000156.1 GCA_904420215.1 uncultured Eggerthellaceae bacterium
CACGCGCTCGGCGTAGTCGCGCGTGTTGATGCCCGCGCCCACCATGTAGCGCTTGTGGGCGTCCAGCATCTCGTTGGGGTTCGACTTGTGGGAGTCGTAGTCCTTGCGGAACACCAGGTACATCAAGTGGTCGTCGGCGTCCACCACCGGCAACGAGTTCAGCTTGTGGTCCCAAATGAGGTCGTTGGCCTCCTTGAGCGACGTGTCGGCCGGCGCCACCACCATCTTCTCGCGCGGCGTCATGAAGTCCGCCACCTTCTCGTCCAGCGACATGCGCGACAGGCGGTAGTCGCGCCCGGTCACGATGCCCAGCAGCTTGCCGTGCGCCGTGCCGTCCTCGGTGACCGGCATGGTGGAATGGCCGTGTTCCTCCTTCAGCGCCACCACGTCGGCAAGCGTCATGTCGGGCGACAGGTTGGCGTCGCTGGTCACGAAGCCGGCCTTGTAGTCTTTCACGCGCGCCACCATGGCAGCCTGCTGCTCGATGGTCTGCGAGCCGTAGATGAACGAAAGGCCGCCCTCGGTGGCCAGCGCAATGGCCATGCCGTCGTCGGAAACCGCCTGCATGATGGCCGACACCATGGGGATGTTCAGGGAAATGGCCGGCTCCTCGCCGCGGCGGTACTTCACCAACGGCGTTTTCAGGCTCACGTCCTGCGGGACGCAGCGCGAGGACGAATACCCGGGAACCAGCAGGTACTCGTTGAAGGTGCGGGACGGCTCGTCGAAGTAGTAGGCCATGATTCCTCCATCTGCTCTCGGTCTCGGCGTGGCACGGTGCGGAACGGTGCGCCCGCGGCGGCGTTTCGTCATGCACCCGTTACTCATGTGTTACCCGCTATTATAGCCACGCAGCCAGCCCCGACGCGATGATTCCGGCGAAAAGCCCGAATGTGGAGAAATCTCCCGCCCGCCCAAACAGGCGGCCCAAACGCAGCTGGGCCGGGGCAGGCTTGCGCCTAACCCCGGCCCAGCGTTCCCGCCATGCCGCCGCGGCCCTCGCCGGAAAGCGCGAAGGCCGCAAAATGCCGCTACCCGCTCACGAGGTCCGCCACGGCGCGGGCCGCCATCCCGCACACCTGCGAATACAAATCCTCCCCGCGCTCGCGCAGTGCATCGGCTGCATCGGGCATCCACCGGGCGGCATGCTCGTCCGCGAACTGGACGAGCAGGTCGCAGGAGTGCCCGTCTGCGGCGCCCGCCTTTTCGGCGAGCGCCGCCATGAACAGAAGCTCGCACGCCATGGAGTCGGGCTTCAGGTTCTTCACCGCCAGATCGTATCCCGCGATGGCGCGGCAGTCGAACCCTGCGGCCTGATAGCACCGCAGCACATGGGCCGCGTGCATGCCACCGAACGACCCGAACCGGCGCACCCCTCCTTCCACGTGCGCGGCCCGCACGCAGCTTTCTGCCAACGGAACGAAGCAGCTGCTTGCGGGAACGAAGAACCGGTCGTAATACCGCTGCACGAGGTCTTTTCCCTCCATGCCCCGATAGGGCGGCTCGCCAACCTCTTGCTGCACGCGGCGCACTCTCTCGACAAGCGCCTCATCGGGAAGCGTCAGCAATGCCTCCGCGCACAGGCCGGCAATGGTGGCGAACCCGCGCAGCTCTTCCGCCGAAAGGCGGCTTTCGCGTTCCACGTTATCGCTCCCCCGCATCGGCGAACCCTAGGCGAAAATCGCCACGGCGGCCACCACGATCACGTAGCGGAATGCGAAGGCGCCGATGACGATGCACACGTACTCCGCAATCTTCAGCGCGCCGGCCGACCCGGGGGCCTTTTTCGCCGCAATGTTGCACGCAAGGGGGGCAACCAGCCCGACGACAACCACGCCAAGCCAGAAAACGACCGCGTAATCGCCCGACACGATGCCGGCCACGGAAGCCTGGGCGGCAATGCCGGCCGATCCCTGAACGGAAGCGGCAACCGCCAGAACGACGGCGATTGCCGCACCCGCCAAAACGGGCAGCGCAATGCCGAGATGCAGCTTCTCTGCCAGCCCGCCCGCTTCGCCTTCGCCCGCAAGGCGCGCAACGAGGCCGTATGCCGCATAGCCCGCATAGGCGGCCGAGAAAAGGAACGCCACCGGCAGAGCCACGATGTTCCAAAGCGGGAAAGCCGCCGCCGAACCAAGCAGGACCCCCGTGTACAGGGAAACGCACAGGCCAATGACGCACACGACCACTTCCAACGCCCGCGGCACCGCCCGCTTCATCGCCATCATGACGATGCACACGAACGTGCCCAGCAAAAACAGGCTGATGAAGATCACGCCCCACGCCATCACCGAGCCAAGGTTGCTGATCAGGTTGAAGAACTTGAGCGGGTCCCTCATTCCGCCCTGGGCGTCAACAGCCAGTATGACCGCGCCGAGCGCCACCGTCACGAACGCGACGATCATTCCCACGAACCGGTCCTTGGAAAGCCCTTCGCCCTTGCGGGCAAGGGTGGCGAAAATGAACGTCCAGGCCCCAAGGCCAGCCAAAAACAAATCGCATGCCACCAAACCATCCCAAACCATAGTAGCTACCTGCCCTCATACGGAGTTTTGACATTGCCTCCCTTGTGGATTGCAGAAACGCGCTGCAACGACAGGGTCTTATCAAGGCCGATATAGCGCACCCGCGGGTTCATCCCCATATCGTCCATCAGCGCTTCGCCGCCGCCACAGGAGGCAAGGAGCTTCGATATGTCGCTATCGGGGTCGTTCGTGTCGCCGAACACGCGCGCCGTGGTGATGCACGTGTCCACGCAGGCCGGCAGCAGGCCGTTTTCCACACGGTGGTGGCAGAACGTGCATTTCTGCACGACGCCGGAATCGCCTGCCATGTGGCGCACGCCGTAGGGGCATGCCGCCATGCAGAACTTGCATCCGATGCACTTGGACTCGTCAACCTGCACCGACCCGTCCTCGGCCACGTAGCTTGCCCCCGTCGGGCAAACCGACACGCAGGTGGGGTTTTCGCAGTGGTTGCAGATCTTGGGCAGGTTGGCCCGGCAGATGGTGCCGTTCTCGTCGGTGTCCCAGCTTTCCACCCATGTGTTGAAAACACCCAGATCGATGCCGTTTTCCTGTTTGCATGCTATCGTGCACGCGTTGCATCCGATGCACCGCGACAAGTCGATGAGCATCCCGTATTTCACGTCGCTCACAGCAATCCCCCTCCCTTACGCCTTCTCTATCTTGAACATGCCCCCGCAGCGCCCGGGACTCGAAGCGTCGTTGTCGGCAATGATCGCCATGGCGCCGTCTTTCGAGGCTATGGGGTCGAGCATCGTCACAATGCGCGTTCCGGCGGCTATGGCCTTGTTCCCCGGCACCAGCTCCCCGTCGATTTCGATGTCCTGCGCGCCGTAGGCAAGGTGCCCGTACCCGAACGATACGGCGAACGCCCCTTGCACCTGGCCGGCCCTGACCATGGCCTCGCCTTCCGTGACGTCGCCGGCCGGGGTTATGCAGCGCACCGTGTCCCCGTCGCGGATGCCGAGGTTCTTCGCATCGACCTCGTTGATCTCGACGTAGTTGTGCTCGCACAGATCGCGCATGAGCGGGCTGTTGGCAAGCATGGACACCGAGCGGAACTTCGCCTTGTGCTCGGACCCGGTGAACGGGTATTCTTCGGCCGAGTAGTAATCCGTCATGGGAGACAGGTCGCTGAACACCTGGGGATGGTACGCAAGCGTCCCCTCGAACGTCTTGCCGGAGTAGCAGTTCGGCGTGGTGGCGCGCTTCTCGTTGTACACCCAGATCTCCATCGGCTTCGACTTCTTCATGCGCCCGTCCTTGGAGAACAGGTAATTGGGTTCCTCGTACCGCCCGCCGCGGGACAGGATCTTCATCACCTTGGGCAGCTCCTCGGCGCTTATCGCGTCCTTGAAAGCCTGGGGCAGCTCGTCAAGCCCCTGCATCTCCATTTCCTCCGGGGTGATGTCGTCCACGGGCGTTTCCTCGGCATAGGCCAAATTGGCGAGGGCCTTGGCATAGTAATCGTAGACGTTGTTGAAATCCCACTTGGTGCCGTCGGCGGCCGTGAAGGCGCCTTCGCCCCATCCGGGCAGGTCGCATGCTTTCGCAATGTCGATGAGCAGGGTTTCCCAGCAGGCATAGCGCCCGTCGTCAAGCTGCATGACCTTCGGCTTGCTCGCCTCCCAGCGCACCGTGGTGCCATAGCCGCCCGGACGGGTGAGGACCGGGAACCCGAAGCTTTCGTACTGCGTCACGTCGGGGACGATGTAGTCGGCGTACTGGGCCATTTCCCCCACGACCACGTCGCAGGCAATGTGCAGCGGCAGCACGTCCGGGTCCTTCAGCCTGTCGATGACTTCCTGACGGAACGTCCCCGGCCCCGCCTGGATGGGGTTGCCCATCCACGTCAGCATGATCTTGCACTGGTACGGATACTGGTTGACCACCGACATGACAGTCTGGGTGTCGGACAGGGGGGCGTTCGCGTACCAGGGGAGCTTCGGCTTCGGGTCCGCCTCGCCAGCCGCCTTGCGGTTCTTGTACTCGTCGGTTTTCGTCCATGCCTTGCCACCGCGCGATATCCCGGTGGCGTTGGCCTTGCTCACCTTGGGGGCGTCGGCGGGCGTGGACGTGTCGTAGCGCTTGCCCTTGCCCTCGATGGTGGGACTCAGTTTCGTCATGCGCCCGCCAACCATGCCGTTGGCGCCAATCATCTGGGTGAGGACCTCGCGCCCGATGGGGGCGTCCATGCCAACGACGTTGGCGGTGGCCGCAGAGGTGGTGCAGACGCTCGCCCTCACGCCGTGGCTTGCGAATTCCTTGCCCATGCGCTCGAACTCGTCGGCGGGAACGCCGGTTATCTCGGCATATTCGGCAATCGTGTAGTAGTTCACGGTTTCCTCCATGAGCGAGAACCCCGTGCGCACCTTGATGCCGTTCACCTCGCCTTCGAAGAACAGCTCGCCCTTCGCAACTGCGGTATGGGCCGCAGGCGCGCCCGTCTCGGCGTCTATGACGACATGTATTTCCGCGGCGTCTTCGCCTTCCGCCACGGCCACGCCCGCCTCGTCCGCGCGCAGCAGGCGCTTGTAGTGGGGATGGCTTTCGTCCACCACGACAAGATGGCTCGCGTTCGAATAGGCGTTGTACCCTCCGGCCACGGCCGCCTTGTAGTTGGCGAAGGCCATGGCATCGGCGTTGTACGTCTTGTCGCGCATGAGGATTTGCGCAATGGCCGCATAGAGGGCGCCGTTGGTGGCGGGCTTGATGGGGATCCACTTGATGTTCTCCATCGTGGGCGTGACGGCGCCGTTGGACAGGGTGGGGTCGAGCACGTCTATTTTGAGGGTGCCCGCCTTCAGGCATTCCACGACGTGCTTGCCAACGAGCTGGAAGTTGTTGCCGTTGGCGCCCGGGAACGACCCGCTCCAAAGAATGTACTCGGCTCCGTCGATGTCCGACACCGTTGCCGAGCCGCTCTTGTACAGCGACGTCGCGCCGCCTGCCGCAGCGCAGCTGGAATTGTGGCCCATCGAGTTCATCGTCCCGAAAGTGGACGCGAAGCGCGTCTTCAGCCCGCCTCTGCCGTCGCCGCGCGAAGACCACATGAGAAGCTGGTTCGACTTCGGCCCCAAGCCGGGCTGTTCGGGGTCCATCGGCGTGACGGGGTCGTGTATGCTCTTGAAGCCTTCGATCTCCCGGTCCTCTCCGAGTTCGGCGAACAGCTTGCCGCCCTCGGTTATTTCCTCTATCAGTTCATCCCACGAAATGGGACGCCATTTCCCTTCTCCGCGCGCGCCCGCGCGCTTGAGGGGAACCGTGATCCTGTCCGGCTGGCTGACCGCGTCGAGCGTGCCCTTCCCGCGGGCACACACGGTCGCATGCAGCTTCGCGCCCTTGCCGTTTGCGAAGCTCATGGCGCGGTATGCGTCTTCAAGCGGCGCGTCGAAGGGAAGATAGGGCTCCGCGCATGCCGGATTGTAGGGGTTGCCGCCAACGGACAGTATCTCGCCCGTGGCGCGGTCGAGCTTCAGGCGGTTCGCGCACGAGCTGTAGCACCCCACGCACGAAGAATAGCGAATGATGACGTCCTTGTTGACCGTGACTTCCCCCGTTTTGGGATCGACCTTCGCCTCGACGGGCTTTCCTTGCGCGGGCTTGGGAAATGCCGTGTCGTCGGCGATTGCAACCCCGGGGTTTCCCACCGAAAGGCTCCCTCCTGCAGCCGCCGCAACGCCCAATGCCCCAGCCGCCTTGAGAAAACTCCGCCGGGGTATGCTTGGTGAAACCATACTCACATCCTCCTTCTTTGCCTTTCCCGCCATGACCGGCGGGCTTCGTCCCCGCCCATCCCGCGCGATTCGCCCCTGTTCCACCCTGCCCGATGAGAATCGTGCGGGCATGGCGCATGCGGCATCCGGCAGAAAGCCATGCGAAAGCACCGGCCTTTCGGTCGGCAATGCGCTTGGAAGATTCGTGTTCGGACGCAACGGCGCAGCGCGGGCAAGGCGCGACTGGCGTGCAGAAGGTGGCCACCCCTACAGCAGTGACATTATCCTTCCCTTCGACGCGCCGGGCCATCTCGAAAAGCTGATAGCCCTATAACGAGAAAAGAAGCGCCTTGGGGAAATCGTTATCGCCCGCGCCCGCGAAGGCCGTCGGGCGAAGCCGCGGCCTGCCCCCGCAAATGCGCCAAGAGCATTCGAAGCGCGGGGTTGTCGTTTTTCTTGGAGTAGACGAAAGCGGGGCTGAACGTCTTGCCATCAACGGACATCTTCTTGAAGACCCTGTTTTCCACATGGGCGTACTGGGGTTTGCGCGTGTCCGCCTCGCACAGCCAGACGACTTCGTCGTCGCACACGGACAGCAGCGCCTCCATGTGGGAACCCGCATGCCGCACGATTTCAAGCGCTATGCCCCAGCGCTCGCACAGGGCGCGGACGCACGCCCGAAAGGCATCCCAGCGGGCGTCGGCCGCAACGAACATGCGGCACCCGTCGAGGTCCTGGATCGTGATAACGTCGCGCGAGGCGAGCGGATGGCTTTCGTGCACCCACAGGCACCGGTCGTATTCCGCCTCGCCGGGAATGCACTCGTAGCCGAAATCGTCCCGCATCGAAGGGTCGTCCTCGATGATGCAGGGGTCGAAGACGACCCCCGTGTCGGCGGACCCGTCCGCCAGAAGGTCGAAAAGCGCATGCCCCTCGGACACCGTCTGGGCCACGGAAACCGCGGGGTTTTCCTTCATGAAGCCGACGACGGCCGTTTCGTACATGAAAATGACGTCGCTTGTTTCCACGGGCCGTTCTATCACCAGCCGCACCGGCTCCCCCCGCGAGAGGTCCCGGCATTCGGCGACGGTTTTCTCGTAATGGGAAAGCATCCACTCGGCCTCTCGGTAGAACTTGCCCCCCGCGGGGGTGAGCGCAAGGGGCTTTCCGCGGATGACGAGGTCGAAACCCAATTCGCGCTCCATGGACGCAATGTGGTTCGAAAGGGCCGGCTGGGTGATGAACAGCTCCGCAGCGGCTTTGCTGAAATTCAGGCAGCGCGCCAAAACGACGAATTCATGGAAGTCCTCTACCCTCATATGAACTGCCCCCCCCCGCGACAACGGTCAAGACAGGTCGCGCAACGAGACAGGCCAAACTATACCACATCGCCGGGACGCGCCGCCCGCACGGGCGCCACTGCGCGCGTTCAACGCCACGGGCTGGTGCTCCTTCCATGCGCGCCAGTTGCCCGATGCCGGCAGCTTTTGCCATAATGGTTCGCCACAATGCAAACGGGGATGCAGTCAATGCCAACAAAAGCCACGGAAGCGACCGGGGACGCAGAGCGGAACGCCCAGGCGCACCGGCGCCATACGGCGCCTTCCCCATGCCCCGGCACGCCTGGGCGCAACGGGGCGGTCCTTCCCGCGGACGGAAAGACGCCGTTGCGCTGCACGGGCACGGCCGGGGAGGCGAGAGGCGCAGGCCCGTGCCGCCGAGGCGAAAGGGCCCTTCCCCACGGCGGCGCGGGACGCCGAAGCGGTCGCGCCGCCATTCGCAACCACCTGGCAGGCACGCGATTGAGCCTCGCATCCCTCCTGTTCGCGCTCCTTCTGGCCACGACGGCCTGCACCGCAAGTGCGGGCGCCGGCGGGAGCGAAGGGCGCAGTGCCGCGGGATCCCCCTCCGCAGCGGCCGAAGCCGCGGCGCCCTCGGCCGAAGCCGCCCCTTCGCCAGAATCCGAAGCCCCCGACGTTGCCGGCCCTGCAGACGAGCGTCCCCAAGGCACGTACTCCCTTGAAAACGTGCCGGACTACGCGGGAAGCCCCTCCGTGGAAGTGGATGGCAACGCCCCCTCCTTCTCCGAAGCCAAGCGCGCCGATGCCAGCGCCGAAAACCGGCGAGGCTGGAACGGCACGCTGGAAGAAGCCCAAGCCCAAGGCTACCAGCCCTGCGGCAGATGCAACCCTTGAGTGGAGCACACCCCTTCCGAAACGAATTGGCGACCCCCGGGACGCAACCTGTCGAACACCGCAAGAGAGCCCCCGCAAAACCACCCAACCTGTCCCACGACGGCTTTATTGTTTAATATTTTCGTGATATGATATTGTAAAATAAAAAGCAGCGGATCCGGAGTTGCGGAGTCTCTATATGGAAGGCGAGATAAACGTGCTTCCCTGCGCGCTGAAGCACGGGTTGTCGGAAGACGACGTGAAACTTGCTTGGAGGTGCGCCAATGCGGTGAGGATGAGGAATTTCGACATTCCCTGCATCTATGCCGCCGCCGGACCCGATACGAGAGGCAATCTCGCCGAACTGCTTGTTGCAGAACAAGAGGATGGATCGTTCATTGCGTTTCATGCGATGAAGCTGACCGGCAAAATGGCCAAGGAACTGGGACTGGGTTAGGAGGAAGGCCATGGATTACAAGATGAAGGGCGGCGCAACGCTCACCGATGCCGACTTCGAACGCATGGCCAGCGAAGCCGCAGCGGGGCAATACCCGGGAACTCCGGGGACATGGGTCGTGCGACCGCAAGGACGTCCCACCCTTTGCGACGAGGAACTTGTTACCATTGCGTTCAAGGTTCCACGTTCGCAGCGCGACGCGCTCGACCGCCAGGCGGCAAGCCGCCATGAAACCCGCAGTCAATTCATGCGCAACGCGCTTGACCGCGCTCTCGCAGCCAGCTAGGAACGGCCGACACGGGAAAGCGACACCAAGCCATGAAGTCGAACGAAACACGAAACGCCGCCCCGCACGGGCGGGAACCCCTCGCGCAGCCGCAGCGGTTCTTCACCAGCGCGTCCCTGCTGGCGGCGTGCGCGTGCATCACCATGGTGCTGTGGATAGCCTACGACGCGGTCATCCCCGCGCTCCCCTCCATATCGGCGGAGTTCGGCGCGTCCAGCGGCATCACGAACCTGGTGCTGTTCCCGTTTCTGCTGGCCATGGCACTGGGGCAGCTGATGAGCGGCACCTTGAGCGACCGCTTCGGGCGCAAGCCCGTCCTCGTCGCCAGCGGCGCGCTGTTCTTCGTCTTCTCGGCACTGTGCGCGCTTGCGCCCAGCATCTGGCTGCTCGTGTTGTTCCGCATTCCCGAAGGGCTGGGGTGCGGCGCCATGATGACCATGCTCATCACCGTGGTGACCGACAGCTACCGCGGCAAGGCGTTCGACCGCGCCATGACCATCATGCAGGCGCTCCCCATCATCGGCCCCGTGGCCGCTCCCTTCCTCGGGTCGCTCATGATGACCCTGTTCACGTGGCACGCCATCTTCGTGCTGCTTGCCGTTCTGGGCGGGGCGTCGCTGGTGGCGGTCCTGCTGCTCGACGAGACGCTTCCCGCATCCGAACGCCAGACCACCGGCCTGGCCGCCAACCTGCGCAGCATGGTGCCCGTTTGCCGGGAGCCAGGATTCTTGGGAACCACGCTGGTGCTGGCGCTCATCGGCATGCCCATGATGGCGTTTCTGGCCGTGAGTTCGTACATCTATCTTGAGCAGTTCGCCATAGGGTACGTGGGCTACAGCGCGTTCTACGCGTTCACGGCGGGAGTCGGGGTGCTTTCGCCCTTCGTGTACCTGCGGCTTTCCGGGCGCGTGGGCGAAAACGCCATCGCGAAGGCGTGCCTTGTCGTCATGGGCGCCTCCGGCGTGATGACCGGGCTGTTCGGCTATGCGAGCGCGCTGGGCGTGCTGGTGGCCAGCGTGCCTTTGTTCTTCGTTGAGGCCGTTTTCCGCGCGCAGGGCTTCGTCGCCCTGCTGGAAGACCGCGCCGAGTCGCGCGGGGCCGCCAATTCGGTGGCGACTTTCCTCTACAGCGCCATCAGCGCATTGGGCACCGTTGCCGCCAGCTTGCCTTGGGGCAACTTCGTCACGGGCGTCATGGTCATCACGCTGGGATGCACCGTCGTGGCAGCAGCCATCTGGCTCTACCTAACCAAGAAGCACCGCCTGCTGAAACGCTACCGGAACGGCTAGCAGCCGGACGCCGGCGCGGCGCATAGGCCGACGCGGGGTCGCCCCGCAGCGGGGCCGCGGGGCGGCAGCACGCCTCACTGCACCGTGCTGCCACAAGACGGGGCCGCGCCCCACGACGGCCGGCGGCGCTGCGCGGCGGTCGGCGTCCGGCGGTGCGCCCTAGGCGTTCTTCAGGAACGCCTGATAGCCTTTGTATGCCTCGTAGATGTCGGCCTTGCTGGTGACCTCCCAAGGCGAGTGCATGGACAGCACCGCCACGCCGGAATCGATGACGTCCATGCCGTACTTGGCGGGAATGTAGGCGATGGTCCCGCCGCCGCCAGCATCCACGCGGCCCAGTTCGGCGGTCTGGTACGCCACGCCGGCGTCGTCCATGACGCGGCGGATGCGCGCCATGTATTCGGCACTTGCGTCGTTGCTGCCGCTTTTGCCCCGCGAGCCGGTGTACTTGTTGAACACCAGGCCGCGCCCCAAGTAGGCGGAGTTCTTCGCCTCGAAGACGCCGGCGTAGGCCGGGTCGAAACCCGCCGACACGTCGGAGGACAGCATGCACGAGGCCGCCAGCGCGCGGCGCAGCGGCAACGCGCCGCCCTCGCCCGCCAGCTCCATGATTTCGGCAATGGTGTTCTCGAAGAACTGCGAGGCCATACCCGTGGCGCCCACGCTGCCTATTTCCTCCTTGTCCACCAGCACGCACACCGCCGCCTTGCGGGGGCGCTCCACCTCCAGCTGCGCCACGAGCGAGGTGTAGGCGCACACGCGGTCGTCCTGCCCGTAGCCGATGACCATGCTGCGGTCGAAGCCCAAATCGCGCGCCGGGCCGGCCGGCACCGCCTCCAGTTCGGCGGAAAGGAAGTCTTCCTCGGCAATGCCGTACTTGCTTGCCAGCAGCTTGAGGGCGAACGCCTTCACCGGCTCCTTTTCGGCCAGCTCCTCGAAGGCGGGCTTGCCGGCGGCGGGGTCTTTCGGGTCTGCGGGGGCAGCAGCCGCCGCGGACTCCGCGACTGCGGCGTCCACGGCAGTCTCCGCGTCTCCTGCAGCTTCTGTCGCCCCTGCGTCCACGATGCCTGCGGCGCCCTGCACGCCGGCATCGCCAACGCCCGCGCCAGAACCCACCGCCGCGCCGGCTTCGACGCCGCTGCCGTCCTCGCCCCCAACGCGCAGGGGCCGGTTGCCCACCAGCAGGTCCAAATCCTCGCCTTCCACCACCTTGCCGGCCTTTTTGTCCATCTGCTGGTTCGCCAAATGAATGAGCAGGTCGCTCACGCAAAACACCGGGTCGCCGTCCTCGTCGCCCACGTTCACGTCCACCACGGTGCCGTCGGTTTTCGCCACCACGCCATGCAGCGCAAGCGGCAGCGTGACCCACTGGTAGTTCTTGATGCCGCCGTAGTAATGCGTGTCCATGAGCGCGAACCCGTTGCTTTCGTACAGCGGGTTCTGCTTGAGGTCGAGGCGCGGGCTGTCGATGTGCGCGCCGAGGATGTTCATGCCGGCGGCGAACGGCTCGCTGCCCACCTGCACCAGAATGAGCGCCTTGCCATGCGCGGCCGCCCACACCTTGTCGCCCGACACCAGTGCGCGGCCCTCGCGTATAGCCTCGTCAAGTGGGCGATAGCCGTGGGCCTCGGCCATTTCGATGGCGGTTGCGGCGCAGGCGCGCTCGGTCTTGTTCCGCGAAATGAATTCCTTGTATTCCGCCGCCAGCGCTTCAAGCGCCTCTTCGTCGGCTTCGTCGTAGTTCTTCCATGCCACGTCGCGTTCCATATGCCCACCTTTCCGACGACACCCTGCCGCTTTCCGGCAGCGGCGCGCCACGCCGTCCGTTTTCCGGAGTGCCCGGGCGCCCGCTCCCAGGCAACGCACTCCCGGGAGCGCGTTGCCGCTGGCGCACCGCGCTCCCGCCTGCCGCCTTGCCGCTGGCGCACCGCGCTCCCGCCGCCGCCTGCTGCCTTTTGCGCCATTATCCCCGACCGCAGTCCCTGCGGCCAGAGCGCGCGCCGATTCTCCACCGCGTTGCCAAGACGCCGGCCGAACTGTGAATGTTTGCTGAAGGGCGCGTATCGGCATGCCCCGCTCCCTTGCAAATGCTGTCCAAAAAGCCTAAGATTATCTTATTGAGATTCAGTCTCATTAAGGAACCACCAGAGGAGCAAGACGAGATCAAGAAGGAGCCTGCAGACATGACCATGAAAGTCCGTCCTGAAATCCCTACCGCCGAGAATTCCACGAACTTCAGCGTTGCCACGGGCAGCACCACGGTCGTTGGCACCACGCTTGACAACCTGAAGGCCGCCATTGCGGGCGAGACCGGCGCCTCCGCCAAGTACGCCGCCTTTGCGAAGGCTGCCAAGGAGCAGGGCTACGACCAGATCGCGCGCCTGTTCGAGGCCACTTCTGCCGCCGAGCAGATCCACATTGGCCTTGAGTACGCGCTCGTGGCCGAGGTCGAACCCGATTACGAGAAGCCCACGGCCGACGCCCCGTCCGCCGAAGCGTCCGACCTGAACCTCATCTCCGGCGCCTGCGGCGAAATCTACGAGACGTCCGACATGTACCCCGCCTTCATCAAGAAGGCCCAGGAAGAGGGCAACGCCAAGGCCGTGCAGGTGTTCACGCGCGCCAAGCTGGCCGAGTCCGTGCATGCCGAGCGCTACATGGACGCGTACAACAACATCGACGCCCCCGACGACGACAAGTTCTACCTGTGCCCCATCTGCGGCTACATCCACAAGGGCGAGAACTTCGAGAAGTGCCCCATCTGCTTCTGCCCGAAGGCCACCTTCAAGGCGTTCTAAGACACAAACCGCACAACCCGCGCGCCCGAGCGAACAGGCTCGGGCGCGCGAACCTTGGTCCCGCCAAGGCCGCAACGGCGCCCGCGCAAAAACGTGCGGGCGCCGTCTTTCGTGGGGTCGCCGTCTTGCATGGTTTCATGGTGCAAATGCCCCTTGCCCGCTCTCCCCGCTTCCCCAAGAACGAAACCCCTCCGAAACTCCGCCCTTCGCCTTGCCTGGGGCATGCTTCGGCCTCCTTGCGGCGTCGAAGGCGAAAATGTTAGTCTTTGTTGCTTGCAGCAACGGCGCATGCGATCTTCAATGGAGCCGCAAAGCAAATTCGAAGGAGGGTTTTCGCATGTTGGGCGACAACATCCGCGTGCTGCGGAAGCAAAAGGGCTATTCTCAGGAAACCTTGGCGGAGCGGCTTCACGTCGTGAGGCAAACGGTGTCGAAATGGGAAAAGGGGCTTTCCGTCCCGGACGCAGACCTGTTGCAAGCCTTGGCCGACGTTCTGGAGGTGTCTGTCGGCGAACTGCTTGGCAAGGCGGTCTCGGGAAGCGAAGGCGCGCCGCAGGAAGACGAAGTGGCCAGACAACTTGCCATCTTGAACGACCACCTCGCAAGCCAAAGCGCCAGGCGAAAGAAAACCATTCGCAGGTCTGCAATCGGCGTTGCTGCGGCAATCTTCGTTCTCATCGCCGTTTACGTTTTCTGCTTTTGGGCGTTCAAAGTGCAGCCGCAACAGGACGCAGAGCTCACGAGGGCAACGATTGAATGCAGTCTGAACGGCGAGACGTATTGCTACGAGGTCATTTACGACGAGCAGCACAGAATCCGCGAAATGGGTGGCGACGCATGGATAGAGTACCACGTCCAAACAGGGGAATACGACGATGCCAATGTGTTAATCGCCCAGATAGAAGACTACTTTGCCGACCGTGGGGGAACCTGCACCGCAACGAAAGCCACCGAGTGACGCAACCGCGCTGGAAAGGGCGCCGGCAGCGGCTTTCCAGCGCCTGCAACCCGGCAGCTAGCCCGCCCACTCCATGACCGCGCTCCCGTCAAGCGTCTCGATGCGCGCCGAAAGCAGACGGCCGGCCTCCACTTCCACTTTCGCGATGCAGCGGGGGAAGCCGCTGCGGGGGCGGAACACGGCCCCGGGACACAGAACCAGCGTGGCTGGCCGGGCGTCCGGGCCGGTGACCAGTTCGGGAACGTGGGTGTGGCCGTGGACGCACACCTGCGGCAGCGGGTCGCCCGGGGCCAGCGCCGCCGACCCCGCGAAGGTGACCTTCACGTCGTGCGGGTAATGCGCCACCAGGAACCGCACGCCGTCGATGACCGGATGCGCGAACCGCCCCACGTGCGCGCCGTACTCGTTGAAGTCGTTGTTGCCCAGCACGGCCGTCACCGGCGCCAACGCCTCCAGTTCCAACAGGATGCCCGGGTCGCCGATGTCGCCCGCATGGATGATGTGGCCGCACGTGGCCAATGCCGCCGCGGCCTCGGGCTGCAGCCTGCCGTGCGTGTCCGATATGATGCCCACCGTCGTCATGCCCACCCGCTTTCTCGCCGCCCCGCAGCCTCTCGCCGCCGCTCAACCGTTCCGCCCATGGTACACAAAGCGCCCGTCAACGGCAACGGCAAGAAAGGGTGGCGGGAATGCGGCCCGGCAACAGCGCAGGAGGCGGGAAAAGGCGAAGCGGCCCGGCAACAGCGCGGAAGGCGGGACAAAGCGAGACGGCAGGGGCACGAAGCCACCCCGCCAAGGCAAGCCGAGACGGGGCGGTCGGAATCGAATGCAACCGGAGCAGGATGTGCGGCCAGGAGGGGGGAGCAGGGTGCGCGGCCTGGAGTCGCGCGCGACCGAGGAGGCGAAGTACGCGGCCCGGAGTCGCACGCGGCCGGGGGCAGGGGGACAGAGCGGGAGACGGATGGCGGAAACGCCAAGAGTTATCGGATTTACGTCAACCCGTTCCCTTTATCTACCAAGAATAGCAGACTTTCAAAACTGAGAAATTTTTTAAGTTTTGAAAGTCATGGGAAGAAAGGAGGCTGTCGCAGCCTCCTTTCTTCATGCATCAAAACCCTAGATGCCCTGCGCCGCGTTCTTGCCGGCCAGACGCCCATACGACAGAGCGCCTGCGTGGTTCACGCCCATGGCCGTGTTGGGATAGACGTTCCAGAAGCGACTGCCCATGATGGTGCCGGCAACGTAGAAGCCGGGGATGGCGTTGTTGTTCTGGTCGATCACGCGCGTCTGCTCGTCGCAGCACACGCTGCCGTAGAACGTCTGGTATCCCAGCGGGCCCATCTGCGCCGCATAGAACGGAGGCGTCCTGACCTCGGTCAGGCGGTCGGCGCGCTTGCCGAAGTCGGTGTCTTCGCCCTGGTCGTGCATCGCGTTGTAGCGCTCCACCGTCGCCTTGAAGGTTTCGGGGTCCACGCCCATGTTCTCGGCAAGCTCCTCAAGGGTGTCCGCCGGCTCGCACAGCCCCGGCCACGACTCCACCTCTTGGCGCGTGATCATGCCAATGGGGTCGAGGAACAGGCCCATGGGTATTTCGTCGTAGTCATCGACGACCTTCCAGTACGTGCGGTGCCCAACGGGCATGTGCGCAATCTGGTCGGGATAGTTGCTGTCGAACACCTGCCAGATGACCTCGCCGGCAACGCGGTTGACCTTCTCGCCCAGAATCTCGCCCGTCACGTCCTCGTTCATGAAGCGCTCGCCCTTGCCGTCCACGAAAAGCATGGGGTCGCAGCCGAGCGCCCCGCCGTAGTGGTCGTTGCAGCAGGCATGCGTGGTGTCGGTCTTCGCGCCAATCCAGTAGGCCATGCTCAGGCCCTCGCCCAGGTTCGTGCGCTCCCCCTTGGCGTCGATGTCGGGCCAGCCCAAGTCGCCGCCCTGCAAAAGGCGGTGGCAGTCTTGGAAGTAGTTCACCATGGCCAGGTTGCCGGCGAAGTCGCCCGTGCACAGGATGACGCCCTTGGAAGCGTTGACCTGGTGGTAGACCCCGTCCTCGTCCTCGTAGACCAAACCCGTCACGCGGCCGCTCTCCTCGTCGCGCAGGATGCGCCGCGCCCAGCACGCGTACTTGACCGTCGCGTTCTCCTCCACGAAGGCGGCGACGTTGTTGCCCAGAATCTCGTGCGTGGGCTCCACGGTCACCACGCCGGGAGACATGGGGTAGCGCTCGGACGCCAGATCGAAATTCGGGTTGAGCGGGTGGTTGAACACGCAGATGTAGGGGGCGTTCTCCAGAACCGCCTTCTCGCGCTCCTCGCTCACGTCGTCGAACACGCGCCCGACGATGCCGCCCAAGCCCGCCGTACACACGTTGACGAGCGCCTTCGCGTCCAAGCTCGTCTCTCCCACCAACTCGTTCGGATCGACCACCGTGTAGGAGTCGGTCAGGGAAAGGTACCAGTCGAAGTCCTCGCCACAGTGGTTCAGCAGGTAACTCCACATGCGCCGGTCGATGCGTTCGTGGAAGTTGTTCATTTCGGAATCCACCAGAAGGTCTATCTCCTCCTGGGTCAACTCGGCGCCGTGGTCTTTCGCCGCCTGGCAGTTGATGGCATGGAACTGGTGCGAGTGGGTGTGGTGCGTCGTGCCCTTTTCGATGACGAACACCTCCGCGCCTTCCTCCAAGGCGGCACGCGCGGCGCTCATGCCGGCAAGCCCCATGCCCACCACGGCCACTTCCGTGTCGGTCACGTCCGCGATGTCTTCTTCGGGTATGGGACCCGGATCGATGAGGAACTGCGGGGTAAACATGCCGTTCTCGTCGAAGGTTCCCCATTCCGACGAGGCCGCCTGCGCCGCATCGCCGGCGTCGGTTGCACCCGAGGAATTCGGGCTGCAGCCGCCCATGCCGCTTGCCGCAAGCGCCGCCGCGCCGGTGAGCGCAGCACCCTTGAGGAATTGGCGCCTGTTCATGTCCAAAGCCATAGATCTACCTCCCTTTCCCTTTTTCCCAAAATTGCCCAAGGCCGCCGCCTGCGCGGCTGCCTTGGGTCGTTTCGCATCGTAGGCGCCAACCGGGAACACGCTCAATCAACAGGACGTGTGTTTTGCCGCAGAAAGCCTCTCAACAAAATGATGATGCCCGCCCATCAGGCAATACGCCTGAAACGCGTTCAAGGGGAAGAGAAGAAGGGCACGGGAGGGCAAAGAGAGAGGGAAGTGGCGGCGCATCAAGCGACTGGGCAAGAAAGAAAACGCCCGGGCCCGCCCGTCACCCGCGACCCACCCCTCGCGTGCGGCACCGCGCTCCATCCGCACCGCACGCAGCGCCCATGCCGCCCGTCGGCGCGCCGCGCGCGCCACCCACCGCACCATCCGCACCGCACGCAGCGCCCATGCCGCCCACCGCACCATCCGCGCCGCGTGGCGCACTGCATCCGCGGCGCGCCGCCTGCTGCACGCCATGCGCCCGCCGCACGCCGCACTACAGGGAGTCGATGTAGTTCAGGAGGTCTTCCTGCGAGGAAACGCCGATCTTGCGGTAGATATTCCGCGCGTGCGTGCGCACGGTCGCCTCGGAAATGTAGGCGCTTTCCGCAATGAATCCGTAGCTGTGCCCGCGGCTCAGCAGGGTGAGCATTTCGGCTTCGCGCGGCGTGAGGGCGTGGGTTTCCGCAACCGCCTTGCAGCGCGACGCAATGTACGTCTCAACGATGCTTCTTTCCTGCTTGCGCGCCATCGGCTCTTCCGACCCGTCCACTGCCAAGAACACCACCGTGGCGCACAAATACGCGACGAACATGATGATTGCCACCACGTTCGCCGCCGTGCCCACTGCATGGTGAATGGCGAAGCCCACAAGCGACATGCCCGCCACGAAGGCGAGGCATCCGCCAAACGCCACGCCCGTGGGAAGCCCGGAAGCGCGCGCAGATGCCAGCAGAAGCGACCACGTGCACACGATGAGCGCCGCCGAGCCGCCGTTTTGCAAGTTCGCCACCAGCGCGTTCCACCCTGCAGAACCTATGTCGTCGAACAGCGGCGTGATCACGAAAAGCGCCGCTACCACGGGCATGACCACCCAGAAGAAGCGCTTCGCTTCGGCGTAGCCCTGAAGACGCCGGGCCGCGCACGCCATTCCGCCTGCCACGATAAGGGGGCCGACAAACCCCACGTTTCCCCAGATCGAACTACTGCCTGACACATGCGTGGGAGCTTCTTGCGCCCACAGCAGCCCTAGCAGGAAGGCACACACCGCCAAGCCGCACAAGGCCGCCCACGAGGGCCGCAGAAGCGCCACCAGGCGATGCCGCTTCCCCAAGGGCTCCAACCCCGCGTCGGCGCCCTGCCGCCCCTGCTCCCCGGCAAACGCGTGGGCGCCGGAGCCGGCGGACGCACATGCGCCGGGGGCGGACGCACGCGTGCCAAGGCCGGCAGGCGCGCGCTTTTCGGCCAACCCCGTCCCCTCGGCTGCCGCATGCCCCCCGGCAGGCTCCCTCCTGCCGGCCGGCACCTGCCCGCCTGCGGAATCCTGCAGGGCGAACACCACCGAAACCGCAGACAGCGCCAGCAGCACGACGACGCACAGCGCCATGGGAAGTCCCGAAGGCGCCCACTGCCCAACGGCCGCCAACGCCACTCCCCAAAGAAGCGAAAGGGAGCCTTTCCTGAAAGCCTCCACGAAAGAAAGCGCCGCATAGGCGGAAGTCCAAACCAGCGCCAGAGAAAGGCAGCCCACGCCGAAAGCGACCCCCGCCGCGCCATGCGCCCCGTCTGAAAGCGCCGCGGAAGACCCCTGCATCTGCCCCATGAGGCCGCCGACGGCACACGCAAGCGCCACGATGGCCGCCACAACGCCCACCAGCGAATGCACCGCAAGGCCCCGGCGGCGGGCAAGCACGCCAACCGCAACCGCCCCCGCGCCGGCAGCGACCATGCCCAAGGAGCAGCCTGCGAAAAACACGTTCGCCCCGCTCTCCCATCGGGCCACGCTCCCCACATGCCCAATGGCCACCAAATACGCCGCGAACAGCGCGCCGAAGCCGAGGTAGCACGCCCCCTTCCCATTCGGGCGGCGGCCATCCTCCCGTTCAGGCCGGGGCCTTTCGTCTGGCGAAGCCTCCCGTATGGCACGCATGCGCGCTTCCCCTTCCCCGTCGTGCGCCTTGCCAGCCACTATACCAGATTGGGAAAGGGCCTGCGCTATAATGGAGGGCGCGGGCAAGCCGGAACGATCTGGACTCGGCGGAAAGCCTGCGGAAAGTCCCGCAGAAGGTCCCACGGGCATGGCCGACTGCTCGGCCAATCACCCAGCAGGACGCCCAACCGGGCAGTCGGCCAACCGCCCGCACCACGTTATAAGGAGCACGAGACATGCCCGACGCCACGCGTCCCCAATCACCCGAAGAAGCGTCCAACAGCATGCAGTCCCGGCCATCCGGGGCCGCCGGCGAAATGGGCGCCAGCGCCGCCGCTCCCGACGCCGCCGCCGTCGATGGCGGCGGCGCCACCGATGACACCGCCGCCGCTCCCGACGCCATACCGCTGGAAGACGCGTTCACGTTCAACGAACCTAATGAGGCGGGCATGTCAACGGCCCTGTTCTACGCCTTCAACACCGTCATCACCCTGCAGGCGTTCGGAAACGCCGCCCACGTGCGCGCCGCCATGGAGGAGGCGCGCGACCGCTGCCGGTTCTTCGAGCGGCTTTTCTCCCGCACGCTGCCCCATTCCGACATCGCCCGCCTGAACGCAGCCGCCGGGGCGGCGGTGGAAATCCACCCGGAAACGCTGCGGCTGCTGCAGGCCGCGCAGCGCTACTGCGCCCTCAGCCAGGGCGCCTTCGACATCACCATTGGCGCGGCGGCGCGGCTGTGGAACTTCCACACGGGCGCCATGCCCTCCGAACAGGAACTTGCGCAGGCGGTTCGCCACGTGAACTGGGAAGCGCTCCACGTGTGGGAGGAAGCGCCGACGGCAGGGGCTGATGCAGGCAGCGCGAGCGCGGGGGCGGGCGTAGGCGGTGCGATCGCGGGGGCGAAAACGCCGCAGTCGCAGGGGGCTGTCGCAAGCGCGGGTCGCCCGGAGACGCACCCGACGGCCCCGGACGCACCGGAAGCGCCGACACGCTGCTTCGCCCGCCTCGACGACCCGCACGCGGGAGTGGACGCAGGCGGCATTGCCAAGGGCTACATTGCCGACGACCTCGCCAACCTGTTCGCGCAGCGCGGCCTTGAGGCCTTCGTCGTGAACCTGGGCGGCAACGTGGTGGCCCACGGCACGAAGCCGGACGGGACGGCATGGAAGATAGGCCTGCAGGACCCCAAGCGCAAGGACGGCATTCTGGGCGCCATCCAGCTGACCGACGCCTCGGCCGTGACCAGCGGGGTGTACGAACGCGGCTTCGAGCGCGCCGGCAGGCTCTACCACCACATCCTGAACCCGCGCACGGGCATGCCCGCGGAAACCGACGCCGCGGGCGTCACGGTGGTGGCCGACGCGTCGCTGGACGCCGAGGGGTTCTCCACCACGCTTCTGGCCTTGGGCATTGCCCGCGGCGCGGAGTTCGCGAAGGCGCGCCCCGAAATACAGGCGGCGTACTTCGTGGATCGTCAAGATCGCGTGGTGACGGTGCTGTAGCGGCAGGCGTTGTACTACAATCGCAGGCGAAAGCAAAAGCGGGAAACCCGCACCGGAGCAAAGGAACCCCATGGCAGTCATCGACATCCACGCGCACGTCTATCCCGACAAAATAGCCGAACGGGCCGCCCAGAGCGTCGGCGAGTTCTACAACGTGGGCATGTACAAGGGCGGGTCGGTGGAAGGGCTGCTGGAAGCCAAAACCACATCCCCCATCACGCACTTCGTCGTGCATTCCGTGGCCACCAAGCCAGGCAACGTGGAACACATCAACGACTTCATAGCCGAGCAGTGCCGCATCCACCCCGAGTTCATCGGCTTCGCCACGCTGCATCAGGACTACCCCGACCCCGAGGCGGAAATAGAACGCGCCATTGGCCTGGGCCTCAAGGGGCTGAAGCTGCACCCCGACACGCAGATGGTGGACATGGACGATCCACGCCTCATGCGCATCTACGAAATCATCGAAGGGCGCCTGCCGCTCATCGTGCACACGGGCGACTACCGCTACGACTACTCGCACCCCCGCCGCCTGAAGAAGGTGTTGCGCGCGTTCCCCAACCTGGTGGTGGACGCGGCGCACTTCGGTGGCTGGTCGATCTTCGACTTGGCCGTAGAGTATCTGGAGCACGAGAACTGCTTTCTGGACATGTCCAGCTCGCGCGCGTTTCTGGGCGCGCGGCGCACGCAGGAGCTCGTGCGCATCTACGGCACCGACCGCATCCTGTTCGGGTCGGACTTCCCCATGTGGAGCCCCACGAAGGAATACGAGGACTTCGCCGCGCTCGACTTCACCGAGACGGAACTCGCGAACATGACCTGGCACAACGCCGAACGCTTCTTGGGAATGAAAGTGGAGTGAGGCGCCCGCAGCCTGCAGGTTGACTCTCGTCTCGCAGGTTGAGCAAATCCTCGCAGGTTGAACAAAATCCCACAGATTGACTCTCGTCTCGCAGTGTTTGACCTCCCCAAGCGAGGGAGACAAGCCGAAGGCTCCGGTAGCTCAGGTTCTTTCGGCTGTAATGCTTTGCGTTTCCGTTCGGAACGACAACGCAGAACCTAGCCGGCATTGTCCCCAATTCGGCCAACACTGCCTCGAATTTGCCACGCCACAAAAGAATGTTCCGTGAAAGTGGTGCTGGATTTCGATTTTCGTGCGAGAATCCGACCCCTCGAAAGGCCTCATGCGGTTCCACGAAACATCGCCCTGCGGTTTTCCCGGTTCGCCGATTTCGTCAATGGCACCCAATTACGGTTTTCGTGCATCCAAGTGACCAACATCGCAATCCAATGCCACTTTCGTGGCTCGTTCCGCCGTTCCGCGAACGGCGGAAACCAAAGGCTCCGTCGGCCGTCAGGCCGGCGTAACCACAACCTGTATCTTGTCGATGCGGTGGCGGTCCATGTCCATGACGGTGAAGGCGACTTCGGCGTCGCGGCTGCTCACGCTTACCGTGTCGCCCTCGCTGGGAATGCGGTCGAACAGCGTGAGCAGCAGGCCGCCGGCCGTTTCGCATTCGGAAGCCTCTTCGGGCACGAAGCCGATGAGGTCTTCCACCTCGTCGATGGAAAGCGACCCGTCGATGAGGTAGGTGTTGTCGTCCAGTTTCACCACTTCGTCGGAGCTGCCGTGGCGGTACTCGTCGTCGATGCGCCCGACGATCTGCTCCATGATGTCGCTCATGGTCACGATGCCCGCCGTGCCGCCGTGCTCGTCCACCACCACGGCGATTTTCGTGTGCTTCTCCTGCAGCGTTTGGAGCAGCTTGGCAATGGGCACGCTTTCGGGCACCGCCTGGATGGTGCGGATGCGCAGGTCGTCCATCGTGCTGTCGGCCGGCAGCGTGTACAGGTCCTTCACGTGCACGAACCCGACGATGCGGTCCTTGCTGCCCTCGCACACCGGGTAGCGCGTGTACTTGTAGCGCACCACGGTTTCAAGGTTCTCGGCCAGCGTGTCTTCCTTGTCCAGGCAGATGACGTCGGTGCGCGGGGTCATGATGGCCTCGGCGTCCTTGTCGCCCAAGTCGAAGATGTTGTCCACGTATTCGTGCTGTTCCGGGTCGATGAGGCCGCTTTCCGAGCTCTCGTCGATGAGCAGCTGAATTTCCTCTTCCGTGTACACCTCGTGCTCGTTGGCGATGTCGTGCCCCAGAAGCTTCATGACGCCGTTCGTGATGGAGTTGAACAGCCACATGACCGGGTAGGTGATGCGGTAGAACCACACGAGCGGCGCCGCCGTGAACAGGGCGTAGCGCTCGGTGGAGAAGATGGCCAGCGACTTGGGGATGAGCTCGCCCACCACAATGTGCAGCGCCGTGATGATGACGAAGCCGATGGCCACCGCAATGGCGGAGATAGCGGCATCCGGCAGGCCCAGGGCCGCAAGCGCCGGGTGGATGAGCTCGGACACCGCCGGCTCGCCCAGCCAGCCCAAGGCCAGCGATGCCAGCGTGATGCCCAGCTGGCAGGCGGACAGATAGGCGTTCACGTTGTCGGCGACCAGCTTGGCGTACTTGGAACCCGCCTTGCCTTCCTCCACCGCCATTTCCACCTGCGATTTCCGCACGCGCACCAAAGAGAACTCGGCCACCACGAAAAACGCGTTCATCAGCAAAAAGAACAGGACCAGAAACAGACTGAGGGCAACGGGCATAATAGCGGATGTTCCTCCTTGAGATGATGGTCTTACCCAGCAATATCCTACGATATCCCCTAGGGCCGCACCCGTTTCGGGCAATGAAACCTAGGGACTTCCACATTTCGAGCAATAGCACACCACAATTAGGGCGTATGATTGGGAATTTGAAACCACGTTGTAATCTATCACCCACTTGCATACGAGCATCGATGCGCACGCCACGGCCCGGCCATGGCCTCTGACCGGGTTTGCAGGGAAAGGACGGAAACCGCATGGGATTGACACGCAAGCAGCAATTGATGATGGCCGTGCTCATATTCGGCACGTTCGTCACCGTTTTGAACCAGACCGTCGTCACGCCGGCGCTGCCTTCGGTCATGGCGGAAATGAACGTGGACGCCTCCACGGCGCAGTGGCTCACCACGGGCTTCACGCTGGTCAACGCCATCATGATTCCCATCACGGCCTACCTGACCGACCGCTTTTCCACGCGCGGCCTGTTTCTGGCGTCCATGGCCATCTTCGCGTGCGGCAGCCTGCTTGCCGGCTGGGGGCCGAACTTCCCCGTGCTGCTGGTCGGCCGCCTGGTGCAGGCGTCGGGCGCGGGCATCCTCATGCCCATGGTCATGACCGTGCTCATGCTGCTGTTCCCGGTGGAAAAGCGCGGCACCGCCATGGGCCTGTTCAGCATCGTGATAGCCTTTGCCCCGGCCATTGGCCCCACCGTGGCCGGCGTGGTGATAGACCAAGCCGACTGGCACATCATGTTTTACCTGATCACCGCGCTTTCGGTGCTGGTGATACTGTGCGCGGCCTTTGCGCTGGAAAAGATGAACGCAGCCGGCAAGGAGGCGGCGACGCTCGACAAGCCCTCCGTTCTGCTTTCCAGCGTGGGCTTCGGCGCGCTGCTCTACGGGTTCTCCACCATTGGGGCGCAGGGCGTGAACGCGTTCGACATTGCCATGACGCTCGTTGGGCTGGTGGCGCTGGTGTTCTTCTTCCGCCGCCAGTTGCGCATGGAGCGCCCCATGCTGCAGGTGCGCGTGCTGAAGAACCGCAAGTTCCTCATTGGAACCGTCATCGGCATGCTGGTGCAGGCGGCGTTGTTGGCCGGCGGCATCCTGATGCCCATCTACGTGCAGTCGCTGCTGGGCCTTTCGGCCACCATGTCGGGGCTCATTCTCATGCCGGGCGCCATCCTCATGGGCATCATGGGGCCCATCACCGGGCGCATGTTCGACCGCCACGGCCCGCGCGTCATCAGCATCGTGGGCACCGGCCTGCTCACCGTGACCACGTTCGCCTTCGCGTTCTTGAACACCCTCGCCCCCGTTTGGCTGCTGACGGTTCTGTACACGGCGCGCATGTTCTCGCTTTCGCTGGTGAACATGCCCATCACCACGTGGGGCATGAACGCGCTGGACAACAAGGTCATGAACCACGGCACGTCGGTGAACAACACGCTGCGCCAAGTGGCCGGGTCGCTGGGAACGGCCGTCATCGTGTCGGTGAACACCATGGTGGCGAACGCCAACGTGGAGACGCTGGGGGCCACGCAGGCCAGCATGCTGGGCATCAACGTGGCCTTCGCCGTTTCGGGCGCGCTGTGCCTCATAGGGTTTGCCATGGTGGTGTTCCTGGTGAAAGACCGCCCGAACGACGCCTCCGAGTCCGACCCCGACAACACCCGCAAGAACCTGCTGGAAACCATCATGAAGCGCGACGTGTTCACCGTGCCCGAAACCGCCACCATTTCCGACGCAGTACAGCTGTTCGTTGACAAGGGCATCAGCGCGGCGCCCATCGTGAACGCGGCAGGGGAAGCCGTCGGGTTCATCTCCGACGGCGACGTCATGCGCTCGCTTTCGCGGCGCGACCGCACCTACATGGACCCCATCGTCATGATCATGCGCACCGAATCCGACGACCACGACTTCAACGAGAAGCTGGAAAAGCTCATGAGCATGAACGTGCGCGAGATTGGCGCGGCAGGCTCCATCGGCGTGGACGTCCATGCCGACTTGGCCGACGTGTGCCGTGTTCTGGGCGAAAACCGGCTGAAGAAGGTGCCCGTCATGGACAAGGGCCGCATCGTGGGCATGATCAACCGGTCGGACATCACACAGTACTCCATGAAGAAGTACCTGGAAAGCCGAAAGTAACGCGACGGCGCGGTGCAGCGGGAGGCGCAGCAGCGGGCGCGCAAAGTGCTCCCGCAGCCGCGGATGCCGGCCTTGCGAGAGATGCGGGCGCAAGCGAGTTACCTCGCCAGCCGGTAAGAAACCCCCGGGCCGCGCGCGCCTCCCAAGCGCTCGATGCTTCCGCTGTTCAATAGGCTGTTTATAGCGCGGTTGACCGTCGCCTTCGACTTGCCCACCGCCGCCGCTATGCGACTGGCGCCCACCGGCCCTTCTTCCTGCGCCATGAACTCGATGATGGCGTATTCCGTGCGGGAGCGAAAGGGCACGTGCCGCGCGCCCGCCCGAACGTCCCGGTCGCTTTGCAAGCAGCCTTGCCCGCTTGAACCGTCAGCCGGCCGGCCGGCCCGACCATCCCGCACGCCTCCACATTCCCCCGGACAACCGCTTTGACCGCCACTCCACTCGCCTTGATCGCCCTTGCCGGCACATGCACCGGCTCCCGTACCGCCAGAAGCGCCCCTGTCGCCAGAAGCTCCCGCGCCGCCACGGGCGAAGCGGTCGGGCACGAGTTCCTGCCGCCGTTTCATGGTGAGGACGAACGACGATATGACGTCTTGGGGAACGGGCGGACTCATGGAAGCTTGGGCAAGGCTCGACTGTATCTGGTAGTAGCCGGTGCCTTTGTTCTCCACCACGAACCCCTGCTCGGCGTAGTTCTGGGGATAGGCCGTGAATTCCAAGATGCGGGCGAGCGTGCGGTTGCGGCGCGAAGACTCGCCCAGTTTTCCCAGCTTGTCGATGGTCATGGTGCCGAACAGGCCTCCGGGGTTCATGATTTCCAAGCGGTCTTCGTACATGTTCACCTGCACCTGCGAGCCAAGCCCCTCGGGCGAGTAGTCCCGGTGCACGAGGGCATTCACCAAAGCTTCCCGCACTGCCACCTCGGGATACTCGGGCACTTCGTAGCGAAACGCCCCCTCCACGCGCGATGCGGTGCGCATGTTGCGGCGAATGCGCGCCATGGCTTCGCACACCATGTAGGGAATGGAGCCGTCGAAGTTCTTCGAATCCACGAAACGCTCCCGTCCGGGCGCCACATCGGCCTTGCTGAAGCCGGGAACCAACAGGAAGGTCACGTTGGCCGCAGGAAAGAACTGCTGGGGGAACACGCCAAGAGCCATGATGCCCGCAACCGTGGGGAGCAGCCCTCCTGCCTCATCGCGAATCGCAACGCCCATGGCGCACAACAGGTCTTCGTCGCCGAGGCTCTTAATGGCAGGCGCCGATTCGCTGCGCACGCGCTTCAAGAAGCCTTCCACCATCAGCGGGTCAAGGTGGTGCAGGGCGGCCCCTTCGACAACCCTCCTGTCATGTTCCGGCTGATGCTGCCCTTCCACGATGCGGCTCACTTCGTACCGGTTCAGGCGGTGGTCGCCGTCCGCCATGCGCACGAAGGCGCCGTCGAGCATGGTTCTGCTCTTGACATAGCACGGCTTCAAATACGGATCCATTTCGGGAATGTAGGCCCACACCACCGGCGACCCTTCGAATTCCTCCAAGGTTATCTCGGCGCGCACCGGCGGCTCCACCCGATCGGCGCACGCCTGTGCCAGAGCGTCGGACACCCGTGCTGCATCGAAGCCGGGGGCGGGCGCGAACCCGTTTTTCTCCGACAGGCCACACACGATGACGCCGCCCGAGCCGTTCGCGAATGCGGAAACGGTTTCGGCGATGCTCTTGGGAAGCCCGCCGGCCGCCTCCTTCACCTCCACCAAACGCGTGTCGGTGCCCGTTTTGCGCGCAATGCCCACGAACTCGCCAAGCTGGAACGTGTTGCGCGATGCCATAAAACCCACCTTCTCCCTAATGCTCTGTTCCGCCACGCACCGGCATCCGACCGTCCTTGAAGGGAGGCGGGCGTTTTGACTGCATGTGCGCCTGCTTGCACACCTGCATGTGCGCCCGCACGCAGGCATGCATACCTGCGTGTGTGCCTGCATGTGCGCCTGCTTGCGTGTGCGCCCGCATGCCCGCCTGCACGCGCCATTGGACTTCCGTTGCCCATAGTCTCATAATAGTCTCAATAAATGAGCCTATTATGAGACTACTGTGAGACTATTTCAAGAGGCAAAAGCAAGAAACGGGCAGCTTCGCGCAAAATGCTCCGGACGACGGAGGCCAAACGCCACGCCACGGCAGCAGCAACGGCGATTGCGGCCGCAGCCGTCGTGGCTGCCGGCCTTGCAGGAGGCGCGGGTGCGCTACCTCACCAGCCGGTAAGACACCCCGGGGCCGCGCACGCCAGCGCATGCGTGGCCAGAAGCGCCCACCCCCGCCCCCACCCCGCCATGCGGCGGGGGGCGTCAACGGGGACGTGAACCTTTCATAATCGTTAGCGAGCGAAAAGCCAAGCGCAAGGTTTCCGCAAGGTGGTTCCCGTAAAGTGGAACCGCTCGACGAAACGCGGCATCCATGGAACAGGAGACGTACATGAAGAAGACTTGGCTGATTGCGGCACCGGTTTTGGCCCTCGGCGTTTTGGGCGTGTGCCTCATCCTGCAAACGCCCCGGCTGACGAAGGCGCGCTAGAAGCGTGGGTGCGGCGCACCCTGCCTTTCTCCATTCTGCCCGCAATTATAGCATCGTACCCCGCATTGCCGCCTTCCCCTTCGCCGTATCGAAAAGATGCGGCTTCGCAAGCGGGGCAGAGAGGTCGGCGCGCTCGTGGTCGGGCCTGCAGGTGCGCAAAGCCTAGACGGGAGCCTTGCGCCAAAGGAAGCCTGACCACGCGCTCCCGCAGGAGGCCTGACTGCACGCCCCCGCGAAAAGCCCGGCCGTGCGCCCCGACAGAAAGCCCGAACGCGCTCCGGCCGCACCCCTACCGCGCGATGCGGTCAAGAGCATCCAGATTCCTGCGAACACCGCCTACAACTGCAGCGATACGATGCTCGGGGATGTTGGGGTTCTTCGAAAGGATGGCCTGCACGGCCTCGGGGAAGTCCGCGAGCGTGCTCATGTCCAGCCAACCGAAATGCCCTTCGAACAGGCGCACCTGATCAGCCGGCTTCATGCCCTGGGCCTTGAAGGGCTTGGCCCGGTAGAGGAAATCGCCGGGCACCTCCAGAAGCTCGGCGTCCGACCACAGGCACGAGCCCGTGTCGAACACGGGGGCCAAACGCGTGACCGACAGCGTTTCCACATTGCGGATGAGGCCGAAGTTGCGGTAGTGGCGGTCGCGGTTCGCCAGCACGAAGTCGCCGACGAACATTTTCGCAAGCGCGGTTACAACCTCGTTGCCGTCAAGTCCCACATCCTCGCAACGGCGCACGTAGAACTGCAGCTCGGAAAGGTTGTTCGGCCGCTTCGCGTTGCGCACCACGTCCCATGCGGCCACCAGCTCCTCGTCGGGACCCAGCATGTTCCCGCACGCCGAGTACGTGCGCCGGCCGTCCTCGAAAAGCCAGTAGGGCACGAACTCGCCGGGCTCCATGAGGCGTCGGTGCAGTTCCGTGGCCACCACCTCGTTGTACGGTTCCTGATTCGCAAGGCCCACGCCGGCCTTCAGCAGCACGCGCCGACCGTCGATGATCTTCCATTTCTTCAAAAGGTCGCCGCCAAGGGTGCTGTTGGGCGACGAGAGGCTCATGCGCGCGTAATCGGGCGCGTCGGGCGATGAGCCTGCGGAATCCTGCCCCAATGTGAGGAAACCCAGATCGTCGGTGAAATCGTTGTCGAAGAAGTTGATGGCGTCCCATGTCTTCGGATCGCTTGCGTCGTTGAGCCAGTAGCGGTCGGAAAGCGACAGGCCGAAGCTTTTCTCTGCCAGCTCCAACGTGCTTTCCAGATGCAAGTTCTCAAGCAGCCGCCTCACCTGAGCCCGCGAGGCAGGAATGGCCCGGTGCCGCCACCAATAGTTCAACTCGCGCTTCGAAACGCTGCCGTGGCGGTCGGCCAGCCCGAACGGGGCCGCCTCGGGGTTGACCACCTCGCAGATGCGCACCGCCTTGTGACCGTCCAAATCGTAGTCGAAGGAGAACACCGGTGTGTTCTTGTTCATGAGCATGTAACGGGCAAGCGGCACGGGCACCTCCTTTTCCCTGTCCTCTTCGTTGTCGGGAGCGGGCCGGAATCTGCTTTAGGAATTATCGGGGAACGCCAGTTTCGCAATACTTCAAGCTCTCCTGCGCAGACACTCCCCAATGAACATGCGGCAAATCCAATCCGTAAGAAACTATGTCGCCCGATCCTAAACCGTCTTCGCTTTTCCCGGTACGAATACTGTATCCGCACCAGGTTCTGTAGTGGCATTCCGTGTAGAATTCATAATCCTCTTGAAAAGTGTCCGCACAGACTTCCACATAAAACCCCTCGGGTCTGCGATCGGCTTCGCAGAGAATCGTGAGTTCGCGTGGCTCCTTTCCGTCTATGGTGAATTTAAACTCTCCGCGGAAATCTCCGAAAGTGTATGCGGGAACAACTTTTACGCTTTTCGGAATGAAAACACAGCACATGCTTTCCGTCACTTCGGAAAAGGCATCTTTCGCCAAGGCGTAGATTCCGTCGGGAACCGAAAAGAACGATCCCTCGCCACGGATTTCAAGCAGAACACGGTTTTGATGCTCGTCGAGTCCTTCTCTTATCTCGAAACCCCGCTCGTCGGTATAGGTGGATTCCGAAACAATCTCGGCCTTTGCTTCAGACACGCCTGTCCCTCCTTTCAGCGTTCGTTACATTTTATGGCATTTTTTCAAGCGCCAAATCGACACTTTTGCAAGGTTTTTTAGAGAGACATCGGCCATGCAGCGGAAAGGACGCCCAAAGCGCGCGGCGGGCAAGACAGGACGCCCACGGGTTGCAGGCCCCGCGGGTGCCCAAACGCGCCGCAAACCGCGGGCCCCGCGGGTGCCCAAACGCGCCCGCGGGCGCGCGGGGCCGCAAGGCTGCAACGGGAACTACGCGCCGGGGGAAGCCTGGCTGCGCGCCGCTTTCAGCGAGTCGGCCATGTTGTTGAGCGCGGCGTCGCTGAAGCCTTCGCTGTAGGCACTCGGGATGACCACCGTGCCGCCCGACCCCTTCACGCTTTCGTACAGAAGGTGCATGGTGCGCAAGCGCAGGGCCACCTCGTTTTCCTCGTACACCTTCGCGGCGTCCACGAGCATGGACGAGATGTCCTTTTCCACCTCGGCCAACACCATGCGGGCGTTCTTGTCGCGCTCGGCTTGGGCCTCCACGGACATGGCCTCCTGCAGGCCCTGCGGAATGACGATGTCGCGGATTTCCACCGACAGCACCGTGATGCCCCAAGCCGACGTGCGCTCCTCGATGACCTCCTGCAGTTCCTGGTCCAGCTGGTTGCGCCGGACGGCCACCTCGGACACGCTCGCGCGGCCAATGGCGTCGCGCAGCGCCGTCTGCGCCGCCAGCGACACGGAGTTGTAGTAGTTCTCCACCTCCAGGCACGCCTTTTCGGCGTCCCACACCATCCAGAACAGCACGGCGTCCACGTTGATGGGCACCAAGTCGCTGGTCAGCGTTTCCTCGGCGCTGAAGCCCGTGACCATGATGCGCTGGTCCACCTTGAGCGCCGTCTGCTCCAGAAACGGAATGGTGAAGTACAGCCCCGGCCCCTTGGTGCGGCTGAACTTGCCGAACCGCAGTACCACCACCCGCTCCCACTGCAGCGCAATGTGCACGGACATGACGGCCAGACACGCCACCGCGAAGGACACCAGAACCGCCCAGACGTTGAACCTGCCCACCAGCGCAAGCGCAACGGCAAGCACGATGCAGAACGCCACCACGAACACGAACGCCGAAAACGCCAGCGACCCGTTCTGGGAGGTTCGGGGCTCGACGCGCGAGTTGTACCCTTCCAGCGACGCCGACTTGCGCGAACGCGCGCCCGAGGCTTCGGCGGCCTCGGCCTTATTCTTTCCCTTGGGATTTCTCATACCCGCCTCGTCTCATGCTCGTCTTGCCCGCCGCGTCCGCCTGAACGCGATGGGCAACGTCTATCATCTTCAACATCACCTCGTCGATGGACATTCCCAGCGACAGACACCGCTTGATGGCGCTTTCTATCTCGGTGTCCGCAATCGACTGCACGTCGTCGGCCGCCAAGTTGCCTATGTCGCGCACGAACACGCCGCGCCCGCGGACGGATTCCACGTAGCCGTCGTGCTCCAGATTGACGTACACCTTGCTCACGGTGTTGTAGTTGATGGCGGCCTCCACGGCCAAGGTTCGCACGCTGGGAAGCTGGTCGCCGGGCTTGTAGTAGCCGGTCTTGATCAGGTAGACGAACCGGTTGCGCAGTTGCACCCACACCGGCAGCCCCGACGATTCGTCTATCTCGAACAGCGCCATGTCGCTTCTTTCACTCGCGCGCGGAACGGCCCATGCCGCCGCCCAGTCGGGCATGCCCCCTTCGTCCGCTTCGCATTGTACCGGATAATCGCCCCGCACGGCCGCAAACGAAGCCCAACTCAATGCATTCCCGACCAAACTACGCAGAAGCGCAGGATCAACCCGCCGGCAATGCACAGCACGTCCACCGGAAGCAGCCGCAACGCGCGCCGGGTGACGGCCATGAACGCCTCGACCACCAACGGCGCCGCCAACCCCAGCGCCGCGACGCCCACCACCAGCCAGCCGCCGAAGCCCTCCGGATCCAGCAGCAAACGCAGGGACTCGTGCGCCACCGGGTTTGCGAACGCAAGCGCCAGAAACGCCGCGAGAGCCACCGCCTCCAGACACAGCACCGCCAGATGCGCGCGGTGCAGCGCGGCCAGCCAGCCGCCCAGCAGGCTCCCAGCCCGGCCGAACGACGCCACGATGAACGTTGCCGACAGCCCCGCCGAAAGCGACGACAGCAAAAACAGCGCCGGAACGGCCGCGTTATTCCACAGCGCAACCGCCTCCACGCACGCCACGAACACGCCCGTGTACCCCATCATGCACAAAGATGCCGCCACGCACACGACCTCGGCCGCCTTGCGCGCGCGGGCGCGGACGGCAGGAACGCGCGCCGCGCTCGTCACTGCCAGAAACCCGCCCACCAGCAACGAGACGAGCAGCGTGTACGACCCGAACGACAGGACGGACAGCGTCGGGCGCGTGAACAGCAGGTAGAACAAGTCGGGACGCCCCAAATCCAACAGCAGGCACAGGGCGGCAAGGCACAGCACCACGAAGCCCGCGACGTAGCACGCGGCTTTCAGCCGCTCGAACGCCTCCGTCTGTTCGCGGGAACGGTTCCGCCTCCGGTGGAACGCGAGCGACCACAGCGCCGCCGTGCACAGCAGGCCCGCGCCGAATCCTCCCAGAAACAGGTACGTCATCACCAGCGTCCCGAGCATCTTCGTCTCCCCCTCCCCCTAGATGCCGTGGACCATGATAGGCCGTCCGAACGCGCCGCGCCACCCGCCGCGGCAAAAAGGGGGCAGCAAGGCGGGCGGGGCCGGCGGCCATGCGGCTTTGCGGGGCGGGACGGGCAACGAGCCCGCCCCGCCCCGCCTCACGCCCGCTGCTGCAGAAGCGAGTCGAGCGACTCCTTGTCCGTACGGAGGAGCGCCAGCAGCAGTTCGCACAGCAGCACGAAGAACTCCGCGCCCTCGGCTTCTCCAAGGCGCTGCGCAAACCGGGGCACCCACTTCAAAAGGTGGGCTTCCAGAAAGTCGCGTTGAGCCTTTGCCGTCTCGGCGTCGAAGGAAGGGGCTCCCTCCGCCAGACGCAAACTCAGCCGCCTCATGAAGTCGAGTTCGATTGCAAGGTGGTCATCCGCCTCGTTGCCTTGGCCCTCCAACGCAAGCCCGCACGAGGCGTACACGCGGCGGACTTCCAGCGTGCTCTCCTGAAACAGCAGGCCGTCGTCGGAAACGTACACCGATTCCCAGATGGGGGCCTCCAGAAACGAAGGCCCCTCGAACAGGCGGGCGTACACTCCCCGCTGGTCGGAAACGAACGCTGCGCGTTCGTCGTCCGCGAAGGAGGCCCAGAGGTCCCGATAGCGGGCATAGCTTTCCCGTTCGCCCTCGGGGAGCAGCGCGTCGAACACGGCACGCGTTTCTTTGGAGAACAGGACATCGAACAACTCCCTTTCAGGCTCTGCGGCGAAAGCTGAGCCGAACACCTGATAGCAATAGGCACGGGCTACCATGTCGCTTGCGAAATCCATCGATGCCCCCTTCCGGCACTCCTTCGCGTTTCAGCGTCCCTACAGGGCCTTTTGCAGGTAGTCGGGTTCCAGGGCCGCCGGTTTCACGTCAATGAGGACGGCGGGAGACGTGACGCCGGAATCCGGCAGGCAGGCAATGTCCGAAACCGCATCCAGGTGCGCCGCCTTCAAGTCCTCCAGCTCGCCCCATTCGAGGGCGCGGGTCAGGCACGTGGACACGCAGGCAGGAGCCTCGCCCGCGTCGCGCAGGGGCTTGCACATGCTGCACTTCGCCACAATCCCCCGTTCCTCCAGATACTGCGGAACCGAATAGGGGCACGACACCTGGCAGGTCTTGCACCCGATGCACGCCGAATCGTCGTGCTGCACCGTTCCGTCTTCCTCGTCTATGTACATGGCCCCCGTCGGGCAGTTGGCAACGCATGCCGGCTCCTCGCAGTGGTTGCAACTGCTCGAATAGTGGTACAGGACCGCGGAGGGGTACGCCCCCGTCTCGAACGAATCGACGTGTCGGAACAGGGTTCCGACTTCGAGGTCGTTGACGTCCTTGCAGGCGATCTGGCACGTGCGGCACCCGATGCAGTTCGCCATGTTGAAGTAGAAAGCTTTCTTCCCCATAATGAATCCCTCCTACAAAACGACGTTGATGGGCCGGTCCACGTCGGCAACAAGGTCCTCGCCCGTCCATTTCTCCAGTTTGACGAGGCAGGAATTCCACCCGGACACGCCGCCTCCGTAGCTTGCCGGCGTGCTTAATATGTTGTCCGCGCCGCCGAAGTCGATGCCCGTTTCCTCGTCAACCGCAATCCACGAGCCGTGGGGCTGGATGACGACGCCGGGCATCAGGCGGCCAGTGACCGTGACAAGACGCGCGGTCTGCCCGTTGTTGTTGGACAGCAAGACGGCGTCGCCGTCGGAAATGCCCAAGGCCTCGGCGTCCACGGAACTGATGTAGACGTTGCTCGAGAAGGCCTCCCTCAACTGGCCGATGTTGTCGAACACGGTGTGGGCGCGCCGCATGTAGTGCGGGGTGATGCGCTGGAAGGCGAATTCGCCCTTGACCTTGTTGTCCCAGTCGCTGAACGTGTCTTCGTAGCCCTCGACCGGACGGATGTAGGTCGGGATGGGCTGTATCTCGCTTCGCCCGATGTCGTTGACCATCTTCGCCCATGCGCGGCTGTATATTTCCATCTTGCCGCTCTCGGAGTTCGCGCTCGGGTTGGCTTCGGGGTCTTTCGCAAACGCTTCGAAGGCGATGTAGCCGAAATTGTCCCCTTCGTGGCGCTCCACTTGGTACCCGCCGTTGGAAATGAGTTCCTGCAAGGGCACCCGGCCCTCCTGCGGTTCGCCCTCAACGCCCCATTCGGCTATGTCTTCTGCGGTGATGGTGGCAAGCGGCTCGTAGTCCACGCCGTTCTCCATCACCACGGTGGCGCCGGCAAGCTGGTTGAAGTACTGCTGGCGTTCGCTGATGGGGTACGCGTCCGCCTCGTTGCCCCCCAGGCGTTTGATGAGTTCGCGAGCAATCCACTGGTCGCTTTTCGCCTCGTACAAAGGCTCGACCACGTTCTCGGAAATCTGCAGGAACTCGCGGTTGCCCTGAACCAGATAGCCCTCGCGCTCCCACTGGCTCGTCACGGGGAGGACGATGTCGGCATACATGCAGTTGGCTTGCGGGAACAGGCTTTGCGCCACCACGAAGTCCACCTTGCGGTGCGCCTCAATGGCCAAGTTCGTCCCCGACTGCGTTTGGGTGGTGGCGCCGCCGGTGTGGTAGATGACGCGGATGTCTATGTCGCGCTGCTCGCCGGGAACGTACACCTTGAAGGAAGACCCGCCGTTGCCGCTGAACAGGTACGTGCCCTCCAAAATGGCTTTCCAGAGGTCCGTGTTGCAGATGGCGTCATCGACGGGATTGGTCAAGGCAGGAAGGCCGCTCGCGCCCTGCTTGACCAAAGCGTCCCCGCCGTTGTAGGCATGCTGCTGGTTGCTGTTGCCGCACATGTGTCCCGATTTCCCGAAATGCCCCGTCATGGCCCCAATGGTCATCATCAGCTGGGGCAGGCAGTCCGCGTTGTTCGTGCGGCTGGGAGCATACGCCGAAGTGATGGCCACCTTCACTTCGGGCCTGATCTCGTAGGCGAAGTCGTGGATCTGCTGGGCGGACGCGCCGCATATCTCGCTTGCCCATTCGGGCGTTTTGGGCAGGCCGTCATACGTGCCCAGGACGTAGTCCTTGAAGTTCCCGGCGGGGTCTTCCCCCTCGGGCATGTGCTCGGCATCGAAGCCGATGGTGCACCTGTCGAGGAAGTCCCAGTCTATCAGCACGTTCGAGGACGGGTCGTCCTCCGTGATGAGCACGTAGGCCACGCCTATCAGGAAAGCCATGTCCGTGCTCGGCCGGATGGGAATCCACTCGGCATCCACCAGCACCGCCGTGTCGTTGTAATAGGGATCGACGCAGATGAACTTTGCACCAGCTTTCTTGGCTTGAAGGATGTTATAGCAAACGCTGCCCGAGCTTGCCCATGCGGGGTTGGATCCCATCATCACGATGGTTTCGCAGTTCCGCCAGTCGAAGCGGTCGTTGATGGTTTCGGCCCACCATCCATAGCCCACCACGAACGGGTTCTTGATCCAGGAACCGTAGCTGTTGGTGCCCCAATTGACCGTGCAACCGCCCGTGACGTACAGGGCTTTCATGATTTCGGTGTGGGCTATCATGGAAGTTGCCAGAACCGAGTTGTTCCCGTAGTTGTCCCGGGCGTGCTTGATCTCGGCGGCAATGTAGTCCAGCGCCTCGTCCCAGCTGATGCGTTCCCATTCGTCCTTGCCGCGCAGCGATTTGTCGCCGCCCGTCAACGGCTCCCAATGCTTCCGCTTCATGGGGTATTTCAACCGGTCGGCGGCAAACACCTCCTTGCGCAGGGAACGCCCGCGCAGGCACCCGCGCTGTTGGACGTAATCGGGGCTGTCCTCATGCGTGTCGTCCGTTTTCTGGCGAATGACGACCCCGTCCTTGACGAGGGCTTTGTTCAGGCAGCGCCCGCCGCACACTTCCCAGCAAGCCACCGCTTTCCACACGCCCCCGCTTTCGGCGCTCGGGGTGCTTTGGTCGGCGTCGGACGTTTCTTGGAGGCTGTTCCCACAAGCGGTCAAGCCGATTCCAGATGCGGCAATCGCGCTGATCTTCAAGAACGACCTTCTGTCCAGCGCGAGGCCTTTTTCCTTCTTCGTCATACCTTCCCCCTAACCTGACTGCGGCCAAGGCGGCGCCTGCCCAGCGGCACCTTCCGGCCATTCTCCCATCTTCCCCCCATGCATGAGTACAATCCGTCATACTTCCATATGACAGGTTATGCGGCCAGACTATCACCCGACTGTAGGACAGTCAAGGGGCAACAGGGAATTATGCTATCTAGTTTAAGGATAATTTTTGCTGAAAAATGATCGGTTTTCTGCGAAAATGTCGGTGATTGACAGGAGTTCGCACTATTGTCTGCGACTCTTGCGCAGCAGCGTTCTTTTTCGACCATCTATACTATGACAGTATGACAAACGGCGAAATGCAGGGCCTCGAAGGATGCGGGGCGACTCGGCCGTTCCCTTGCCGCAGCACGCTTGCAGGACAGGCCGCCCCTTTGTCTGTAGGCCCAGCTGCTCCCCGCCCACAGCATGCTTGCGTACCCCAGCCGCCGCACGCCCGCAGCATGTTCGCGCGCTCGGCTGCCGCACGCCTGCAGCACGCTTGCGCGCTCGGCCGCCGCCCCGCTCACGCGCTCGGCCGTTCCCCCATTCGCAGTCTCTACTCGATGACGATGCGCTTCACCAGCACGTTCGCCAAAGTGGAACGGCACAGGTCGCAGCCGAGGCCGAAGGGGTGGCCCTCGCGGTTGAGCGTCACCGTTCCCCGCTCCACGGAATACGGCGGATCGGTGACATCGACGGGGAAGTAGCGCGACGTGGCGCCCACGTCGCCCGGCACGTCCATGCCCGGCAGCGTTTGGAACGCCGCATGCACGCGCTTCGAAATGCCCGTGTCGTACATGCCGCCCATCCACACCCGCGCGCCGCGCGCCTGCGCCGCGCGCACGAATTCCAGCGCACCCAACACGCCGCCGAACTTGCCCACTTTGACGGCGAAGCAACGCAACTCGGGATGTTCGAGCGCCCGGTAGGCGTCTTCGGGGCGGACAAACGACTCGTCAAGGCAGATGGGCGTGGCAAGAGAGCGCTGCAGGCGCGCCAACTGCTCGAACGCGCCTCCCCGGCCCCGCGCCGAAAGGCCGCCCACGTCCAACGGCTCCTCCATCCACGCCGCGCCGCACGCGTCCAAGGCGCGCAACTCGTCCCAGTCGCGCTCGCCGAAGCTCTGGTTGGCGTCCAGCGTGATCACCAACTGCGGAAACGCCTGCCGCACCGCACGCACGCAGGCCGCCGAACCCGGCGCCACCTTCAGCTTCACGCGGCGGTACCCCGCCTCCACGCAGCGCCTTGCCGCTTCCACCGTTTCCTGCGGCGTGCCCAGCCCCACCACGGCGCCGGCAGCCACCTTCGCCGACGTTCCCACACGAGGAAGGACGGCACCGGCACCGGACGCGCCCGCAGCGCCGAAAGCCGGCTCGCCGCCAGCACCGCCCGCACCGGCGGCCGCTTGCACGGGGCCGGCCGCGCCTGCGCCGCCGGTCGCGGGCGCGGCATCGCCCCCAAACGCCGCGCCAGTTCCGCCAGCGCGCCCGCCGTCCACGACGCCGGCCATGCCCATGCGCGCCGCTTCCTCGCGCACGAGCTTCCACAGCGGCTTGCCCACTATCTTGCCGTACAGGTCCCACAGCGCCGGCTCAAGCGCCCCGCGCGCCAGCGGGAACGCCGCAGCCTCCAGAACGCCGTTCAGCGCCTCGGCGGCCTCGCGCGGATGCAGGTACGCCCGCGCAAGCACTCGCGGGATCAGGAAACGCTGCAGCACCGTCGCGTCGTGCTCCAGCGTTTCGGGAAGGTACCAGTCGGTTGCAAACGCCACGCATTCGCCCAGGCCCGTGCGGCCCGCATGGTCCACCACTTCCACGATGAGGGAATCGCGGGCGTTGAGCGTGGCCTTCGCCGTCTTGAATGGCCTGACGAAGGGGAGGCGGACGTGGTAGAGGTTCACGCGCTTGACCTCGATACGCTGCTCGTAGAGGCGCTCCGCTGCGGCGCGGTCGATTTTCCCAATGCCGGTGCGCGGCAGCTCGTCCACCGCGAAAATGTGCTGCGGCAGGTAGATTTTCGAGAGATTGGGGCGCAGGGCGGCATACACGGTTTGGACGAGGTCTTGCGTGGGAGCGCCGGCGCCACCCGCTTGCGAAACGCGCTCGCGTTCCACGAACGCGACGGGACGCCGCCCCCACGTAGCGTCGGGCGCGCCGAACACGTATGCGTCGGCCACGCCGGGCACGCGCACGAGCTTGTCCACGATCTCCGCCGGGTACACGTTCTCGCCCCCCGACACGAACATGTCGGCCGTGCGCTCCTTCACGTAGAGGCGCCCGCCTTCGAAGGCGGCCACGTCGCCTGTGAGGAAGTAGCCATCCACCGTGAACGCCGCCCGGGCGTTCAGGTAGCCCGAGAAAACCCCCGGCCCGCTGACCGCAAGGCGCCCGTACCCTTCGGCGTTCGCATCCACAATGCGCGCCCGGTAGCCGGGAAGCAGGCGCAGGCCTCCCCGGAAACCGTCATCCACCTGCCCGTGCGCAATTTGGCTGGACGTTTCGGTCATGCCGTAGCTGGCATACACACGCGCCTTGGCGGAAAGGGCGCGCGCCAGCGTCCTGCGGTTCAGCGCGCCGCCGCCCAGAAGGATGCACCGGTACCCCTGCAGCGCCTCCGCGTCGCCAACCGCCAGCAGGTCCTGCAGCATCTTGTCCACCACCGACACGTGCGTCGCATGGCGGCTTCGCGCATCGTTCAGGACGCGATTCGCGTCGAAGCGCGCGTACAGCAGAAACGGGTTGCGGTTCATAACGCTGCGCACCACCACCTGCAGCCCGCCAATGTGGTACAGCGGCAGCGCCGCCTGCCACAGCCCTTCGGCGGGCCGGCTGAGCGCCGCGTTCGACGCCTGCGCCGCACTTGCAAGCTGCCGCCACGTCAAAGGCACCGCCTTGGACTTGCCCGTGGTGCCGGACGTGAACATGACCAGCGCCAACGCCTCGTCGTCGAACAGGTGCGCCTGCCGCTCCGCGAAATGGATGGCTTCCTCTTCCGCATCCTGCCGCGCCCCCATGATCACGCGCCCCCGGCGGCCTCCCGCCGAAGGGGCGGACGGCGCCTGCGTGCGCTGCGCCCTGAACGAAGGGAGTTGCCAGGGCCTTCCCGCACGCGCCTGGCCCTCGCCGCCGGCGCGCCTGCCCATGAGGTCGTCCTTCACTTGGGAAACTAGCTTTTCGGCACGCCGCTTGTCAATGCGGCAGGACAGGCGCACGCCGCGCAGGCGCTCCAGCTCCATCAGGCGCGCCTGCTTCTCTGCCGGGGTGAGACGGTAATTGACGGGGACGATGGCAAACGACGCATAGGCGGCAGCCAGCAGCAGGAACACGAACGCCGGGCAATTAGGCAGGTCGAGCGCCACGCAGTCTCCCCGCTGCACGCCCGCGTCCTGCAGCCGGCGCGCCAAGCCCGCCGCTATCAGGCGGGTCTGGCGGTAGGTGTAGCGCTCCTCTTGGCCCGATTCATCGACAAAAGTGAAGCATGCCCGTTCGGGATACATCCTCACCATGCTTTCGAATATGCCAATCATGAATGCCCGGGCTGCCCTGCTCTTTCCTCTATCCTACGGGAACTTCGGGAACTGCGAGAAGTCGGGCGCGCGCTTTTCCTTGAAGGCGTCGCGGCCCTCCTTCGCCTCGTCGGTGGTGTAGTACAGAAGCGTAGCGTCACCTGCCAGCTGCTGGATGCCCGCAAGGCCATCGGTGGCCGCGTTGAACGACGCCTTCATGAAGCGCAGCGCCGTGGGGCTGAACTGCAGCATCTCGCGCGCCCACGCCACGCATTCGCCTTCCAGCTCTTCGAACGGCACCACCTTGTTCACCAGGCCCATGTCCAGCGCCTCGGCAGCCGTGTACTGGCGGCACAGGTACCATATCTCGCGCGCCTTCTTCTGCCCCACGATGGCGGCCAGATACCCCGCGCCGTAGCCGGCGTCGAAGCTGCCCACCTTGGGGCCGGTCTGCCCGAACTTGGCCGTTTCGGCCGCAATGGACAAATCGCACAGGATGTGCAGCACGTGCCCGCCGCCAATGGCGTAGCCGTTCACCATGGCGATGACGGGCTTCGGCACCACGCGGATGAGCCGCTGCAGGTCAAGCACGTTCAGGCGCGGGATGCTGTCCTCGCCCACGTAGCCGCCGTTGCCGCGGATCTTCTGGTCGCCGCCGGAGCAGAACGCCTCGTCCTCGTGCCGGCCGCCGTGGTTCGCCCCCGTGAGGATGATCACGCCCACAGACGCATCGTCGCGCGCCACCGTGAAGGCGTCGTACAGTTCGTTCACGGTGAGCGGGGTGAACGCGTTGCGGCGCTCGGGGCGGTTGATGGTGATTTTCGCAATGCCGGCGCTTGCGCCCTCGCCCGTTTCGTAGACGATCTCGCGGTAGTCTTTTCCCTTGCGCCAAGCGATGTCGCCCATGGCCGTCCTTCCAAGGATCCGTGGATTTGCGCGATGCCGCCAAACCGGCTTCCGGCTGGCACCCGGCTGCCGCTCGCCCCTGCCGTCGTCCGTATTGCCCTGACCCCGCATGTTGCATGAATGGAAGACGGCGAACACAACCGGTGGTGTAACTTGACCCCATATATTACCGCGACACCCGCCAAGAAGGAACACCTGCGCCAAGAATGCACGCAAGCATCAACTATTCGTTCAGAAATCGCCAAGAAGACGGGCGAACGTGCGGCGGGCGGGACGGGCGGCGGCAGCGCTTGCGAGGGGGCGCACAGGCGGCAAGGGGGGGCCGGACCAACCATCGCCAAGGCAGCAGGCAGACATCGCCGGGAAACTGCCCGCCCAAAACGGGCCTTGAATCAGCGGGCGAACGAAGCGAGGACAGAAAGCCGCGAAGCACAGTCTTGCGCAAGGTCGTCGGCCAAATAGGGAGCCACGGAAAAGCCCCGCGACCCGAGCACATCGCCCGCTTCGCGCAGGCCTCCGACAATGCCGTCGGCCATGCCGGCAGCCACGCCTTCCATGAACCGCCTTGTCACGCCCAGCTCGCTGGCCAAATGCGCAAAGTCCTCGGCACGCACGTCGTCTATAAGCGCCGCCTTGCCGATGCGCATTCCCATGCGCCGCGAATACCGTGCGAACAGCGTGGTGCCAACCAGGTCGTAAGCAGGCGCCAGACGCACGCGCAAACCGCGGCTCTCGTGCATGATCGAAAGGTTTTTGAGATGGTTGTCGCAATTGCCAACAAGATAGTCGAACACAACGATGCGCGCAAGTTGTTCCAAGTCGGCAGCGGGGCGCAACGAGTACCGGCGAAGAAACGCCGCGATGCATGCCGCTGTGGAAGGATGGAGTTCCCCGTACTTGGAACCCGGCAACAATCCAAAAGCCTGCGAGAAGTCCTCTTGGTGCAGGCGCAAGGGAACGGGCAGCCCGTCCACTCCGCTCCCGCTTTGCGCCACGTGCGCATCCGGCATCGCGCGATCGAAACGCTTGACGCACAAGGCCGGCCTACCCACATCCAGCAGGAAAGATTCCGGCACGGCTATTCCGCATGCCCGCGCAGCGTCGAGGCAAACCTTCTCCACGACAACCAGATGGGGGTGTTCGTCGCTAGCGAATTTCACAATGAAATTGGAGGGCGCGCCGCCAAGGGGGAGATGCCAGCCTTCATCCTCGCTTTTTCGGGGATCGTGATAAAGTCCGCATTTGTCCTGCGTCCCTGCAAGCGACAACCGCGATGCTTCCAGCGCCTCCGTTTGGCCCGCAGGCCGGCGGGCCAGCGAAGCAAGGTCGTCAGGCGAAAGAGCGCGGTATTCCCGCTTGCACGAAAATGCATCCCGATCCACCACAACGTCGCCAACGCAGTCGAGTCCGCAGCGAAACAGCATGTCAAGCCAGTCGGCCTCGTCAATTCCCAAGCTCACGGCAAGGCGGCGCAACGGCGGCCCTTCGGGAAGCAAACCTTCGAAGTAGGGACGGAATTCGGCAAGAGCATATGGATCGCCCCGCAACGGAAGCGAGAACGACAAAGGAGCCGCATCCGGCGCGGCAAGATAGGTTGCATCGTAGCAAAACTCCGGGCCAGATGCTCCTTCCGCCATTATGCCAACAAGAACGGCCTCGCCCCGGACGTCGCGGTACACGGCGTTTTCCATAGGATTCACCCGCGCCTCTGGCAGAAGACGTCCATGCCGAGCGTCTGCACCACGCGCAGCGCCTTTCCCAATTCGGCGGTTGCCTTCCCGTGTTCCAACCCCAACACGAACGAAAGGCTCACGCCGCTCAAATCCGCCAGATTCGTTTGCGTGAGGCCCTGTGCTCTGCGCTCGCGGCGCACGGCCTCCCCCAAATCTCGCGAATCCGCTATTTCGATCATGCGACACGTCCTTTCTTTCTTGCGTACACGCGTTTTTCGCTTTTCGGTATAGTAATTCTTGCGTTCGCAAGAATCAAGACGGTTGCAGAGGAAATTCATGCGAACGCAAGAAACGCGACACCCGCCGCGAGACAATGACCTCCATATGTTGCATAGCACCAATGATAGATATATACTAATATAGGATATTATCTAATAATAAAGGACACGACATTAGGGCAGAGATCTGTCAAAAAGCCGGAATTCGCACAAGCAGACGAGAGAGGAAAGCCCATGATCGACGGCGACATCAAACGCATTATCGGCAAGGCAACCGACGGCGGGCGCATTGGCAAAAGCGAACTCGTTGCGCTTTTGAGCTGCAACGACACTTCCGAGGAAGCGTTCGCCATCCGCGCGGCGGGCGGATACCTCATGCGCCAGCGCACCCAGAACGCCGGCGTCGTCTTCGGGCAGATCGGCATTGAAATGCACCCGTGCGAGGCCAATTGCAGCTTCTGCTCGTTCGCGGCCGACTTCACCCAGATGAGTGCCACCCGGCTCGACGACGAGGCCATCGCCGAAAGCACGCGCAACTTCACCGGGTCGGGCGACTTGTACGGCCTGTGGCTCATGGCCATGGCAACCTACGATCTGGAAGCTTATCTGGACGCGGTGCGGGTGGCCAAGGCGAACCTTGGCGGCCCCACGAACATCTACTCCAACGTGGGCGACACCAGTCGCGAGGACTTCGAGGCCATGAAGGCTGCCGGCATCGACGGCGTGTACCACTGCTGGCGGTTGCGCGAGGGAACCGACACCCCCTTCAGCGACGAGACGCGCAAGCAAACGCTCGTGAACGCCAAGGAGGCGGGGCTTGACGTACTCGACGCCGTGGAACCCATCGGACCCGAACACGAGCCGCACGAACTGGCCGAACACATCCTGTTCGACGTGGAGATGGAATGCATTCAAACCGGCTCCATGAAGCGCATCCCCGTTCCCGGCACGCCCTTCGAGGGAACGCCCATGATCACCGACCTGCGTCTGGCAACCATCGTGGCGGCGCAGGCGCTTGCCGTGGCCAACCTCGACCGCGTGCCGTGGCTGGGCATTCACGAACCCAGCCCCATTGGCTACGCGTCCGGGGCCAACCTCATCACCGCCGAGACGGGCTTCAACCCGCGCGACACCGCCGAGGACACGTCCGCCAACCGCGGACTGGACATCCCGGCGTGCCGCGAAATCCTGCGTCAAGCAGGCTTTTCCGCCTTGGTGCGCGGCGACGGCAGCAGGGTGGACTTGTAGCCCAGCGACACACCGGACGCAGACGGCAGCGCTTGCGAGGGGGGGGGGCGCAGGCGGCGAGTCCAAAACGCTGGGCAGAGTGCGTACCCAAAGCCCCAAGCGCACGAACGCGCGGAACCCGAGCGGAAAACAACAACGCTTTGCGGCGGTGTCAGGCGTGCGAGAATTCCTCGAGGACGCGCACGAAGGCCGCGGGGCGTTCCAGATGCACGTTGTGGCCCGCTTGGGAAACGACGCGCGCGGTCAGGGGGCGGAACGCGCCTCGGGAGGCGGAAGCGGCTTGGGCGGGGGGAGCGCTCCGGGTGTCCACAGCACCTTGGACGCCCGGAGTGGCTCGGGTTGCCGGGGCGGCCTGGGTGCCCGCGACAACCCGAACCGGCGGAGCGGCTTGGGTGCCTGCGGCGGGCTGGGCGGCAAGCTGTTCCGCAAGCGCGCGGTACTTCGCGTCGCGCTCGCCGGCAACATAGCACACGGGGATGCCGCGCGCCTGCAACTCCTGCAGCGTCGCAAGGACTTCGGCGCGGTCGGGCATGCGGTGGGCGCCGGTTCCCTCGAACGTGCGCGCCAAGGCTTCGGCGTCGTTTGCCAAACGCTGCTCGCGCACACAGGCGCGAACGCCGCTGGGCAAGTCCCGCTGCGTGGCGAACAGGGGCAGACGCTCCCATGCGTCCATGAACGCAGCCACGCCGTCCTCGCGCAGCCGGCGGGCGTTCTCCCCGTTGCGGCGCGCCGCTTCCTCGCGCTCCGCAGGCGACGCGGGACCCAAGCCGGCGCTTTCCAGCACGAGCGCACCAAAGGGGAGGCCGCTCGGAAGCGCGCGGGCTGCTGCGGCAAGCGCCATGCGCCCGCCCATGGAGTAGCCCACCACGCACGGCGCGCACCCGGCGTTTTCGCCCTGCACGTGCTGCAGGAACGCGAGCAGCGCCCCGCAGGCGGCGTCCATGCCGTAGGCCGCTGGGTCGCAGGGACGCTCGCTTTTGCCATGCCCCACGAAGTCGAATGCATACACCAGACGCCGCGACGCCAGACGGGCGGCAATGTCGTCCCACGAGCGGGCACTCTGCGCGAAACCGTGCAGCAAGACGAACGGGCGCGAAGCGCAGGCGTCGGCGGCGCGGCCAGCCGCAGCAGCGCCCCAGCACACGAACCGGTAACGCACGCCCACATGCGAAAACGTGTCCGACGCCTTCATCTTCGCCCCTTTTCCGCACCGCTCAATGCTGCTCGTTCTTTCCCATACGGACACCTCGCAGCAAGAACACACGGGAGTCGCATTTGGACAACCCGCATGAAGTCAAGCAGTATTCAAGCACGTTTTCGCAAAGATGCCAACCGATGCCCAACGGCGACCAAACGCACATCCAACAAAAAAGCCACCGAAAGTCGCCAACTCAACGCCCCACCCCCAGGACACGACCGCAAGCACGGCGTAAGGTTTTTGGGGTTTGGACGAAGTCCTCCGATTCGGAGGGCAGCCCGCAGAGCCGGCCGAGGAATCGGGGCAAGAAAAGAGGAGGTTCCCCCCTATCCTTTGATTTGCCGAGAATCGAAGGGAGAAAAGGAGAACCCCGCATGACAGACGATACCAACCCTCATGCCCGTGGCTTCCGCGCCCGCCTTGCCGCGCGCCGCAGGTTCGTCACAGTCCCTGATACGGGGCGTAGCGGCTGGTCACGCCAGCGAGGGGCAGCTTCACCTCGATGAGGCTGATGCCCGGGGTCCCCAGCGCGCCCGCATACGCCTCCCGGAAGGCGGCGACCGTTTCCACCGCGCGGTACGGCACGCCGAACGCGCTTGCGGCGTCGGCGAACCGAACGTCCTGCGGCACCAGGAACAGGCGCTCGAAATAGGCGTCGTCGGACTTCTGCGGCAACATGTCGAAGATGCCTCCGCCGTTGTTGTTCAGAAGCACGATGACGACGCTGCGCGCGGCGTCCCCGCCGTGATGCACCAGCAGCTCGCGTTGCAAGGCGAGCGCGTTCAGGTCGTGCAGCATCGTGAAATCGCCGGTGAGGAACGTGGTTTGCACGAAGTGCTGCGCCGCGCCCAAGGCGGTGGACACCGTGCCGTCGATGCCGTTCTGCCCGCGGTTGCACAGCACCGCCAGACGCTTGTCCTGTTTCACGTAGAACGTGTCAAGCGCCCGCACCGACATGGAATTGGCCGAGAACAGGCACGACCCCTCGGGCGCCATGTCCAGAAGCGCCTGCACGTAGCCGCCCTCTACGTCGGGTTGCGCCTGCAAGACCGCGCAGATGCGCGTGCGCGCCCGCGCGTTGAGGGCCTGCCACTGCCGCGCGAACTGGCGCTGCGCTTCGGTGGGGAGGGCGGAGGAGCCCGGCGTGGCGGCGCTTCCAACAGGCCCGCCTTCGGCACCGCCTTCAAAGCCGCCGCCTTGCCCCGGCACATTCCGCATGCCAGCCTGTTCCATCGAGCGCACGAACTCGAGCGGCGTGCAGGCTGCGAACAGGTCGGTCGCCAAGTTGAAGTCGCGCGTTTGGGCCACGTCCACCACCACGTTCAGCGGGCGGGCGGCGGCCAGGCGCTGCGTGCAGTGTTTGGAGATGGGGTAGCGCCCGAAGCGGACGACGACGTCCGGCAGCGGGCAAGCGGCATCGCCGAACACGTTGTCGTAGTTGTCGATGACCGCCTCGTCGGCAAAACCGCGCAGGCCCGACAGGGGATCGGCCAGAAGCGGCAGGCTGCGGCGGCGCGCCCACGCCAGAACCTCGCGCGCCTCGGCTTCGGTCTCGCACGTTCCCTCGCCCGCCAGCACGAGCGTGCGGCCGCCCTGCAGCAATTCGCCCACCTGTTGCAGGGCCTTGGCGTCCAAGCGCCCTTCGACGCCAAGGCGGCAGAAGGAAAACCCGTGCGAGCGGCCCGCCTCGAACAGGCCCTCGACCGCGAAATCGGGCGTGAGAGGCTCGTCAAGCTGGAAGTTCACCTGCACCGGACCCGCCATGTGGCGGCACCCGCGCGCGGCCACGACGCCCTCGCGCGCGGCAGGGGCGGCCGGGGCGGCGTCGCAGGTCGCGGACGCGTGGGTCAAGGGCATGCAAGCAGCCGCTGCCGCGCCAGCGAGATCCGGGGCGTCGGCCGCTGCAGCCGCCATCGAGCCAGCGACGCCCGCCGCACCGGCGGCACGCACCGCATCCGCGGCGTCTTCCGCAGCGGCCGGCGGCACGTCCGCCCCCGGCCCCAATGCGGAAAGGCACGCCTCGCGCGCGGCCTGGCGGGCAAACGCCACGTCGCGCGGCGCGGCACCCGGCATGGTCATCTGCCGGAAGCTGCGCACGTGATCGCCATATGCCTTCACCTGGTCAACCGTCTGCGGCGCCCCGAAGCCCTGCAGGCGCAGGGGCCGGTCGCCCGAAAGCACCACCAGCGGCACGCGCGAGGTTTCGGCTTCCATCACTGCGGGGTAGTAGTTCGCCAGCGCCGTGCCCGACGTGCATACCAGCGCCACAGGGCGCCCGCTTGCCTTGGCCAGACCCAATGCAAAGAACGACGCGCCGCGCTCGTCCACGTCCACATACACGCGCATGCGCTCGGGAAAGCGCCGGCTCATTTCGAATGCCGTCATGGTAAGCGCCGTGGAGCGCGACCCCGGGCTGATCACCGTTTCGCGCACGCCCCAACGCGCCAGTTCGTCGAAGAACGCCGAAACGAACAGCGCCGTGGCCTGTTGGCTGGTTGGTGGTTGGCTGGTTGGTGGTTGGCTGGTTGGCTGCTGGCCACTGGCCGGTTGGTCGCTGGCTGCCTGCCGGTTGCCGGCTGCTGCCTGCTGGCCGTCGGCCTGCTGGTCGGCCACTTGCCGGCCGTCGCCTTCCGCCCGCTGGGCAGCCGCTGCCTGCTGGCCGCCTGTCGCCGGCTCGGCGTTTGCCGACCCTAGGACGCCCGTCGTTCGCTGGTTGTTCATGCTGCGTCACCTCGCTTTGCATCTGAACTCCCCGCCCCCCCCCCCTCAGAGGGTTCGTTCGTCCATTGCCGCCCCGGCAAGCCCACTTCCCTTGACGTTTGCACGCGTCAGGAGGCATGGCGCCCGGCAGGGGCCTCGTTCACCATCATACTCGACTTCATCCCCCCTGTCAGCCAAAGGCAAGCGGGCAGATCCGGAGTTTCCTTCCCCAAGCCGCGCAAAACCACCGGACGGCGGAACCAAGCTCCCTGACAGGACAGCCCCAACGGGCCGCGTGCGCCTTCGATCCATGCGCGAAGCGCGATTCGCGCCGCCACGGCGAAACGGGCGCGCGCGACAGCGCCACGGCGCGACCACCCGTGCCGCCACGACAGCGCGGCCACGTGCGGCGCCGCGGCAACGCAGGCGCTACTCGCCCCCAAAGGCGCCCAGGATGGTTTGCAGCTTCATGTCTATTTCGTCGTATTCGGCATCGGCGTCGCTGCCGGCGACGATGCCGCACCCCGCGTAGACCCAGCCCACCTCGCCGTCGAACACGCCGGTGCGCAGCGCCACGGAAAACTCGCCGTCGCCCGCGCCGTCCACGTATCCACAGGCCCCGGCGAAAAAGCCGCGGTTGTACGCCTCGATGCGCCGGATGAGCATCTTCGCCTCGCCCACCGGCGTGCCCGCCACGGCGGGCGTGGGATGCAAATCGCCCCTCATGGTCCACAGGTCCACGCCCTCCAGCATGCGCGCGCGGGCGGGCGTGCACAGGTGCTGCACGTGCGTGAGCGGCAGAATGCCCGGCTGGTCGGGCACTTCCACGTCGTAGCAGGTGCGCCGGAACACTTCGCGGATGAACCTGACCACGTAGTCGTGCTCCGCGCGGTTCTTGGCGTCGGCCATGAGCTTTGCGGCAAGCCGCTCCCGCTCCTCTGGCGAAGCGCCCGCAGGACACGTGCCGGCAAGGCACATGCTTTGCACCCGATTGCCGCTTTTGCGCACCAGCAACTCGGGCGTGCAGCCGCAGAAGAACACGTCGGCGTAGCGGTAGAGCAGCACCGTGCCGCGCGCCGGACCGTCAATGAGGTTGACCAG
>CAJFUR010000157.1 GCA_904420215.1 uncultured Eggerthellaceae bacterium
GAAGTCCTCCCCCATGCCCTCGAGCATGGACTTGCCGCAACCCGTCTGGTCGTAGAAGATGACCTGGCGGTCGTGCTCGTCGGCAATGCGGGCGAGGTCAAGCAGGTAGTTGTGGCAGTCGCCCGGGCCGCCGTGCAGCACGAGCAGTGGCTTCTTGCCGTTGTCCTTGCGTTCGCCGACGATCTTGACGTAGGTCTTGTGGCCGTTGTAGTCCACGTACCTTTCCTCGATGGGCGACTCGATGACAAGCTCCTTGGCCATAGCCGGCCTCCTTTCTCGCTTCCACGGGCCCCGGCGCCGGCCGGGACCCCACTTCCCCATGCAGCGCCCGGACGCTTCCGGGGCAATCCCTTCGACCGTCCGTCAGGCCGCGTCCGCCACTTCCTCGTCCACGTCGATGGACACGGGATCCACCAAGGCGCCCTTCCTGTCCTTGAAGATGGCCACGAAGTAGCCGATGACGCCCACGATGATCATGAGGCCGCCGATGAACAGGTTCACGGCGAAGCTCTCGAAGCCCGTGAGCAGGCTGAAGTTACTCAGCACCAAGTACAGGATGTAGCCCATGCCCACGAACGCGAGCGCCGGCGCAATGGTGGTTTGGAACACGTTGTGGCCGAAGCCGGGTTCAGAGTTGTGCTTGCGCATGTACGCGATGATGGCGATGCACACGATGAGTTCCATGATCATGATGCCCACGATGGCGATGGACGAGCAGATGGCACCCACCTGCGAGTAGGGGTCGAGGCCACAGGCCGCCATGATGAACGAAATGCCCAGACCCAGAACCATGTTCACACAGCAGGCGATGAACGGCGACTTCGCCTTGTTGGTGCGCTCCATGGCCTTGGGCAGCAGGTTGGCACGCGCGAAGGAGTACAGGTAGCGCGAAGCCATGCCATGGGCCGCCATCCACGACGCGAAGTTGGAGATGAGCAGCAGCCAGTTGAATATGTGTCCCACCACGTCGCCGCAGTACATCACGGCGATGTTGTGATACATGGAGGTGGGGTCGGCCGCAGCCGCCTCGGCAACTCCCATGCCCATGACGTCATAGGCGGTCGTGACGCTCCACGCGCTCATGGAGTACACGATGGCGATGACGATGACGGCGGCGAACGTCGCGCGGGGGATGATCTTGCGGTGGTTGCGGGTTTCCTCGCCGAAGATGGCCGTGGCCTCGAAGCCGATGAAGCACAGGAAGGCGAAACACACGCCCAACCCTATGCCACCCGGCACGCCGCCGTTAAACAGCATGTCGATGGAGAACACGTCGAGCGAGTAGGCGCCGGGGCCGTTGACGACAAGCACCGCCACGTCCACAACCGCCAGAACGGCCACTTCGCACACCAGGCACACCATGAGGAACTTCGTGCCGCCCTCGATGCCGAAGTACGAGAACACCAGGATGATGGCCGCCAGAATGAGCGCGACGATCCACCACGGAATGGCGATGCCGAGTTCCTGCTCGATGATGGACGAGGCGAACGTGCCGCCTGCGGACACCAGATACACCGACAGCAGGTTGTAGGCCGCCACGGCAACGAACCCGGCAGCCGTGCCGAACTTCTTGCCCAGGCCCATGGAAATGTAGGCGTAGAACGCGCCCGCATTGGTGATGTGGGTGGACATGGCCGTGAAGCCCACGCTGAACAGCAGCAGCAACGCGCCGATGATGAGGAAGTCGAACGTTGCCGCCGGGCCGTTGCCCAGCATGAAGATGAGCGGTGTGTTGGTTGCGGACGCGCCCAGGGGCGCGGCAGCCGCAATGACCAGAAACACCAGCGCGATGCCGCCAATGGCGCCATGTTTGAGCTGGTTGCTCTGGCCGGAGCCGTTGCTAGCCATGATGGAAATCTCCTCCTTTTCGTTTCCCCTTCTTGCCTTGAAGGAAATCCCCAATGTCGGGCTGCATCGAGTGCAGCAGGCCATTCGGGATTTCTCATACGGGAAGTCAGTTTATCACTTCCGCCCGCCAATCAGGCGCGAATTCAAGAGTTGGAAACATGGGGGGCGGCAACGGCCGTCCATCGCCTCGCCGCGTCAGATGTACCACACCGGCAATGTCCATGTGTCGTTGCCGAGGGGCAGGGCCTCGTTCGCCAAGCACACGACGGCCCCGGCGCCACGCCGGTAATGCGGCACCGCATCGAGTTCCGCGAATGCTTTCGTGTCGCCAGGACGCGCTATCTCGGCTTTCTTCACCTCGACGGGATGCAGCACGTCGCCGCGCTCGATGACCAGATCGATCTCCTTGCCGTTCGACGTGCGGTAGAAATACAGCTGCGGCATGCGGCCGTTCTCATTGAGGAAGCTTTTCAACACCTCGGCGACCACGAACCCTTCCAGAAGCTCGCCAGCTCGCTCGCTTCGCTGCGCATCTTCGGGGGTGGAAAGTTTCAGCAGTGCCGCCGCAAGACCCGAGTTCAGGAAATACAGCTTGGGGGTCTTCACCACGCGCTTGCCGGCGTTGGGCGAAAACGGGCGCAACAGGTAGATGACGTTCGACGCCTCCAGCACCGAAAGCCAGCGGTCCACCGTGCGAAAGTCGATGTCGAGGCGGTTGGCCAAGTCCGACTTGTTCAGCAGCGCCCCCTGCAAATGCGCAAGCAATTCAATGAAGCGCATGAATTTGCCCATGTCGCCCACTTGGGCCAAATCGCGCACGTCGCGCTGCAAGTACGTCTGGATGTAGGACTGGTAGTACAATCCCACGTCGATGCGCTCGTCGGCTGCAAGCTCGGGCAGGTCGCCGCGCCATATGCGCCGCCAAACTTCCTGCGAGGCCAAAGGATGCGGATTTCGCTCGCCCACGTAGGCGGCATCGGGCACGAACGGACGGCGGAAGGCATCCCGCGATTCTTCGCGCAACGACAACCCCAACAACTCGAGAATGGCCGCGCGCCCCGCCATCGACTCATCGACGCCGCGCATCATCTGGAAGCGCTGCGAACCCGTGAGCAGAAAGCGACCCTTCGCGCGACGGTCCTCATCGCAAGCCACTTTCACGTAGCGGAAAAGATCGGGCACATACTGCACTTCGTCGATGATGGCGGGCTTGCGCAGACCGGAAAGGAACGCCTCCGGCTCGTTGCGCGCCGCGGCAAGCGCACCGATCCTGTCGAGCGTGGTATACGACGCGTCGGCACGGCACATGCAAAGCAGAGTCGTCTTGCCCACCTGGCGCGGCCCGGTAAGCAACACCGCAGGAAAGCTTTCGCACGCGCGGGCAACCACGGGCGAAAGATGGCGGGGTATCATCTGGGCAGCGTCAATTTCCATGCAAATCCTTCTTCCCATGCCATGAAATTCATGGTATCCACTACAGAATTTGCATAGTATAGCACACTACCGGAAAACCCTGGGTCGTTTCCGAAAGGCGACGGCAGCCTGTTGCCCTCTGCAGGGGCGCGGAGCTGCCGCTACAGACTGATGCCCGAGGTCATGTGCATCATGTAGAAAGCGAAGCGCATGACGAAGATGCCGGCGTACACCAACGCCGCGGCTGCGGCTGCACGCCGCCGGGAAAGCTCCGCTCTACGGAACAGCGGCACGCCCGCCATCGCCAACCCGACCGCGCACAGCGCCGCGAACAGGACGACCATGGCGGGGTACTGCGGCACGAGCGCGGCGGCGGAACCCACCGCGTTCGCCATGCGGGCGAGATCCATCCCCTGCACGGCATACACGGCCACGTTGACCGCAAGCGCCACGCCAGACGCCGCCACCATCGTCCGGCCGAAGCCCCGTGCGGCAGGCTCCCAGTTCGCGGCGTGCAGTCCGGCAACGGCGAGCACGGGACCGCCAACGAGCGCGTTCAGGCACAACGCCACCGGCACGAACGGCGTGTTCCACGTCACGATGGTGCGCCCCGCATAGGCAAACGCCACCGCCGCCACGAACGCCACGGCCGACACCATGGCAACCACCAGCCACGCGCGCTGCACGCGCGAATTCGCGCGGTCGGCGAACTGATAGAGCCAGTACACGCCCGCAAGCCCCATAAACACCACGGCCGCGAACACCTCGTTCGAAAGCGGGCTGTGCCCCACCTGCGTGAACACGTACAGCGCGTTGTCGGGGTTGCCCAAGTGCGTCGCGGACGCCACAAGGCCGATCAGCGACACGAAAATGGGCACTATCAAAAACCGGTTGATGCGGACGCGTGCTTCGCCCTGCTCGCGCAGGAGTGCCGCGCCCATGAGCACGAATGCCAGCGCGCCCGAAGGCGCAAGCGTGGTGAACAGCACGAGCGTGATCTCGCCGAGCGCCGTTGCGAAGCCCGTGGACATGCCGAAACCGCCTAGCGGTAGAAGCGCGGGACGTCCACGCGAAGGCGGCGTGCGTCGCGCAGCCCTTCGAGCGTGGCGCGGGTCAGGCGGGCAAGCCCCCGGTAGAATGGGTGCTTCGCTGCTCCTTCCAGTTCCTCCAGATAGTGAGGTGCCCATGTGAGCAGGTGCAGGCGCAAGTAGTCGTCCAAGTCGGCCGGTTGGTTGCGTGCGATCCACGCCATGAGGGCCAGCATGAGGCCGATGTGGTCCTCGGGCGTGCGCTCGTCGGTGGTGCGTGCTATGCCGCGTGCGCGCATCCACGCACGCAGGGACAGCGTGCTTTCGCCGAACACGACGCACTCCCGGTCGGTGTAGACCGACCCCCACGGGGGCACGGGCTTCTTGTCCGGCCCCACGAACAGGCGCCGGTATTCCCACACCAGCGCCTCGTCCCGCGTGCCGGGTGCAAGCCCCGCCACCATGTCTCCAAGTGCTCCGCGCGCCTCGCCCGCGTCGGCGAACGGCCACTCGCTCGCCGCCGCCTCCGGGTCGAGCGCGGCCATGGCCGAAAACGCCTCCGCCGCGTCGCCCTTCGCCGGGTCCTGCAGGAAAAACGGGCACAGGGCCTCGCCCGCAAACGCCACGGCCTCCAGCATGCCTTCGTCTTCTCTGGTCATGAGCAACCCTTTCAGCAGCCCTCGAACAGCCCTTTGCCCCCGAACGCGCCGCCGTCCCGGCACCGAGCGTCTCAAGCGCCCTGGACACGCTCTCAAACGCCCCTAACAGCCTCTCCCCTCACACGATCTCGCGCAGGTTGGCAATGGAGACGCGCCCGGCAACGTCCCGCCCTTCCGCACACGCGGGCAGCGTGACCGCGAGATTCGGGTCCGTCTCGCCGGAAGCGGGCAGAGGCGGAAGGTCGGCACAGGCGCCGTGCCGCTTCCGCAATTCGGCCATGGGGCCGAAATCGAGCGCGCGCACGGGACACGCCTCCACGCAGATGGGCGCCTTGCCCTCTCGCACGCGCGCCGCGCACCCGTCGCACTTGGCGCTATGCCCGGCAAGGCGGTCCACCTTGGGCGCGTGGTAGGGGCAGGACAAGGCGCAGTAGCCACAGCCGATGCAGCGGCGCTCGTCAACGCTCACCAGGCCGAAGTTGCCCCGGTGCATGGCGCCGGTGGGACACACCTCCATGCAGGCGGGACGCGCGCAGTGGTTGCAGGCCAGCGACACGTAGTACGCGAAGCAGTCCTGCTGCAACGTCCCGTCTGGAAGGACCGTCCACCCGCCGCCCTGCATCTCGTACACTTGGCGGTAGGCAGACGCGGAATCCAAATTGCAGTAGTCCTTGCAGGCCAGCATGCAGGTCTTGCAGCCCGTGCAGAGTTTCGCGTCGAAATGGAACCCGTACTGATCCCCCATGCCCCCTCCTGCGTCCAGACCGCCACGTTCCGCTCCCCCGTCAGTCTAGCGCATGAAAGCGGGCGCCGCGCACAGAACCCGACGGTTCCCGCAACGCGGCGCCCTTCGGTTGCGCGGATGCCTCTAGGCTATCTCGCGCTCGTTCATGACGGCACCGGCCGCATCGCCCGCCGGACGCGCGCCAACCGGCTCGGTGATCACCAGATTGGGCTGCGTCTCGGACGCGTCGGGCAGCGGCGCCACGGCGGCCACTTCGCCGTACTTGGCGCGCAGTTCCTCTATCTCGCCGAAGTCGAGCGCGCGCAGTGGGCACGCCTCCACGCAGATGGGCACCTTGCCTGCGGCCACGCGGTCGGCGCACAGGTCGCACTTCACGCTCTTTTGCGTCTCTTTGTCCACCTTCGGGGCGCCATAGGGGCACACCGTGGCGCACGTGCCGCACCCGATGCACTTTTCCGGGTCGGACGTCACGATGCCCGTCTCGTCGTCCTTGGAAATGGCGCCCTGCGGGCACTTGCCCAAACAGGCGGGAACATCGCAGTGGTTGCACGACACCGACACGTGGTACGTGAACGCGTCCGTGGTCCACGCGCCGCTGGCATCCTGCATCCACGTGCCGCCGCCGTACTCGTACACGTTGCGAAACGCGATGTCGCTGGGCAGGTCCTTCACGTCCTTGCAGGCCAGCACGCAGGTCTTGCAGCCCGTGCACAACGTGCCGTCGAAGTGGAATCCGTATTGAGCCATGGTTCGTCCCCTCCCTACGCCTTGGCTATCTGGCCAATGTTGCTGTGCTGCGGGTTCGCCTTCGCAAGCGGCGAGCCGCGGTAGATGGTCAGCGTGTTGATGCACCCGCCGTGGTCCACCTTGTCGCCTTCCATGTCGGCGTCATGCCACATGCCCTGCGGGATGGCAACGGCACCGGGAATGATGCGCGGGGTCACCTTGGCCTCGATGCGGATTTCGCCGCGCCCGTTGAACACCCGGATGGTGTCGCCGTCTTCGATGCCGCGCGCCTCGGCGTCGATGGGGTTGACCCACGCGACGTGATGCGCCGCCGTTTGGATGATCTCGTTGTTGGCATAGGAGGAATGCGTGTGCGCCTTGTAATGGAAACCGATGATGAGCAGGGGGTACTCGTCGGTCAGGTTCACGTAGCTCTCGAATCCGGGATCGAATTCGGGCAGGGCCGTCACCACTTCGTCCTCCGCAAGCTCCCACGTGTCGTGGAACTGCGCCAATTTCTCGGAATAGATCTGGATCTTGCCGGATTCGGTGGGCAGCGGGTTTTCCTCCGGGTCCTCGATGAACGCCTTCAGGGCCACGATAGGTTCCGGCTTGCGCTTGTACACGCCCATTTCCATGCCCTCGTCCCACGTGGGCAGGTCGGGGTCCTTCTCGCGTGCTTCCTCGTAAAGCTGGCGCATCCAGTCCTCGCGCGTCTTGCCGCCGTCGGTGAACTCGTCGCCCACGCCCAAGCGCTCGGCAAGGTCGGCGCACACCTCGTAAATGCCGCGGCGCTCGAACTTCGGCTCGCACACCGCCTGACCGAAGATGACCGCCTCCATGTTGTCGGCGTAGCCATCCTTCGACACCGAAATCTGCTCCTGGGAGGTCAGGTCGGGGATGATGATGTCGGAGTACTTGGCCGAGTCGGTCATGAAGACCTCGCTCGTCACGATGAACTCGCACAGGCTCTCGTCGCGCAGGATCTCGTGCGTCAGGTTGATGTCGGAATGCTGGTTGGTCAGGCAGTTTCCCGCATAGTTGAAGATGAACTTGATGCTGGAGGACAGCTTTTCGGCATTCTGCACGCCGGCGTTGAGCGCGGTCAGCTCTTCGCCGCGGCGGATGGCCTCGGCCCACATGAACGTGGGGAGGTTCGTCTTCACCGGGTTATCGCCCGTCGGAAACATGCCCAGACCGATGCCGGAATTCCCCTCGCGGCGGCCGTCGCTCATGCCCGGTTGGCCAATCTGGCCCAGAAGCTGCGGGAGCACCATGATGGCGCGCGCCGTGATCTCGCCGTTGGAATGGCGCTGCGAGCCGTAGCCCTGACAGATGTAGCACGGCTTCGACTCCGCCATTTCCCGCGCCAAATCGACGATACGCTGCTCGGGAACCTGCGTGATGGCCGCGGCCCATGCCGGCGTCTTGGGCGTTGCGTCGGGGCCGTTGCCCAGAATGTAGTCCTTGTAAGAAGCGTTCTTGCCTTTGGCCGACTCCGGCAGCGTTTCCTCGTCGTAGCCGACGCAGTAGGTGTGCAGGAATTCCTCGTCGGCCCACCCGTTGTTGATGATCTCGTATGCCAAAGCCGCGCACAGCGCGCCGTCGGTGCCGGGGCGGATGGGAATCCACTCGCCACCCTGGCCGCACACGGTGTCGCTCATGCGGGGGTCGATGCAGATGACCTTGCAGCCGGTCGCCTTGCGCATGGCCGCGAGGTCGTGCGTGTGGCCGGCGCCGCTCATGCGCGTGTCCGCCGGGCTGTTCCCGAACATGACCACCAGCTCGCCATCCTGAATGGTGAGCAGCGAGCTGCCGTAGGTGCCACCGCCGTAAGTGTAGGTTCCCGCAGCGGAAATATGCGCGGAGCTGTAGGTGCCGTAGTAGTTGAGGAAGCCGCCGGTAAGGTTCATCAGGCGCTTGACCGGGTTGACCTGAATCTGGCCCGCATCGACGCCCGAGGCGTAATGCACGGTCATGGCTTCGTCGCCATACGTCTCGCGGATGCGCTTCATCTCGCTGGCGATGGTGTCGAGCGCCTCGTCCCACGATATTTCCTCGTACTTGCCGTCGCCGCGCTTCGTGCCCTCCACGCGCTTGAGCGGCGTGTTCAGGCGGTCGGGACTCTGCAGCCAGCGGCGAATGGAGCGGCCCCTCAGGCAGGCGCGCAGCTGCGGATCGCCCAGCTCGCTCGACCCGGTGTTGTCGGATTCCACGTACACGATCTCGCCGTCTTTCACGTGGCACTGCAGCGCGCAGCAGCTGCCGCAGTTCACCGCGCAGTGCGTCCAGACGACCTGTGTCCCGTCATCGACGGCGGGCGCAGGCGCGTCCCCCTCGCCGGCACCCTGCTGGGGCGCGCAGCCGAACAGGCTGGATCCCATGGTGGCGGCCCCCAGGCCGGCAAGCGCCGACCCCTTCAGGAACGTGCGGCGCGAAACGGCATGCTCCTTCGTTTCCGTCATGTCTCCCTCCCTCTCACTCGCTGCGCCGGAGACTCCTCCCGTCATGGCCTCCGGCGGATGGCCGAAACAGGGCGATTGTAGGCCGACCACCGTGAAAGCGTGTTACATGAAATATGTACATTTTCAAAATCCCCAGTTCAAGGGCATCGCAAGGAAACCATGGGCAACGAATTCAACCTCTCCGACACCCCTGCGAGCCGCTATACTGACCAAGGAGGGAAACGCCCGCGATGCGCCGCAGGCAACCCAGCGAAAGGACCCGCACCCGTGAATGCGCTCGACGTTTTGCGGACGTTCAAGCCGAACCTCACGCTCATCGGCTATGCCGCCTTCCTTGCCGTGAACGCTGCAGGCGCATGGGGCGGCGTGTTCCCGTTTCTGCCCATGCGGATGCAGACGCCCACCATCCTGTTCTGGTTCTCCCTCACGCAGTCACTGGTGTTCGCTGCCTGCTTCTTCTTGAGCGTGCTGGGCGTGTACCACTTCCCCGGCCCCACCCGCCAGTTCATCGTGCGGCTTTCGGCCCTGCCGTACCTGCTGGGATGGGGCTGCCTTATTGGGGCCATGTACGTGGACAGCCTCGTGCTCCCCCTGTCCATTGCCGGCGGGGCACTCATCGGCATGGGGTCGGCCGGGTTCTACATGCTGTGGCAGCGCCTATTCGCCAGCCTCGATTCGGACACCGGCAACCACAACCTCATTCTGGGAACGGCGTGGGCCTCGGTCCTGTATTTCGGCCTGCACTTCGTGCCGCGGGCAGTGACGGTCTATCTCATCCCCCTGGTGATCACGCCGCTGTTCGGCCTCGCCATTTCGTTGAAAAGCCGCCAGATAGACCTCGACCAGCCCATGTTCGAAGACGTGCCGAAGGAACACCGCACCGTGTACCGCGAGGCCATCCGCATGCTCGTGCGGCCCGCCCTGTGCGTCGGGTCGCTGGGATTCTGCGCCGGCCTCATCCGGGCGCTCGCCATCGACGACCCATCGGTGGGCGCGCTCGTCAACACGCTGTCCATGGGCGCCTCGCTGGTCACGGCCGCCGCGTTTCTGATGCTGTGGCAATTCAAGAGCGTCCGGCTGAACGTGGAGACGCTTTACCGCGTGATGTTTCCCGTGGTCACGCTGGGACTCGTGCTGTTGCCCCTCCTGGGCGGCAACTATGCCCAGTGGCTTGCGGCGGCGCTGTACGCGGCGTACAACGTCATGATCATGCTCATGATGATCCAGTGCGCGCAAACGTCGCGCGACCAGGGCACGAACCCCGTGTTCGTATACGGGTTCTTCGGCGGCATCGTGTATGCGCTGCATGATGCCGGGTTCGTGGGAGGCTCGCTTGCCGGACAGACGAGCATCCCCGGCGTGTCCACGTTCGCCGTGGCCGCATTGGGCACCATGTACATTCTGGGATTCATGTACTTCTACGGACAGGGCGGGTTCGAGGGCGCCGTGCGTGGCAGCACGCAGCGCATTCCCGGCGTCGAACTCGTGTCGCTCAAGCCGGAAGCACCCGCCAACGCGGGCGGCGGAAGCAGCAGCAAGGGAGCAGGCGGGCGACAGGGCCGGAAAGCTCCCTTGGCCTCGCAAGCACAGGCCGCTGCCCATGGCGGGAGCGGCACGGACGCGACGGGCGGCGCGACCAGCGCGACCGGCGCGACCAGCGCGACCGGAGGCGAGTCCTTCATTCAGGACCGCCTGTCGAAGCAGGTGGCGCTCGTGCGCGAGCGGTACCGCCTGAGTGCGCGGGAGGCGGAAATCGCCGAGCACATCGTGCGCGGCAAGACCGTCGTGCGCATTGCCGAAGAACTCGTGATATCCGAGAACACCGTGCGCATGCATTCGAAGCGCATCTACGCCAAGCTCGACGTCCACAAGAAGCAGGACCTCATCGATCTCGTGGAAGCCGCCCGCCCGCATGCGGGCGATGCGTGACGGGGAAAGGGGCGGCGCGGCACGCGTCGCTGTGGCCATGCACCCGCCGCGCGACAGCCAGCGCGGCTCCGTGCCCCTCGCCGCCAACGCACCCGCCGCGCATTGCGCGACAACCGGCACGCCCGCTGCCGCGCGATGCGGCACGCCGCGGCCGGCGCACGCGGCGAATGCCGCCGCGCATTGCGCGGCAGCCCGTCGCCCGCTGCCGTGCGATGCGGCGTCTGCCGCACATCTGCCGCGCATGGACTATAATCGACGCGGCAAGGAAAACCGCCCGCTGCCGCGCGATGCGCGGCGCACGCCGGCCCGAACGACGAAGGAGCGTCCCATGGCAAAGACCGAACCCTCTCTGGACCAGTGGCTCGCCGAGGCCAAAGCCGATCCCAAGGCCGCCCAGTGCGGCATGTTCCTCACCCACAACGGCGTGGTGCGCGTCACGCCGAAGCAGCAGGTGCGCGAAGGCGTGCAGGGCCTGGGCGAGGTGGCGCAGGTGGAGTTCTCCTACGACGCCGCCGGCGTGGACGCCGCCGTGGAGGAAGCGCTCACGTGGCCGGGCGTGTACTACGTGCGCGTGTGGCTGAACGAGGGCGCGCTTTCCGTGGGCGACTCCATCATGTACGTGCTCATTGGCGCCGATATCCGCCCGAACTGCATCGACGCCCTGCAGAAACTGGTCGGCAAGATCAAGAACGACCTCGTGGTGGAAAAGGAAATCTACGCGTAAGCACCGGGAACCCGGCGGCATGCGGCACCGCACGCTGCGCCGAATCGCATGCCGCCAACCACCCACCCGTCCCTCCCGCGGTTGATCGCAACATGCACCCAACCGCACCCGGCTGTGGCAAGCGCGGCGGGCGCGGCGGGCATGGCGGCAACGGCAAGGCAATGGCCTGTCTGCAAATCCGTACAGGCGGTTACACGGGTTGCGCCTTTCTTTTAGAGTGGGCCCACTCTATCCGACAGCGCCCGGCGAAGGCGGGGCGCAGACACCGAGAAAGGCGGCACCTATGGGAAAGTTACGACGCATTGCCATGATCGTCTTCGTCGTTGCTGCCGTGCTGGGAGTGGGCGTACTCGCAGCTTTGTGGTTCGCGTGGGAGCCTCTCTTCCCCGCCATCGCATGGCTCGTCAGCATGGACTGGTTCTTCGTCGTGGAAGCCGTCCTGCTGGGCATCACGGCGGTGGGCCTGCTGGCAGTGCTCATCCGCGCGCTCACGGCCCCCGGGAAGAAGTCCCAGCTCATGCTTGAGCGCGGCAACGGCAGCATCGCCATCACCCAAAACGCCATCCAGTCCACGGTCAAGCACGTGGTGGAGGCGCACCATGGCCTCGTCACCGACGGCGTGCGCGTGGAAATTGCCGGCAGCCACGACCCGCGCATGTCCATTCACGCGAAAATCGACCCCGGCCGCAACGCCGAACTGGGACAACTGGGCGCCAAGCTGCAAGACGAGATTGCGGCAACGCTCGAGGCGTTCACCGGCTACCCGGTGGAGTCCGTGCGCATCACGTTCACCGGCGACGCCGACGTGGTGACGCCCGCCTTCACCCAGCAGGCCACGCAGCACTCGCAGGATGCGCACCGCCCGCGCAAGGCCCAGCCGGTGCCGGCGGGCGCGGCGCAGTAAGGAGGCACGGCCATGACGCAATCGGCAATGAGAATGAACATGGCGGCCGCCCGGGCCGAGCAGCAGGCGTCCCAAAAGCGCGCCGAACAGAAGGAAGCGAAAGCGCGCGAGGCCCAAACGGCTGCCGAAGGCAACGGCAGCGAAGCGTCACCGCAGGACGGGAAGCGCGGCGCGTTCACCAGCCTGAAGCAAGCCGTGGCGCCTTACGTGGAACACCACGAACATGCGGTGCTGTACGGCATCGTCGGATTCGTGGTGGCGGCGCTCATCCTGATCGTGGGCTTTTGGCCCACCGTGCTGCTGGCGCTGTTCGCCGCCATCGGCGTGGCCATCGGGCAATACCGCGACGGCGACCGGAAAACGCAAACCGCCTTCAAGAACCTGATCAAGCGCATGAGATAGGGGCACCCGCCGGACGGGCAGGCATGCGGAGCGCCGCCGCCCCGCCAACAGAGCCGCCGGCGCTCCATCAGCCCATCAGCCACCCATTCCCACCAGCACCCCGCGAGATGGGCCCGCCCATCCGCACACCCCAACGAAAGGAGCCATCATGACCCAGAGTACCCTGACCAAGCCGGAAACCGCCACCGCCTACGACCCCTACGAGATAGACACCTCGTCGCTGGAGTCCATGACGTTCGCCGAAGACGCGACCAGCGCGTCCGGCCAGCCCGAACCCCAGTACAAACTCTTGATAGACGAGAACGTGGTGGAGAAGATATCTTCTTTGGCCGCGCAGAAGGTGGAGGGCATCATCGACATGAAGGGCAACGTCCTGTCCATGATCCAGGAGGGCCTTGGCGGCAACGACCGCAAGAAGGGCGTTGACGCCGACGTGGTGGACGAAAGCAACGCCAAGGTGGAGCTTTCCATCATCCTCGAGTACGGCAAGTCGGCCACGGACGTGTTCGACCAGCTCAAAAACGTCATAGCCAAAGACGTCAAGGACATGACCGGCCTCAACGTCATCGAAATGACCGTGAACGTGGTGGACGTCATGGACGAGGAGGAATTCAACCAGAAGCGCGGGAACGGCAACGACGACTCCCACGACGGCTCGGGCGCCGCAGGCAACTAGCGAAAAGCTCGGGCGCCCAGCCCACCCGAACCGCAAAGGCCCGCCCCGCACGCTCGCAGGGCGGGCCTTTCCTTCGCAACGCCCGCGCGGGCCGCCGTTAGCGGCCGCTCGCGGCGCGCTAGCCGGCGAAGTAGTCCACACCGGCCTCGAACAGGGGTTGGAACTGGTTTCCGGGGACGTTCTTGTACAGCCCCGCGCCGCGCCGCTCGCTGTGTCCCATCTTGCCCAGCACGCGCCCGTCGGGGCTGGTGATGCCCTCTATGGCCAGCACCGCGCCGTTGGGGTTCACGGCAAGGTCCATGGACGGCACGCCCCGCGCGTCCACGTACTGCGTTGCCACCTGCCCGTTCGCAAGCATTTCCTCCAGAAGCGCGGGCGGCGCCACGAAGCGCCCCTCGCCATGGCTCACCGGCACCGTGTGGATGTCGCCCACCTCGCAGCGGGCAAGCCACGGCGAAAGGTTCGACGCCACGCGGGTGTGAACCAGGCGGCTCTGGTGTCGGCCGATGGTGTTGAACGTGAGCGTGGGGCATTCCCCGTCCATCGGGCGGATGTCGCCGAACGGCACCAGCCCCAGCTTCACGAGCGCCTGGAAACCGTTGCAGATGCCCAACATCAGCCCGTCGCGGTTTTGCAGCAAATCGCGCACCGCCTCGGTGACCTGCGGGGCGCGGAAGAACGCCGTGATGAACTTCGCCGAGCCATCGGGTTCGTCGCCGCCGGAGAAGCCGCCGGGAATCATGACGATCTGGCTGTTGCCAATGGCCTGCGCGAGCGCCTGGGTGCTTTCGGCCACGTGCTCGGGCGTGAGGTTGTTGATCACCAGCACTTCGGCCACGGCGCCCGCCGCCTCGAACGCGCGCGCCGTGTCGTACTCGCAATTCGTGCCCGGGAACACCGGTATCACCACGCGCGGGCGCGCCACGCGCCCGTTGTACGTGAGCGGCACGCCCCCCGTGAAACTCACGGTTTCGACCGCACCATCGACGCCCGCAGCCGCCCCACTCGCAGGTCCATCAAAGTCAGCGAGGGTTTCCCCAGTGCCCGAGGTCGTGGGGATGGCGGGGGCGACGCGTACTCCGGTACGCGAGTCCCCGGCATCGCCGCGAGATCGGGTGCTGGGGAAAGCCACAGCGTCGGCCGGTCCGCCGGCTGGCAAGCCGGAGGAACCCTTGCTCCTGTAGGGGAAAACGTCCTCCAGCGCGCTTTCCCAGACTTCCTGCAGGCTGGCCAGATCCAGCGTCTCGCCGCAGGCCGAGAAGGCGTAGGCCGCAGTCGTCTCGCCCACCACCTGCGCGCGGGCACTGCTCAGGGCGGGCAGGTCAACCTCGTGCGCAAGCTCCACCACGAAGCTGCCGTAGGCGTGCTGGAACAGGCTGGCCACGCGGCGGGGACCCGCTGCTTCCGCTGCTTCCGCGGCGCCTTCGGCCGCAGCCGCAGCCGCATGCGCTGCTTCCGCGCCGTCCGCAGCCGTGGCCGCACGCGCGGCCTCGTCGGCGGCCCCCTCGCTCCCGGCCGGCCCCGCCGGCGCAGGGCCGCACAGCGCGTCGCCCGCGAGCGAGACGCCCACGCCGTTGCCCACGCACATCTTGAACAGCGCCTCGGCCGGCCCGCCGAAGCCGCACGTGGAAACGCCCAGCGCCACGCCGTCGCCAATGAGGCGTTCCACCAGGTCGAACGCCTCTATCAACCCGTCCTTGCACGGGGTTGCGCCATCGGGTTCGTACCCGGGATCCACGAACAGCACCGGATGCCCCGCGCCCTTGAACTCGGGCGAGGTCACGCGGCCCACCGACCCCACCGCCGTGGCGAAGCTCACCAGCGTGGGCGGCACGTCAAGTTGCTCGAACGAACCCGACATGGAATCCTTCCCGCCAATGGACCCCACGCCCAAGTCCACCTGCGCCATGAGCGCGCCCAGAACCGACGCCATCGGCTTTCCCCAGCGCTCCGGCTCGTCGCGCAATTTCTCGAAGTACTCCTGGAACGTGAGGTACATGTCCGCACGCCTGAAGCCGGCGCCTACCAGCTTCGCCACGCTCTCGACCACCGCCACGTAGGCGCCGACGAACTGGTCGGCTTCGGAAAGGTAGGGGTTGAACCCCCACGCCATGCCGCTGCACGTGGTGGTCTCTCCGTCCACGGGGAACTTCGCCACCATGGCCTGCGCGGGCGTGAGTTGACGCTCGCCGCCGAACGGCATGAGCACCGTGGCCGCGCCGATGGTGGAGTCGAACCGCTCCACCAGCCCCTTGTTGCAGCACACGTTGAGGTCGGCCAGCAGGGTGCGCAGACCCTCGTCCAGCGTCGGCGCGTCCCAGCCCGGAACGCGGGGAAGCGCATTCGCGGCCGCCCCCTGCTCGGGCACGCGCACGCGCTGGCGCTTCGGCGCGCCGTTCGACGCCAGAAACGCGCGGCTCACGTCCACGATGACGTCTCCGCGCCACGTCATGCGCACGCGCGGCTCCTCCGTCACCTCGGCAATGGGCGTGGCCTCCAGGTTCTCCTCGTGCGCAAGGCGCACGAACGCCTCCACGTCTTCGGCAGCCAGCGCCACGGCCATGCGCTCCTGGCTTTCGGCGATGGCCAGCTCGGTGCCGTCCAGCCCCTCGTATTTCTTCGGCACCTTGTCCAAATTGACGAGCAGCCCGTCGGCCAGTTCCCCCACGGCCACCGAAACGCCGCCCGCGCCGAAGTCGTTGCACCGCTTGATGAGGCGGCACGCCTCGCCGCGGCGGAACAGCCGCTGTATCTTGCGCTCCACCGGCGCGTTGCCCTTCTGCACCTCGGCGCCGCAGCTTTCCAGCGATTCCGTCTTGTGCGCCTTCGACGACCCGGTGGCGCCGCCTATGCCGTCGCGCCCGGTGCGGCCGCCCAGAAGCACCACCACGTCGCCGGGCGCCGGCGTCTCGCGCCGCACGTGGTTGGCGGGCGTCGCCCCCACCACGGCGCCAATCTCCATGCGCTTCGCGGCGTAGCCGGGGTGGTACAGCTCGCTCACCTGACCGGTGGCCAGCCCCACTTGGTTGCCGTACGACGAATAGCCCGCCGCCGCCGTGGTGGTCAGCTTGCGTTGCGGCAGCTTCCCCGGCAGCGTGTCGGCCACCGGCGCCGTGGGGTCGGCCGCGCCGGTGACGCGCATGGCCTGGTACACGTAGCTGCGCCCGGAAAGCGGGTCGCGGATGGCGCCGCCCACGCACGTGGCCGCGCCGCCGAACGGCTCTATCTCGGTGGGATGGTTGTGCGTCTCGTTCTTGAACAGGTAGAGCCAGTCCTGCTCCTGCCCGTCCACGTCCACCTTGCACTTCACCGTGCAGGCGTTCACTTCCTCGGACTCGTCGAGCCCCTGCAGCACGCCGCGCGCCTTGAGCCACTTCGCGCCGATGGTGCCCATGTCCATGAGGCACACCGGCTTCTCGTCCCGCCCCAGTTCGCGGCGCATCTCCACATAGCGTCCGTAGGCGGCGCGCACGCCCTCGTCCGCTATGTCCACTTCGTCGAGCACCGTGCCGAACGTGGTGTGGCGGCAGTGGTCGGACCAGTACGTGTCGATCATCCTGATTTCGGCGATGGTGGGGTTGCGCCCTTCCTCGGCGAAGTAGCGCTGGCAGAACGCGAGGTCGGCCAGGTCCATGGCCAGCCCGCGGTCGGCCAGGAACTGCGCCAAGCCGGCTTCGTCAAGGTCGGTGAACCCTTCGACCACCTCCACCGCCGCCGGCTCGGGGTATTCCGCCGCAAGCGTTTCGAGCGCGGCCAGCGACGTCTCGCGCGATTCCACCGGGTTGATGACGTAGCGCTTGATGGCCGCGAGCGCATCGGGCGAAACCTCGCCTTCGAGCACGTACACCTTGGCGCAGCGCACGCGCGGGCGGTCGCCCTGGCTGACGAGCTGCACGCATTCGGCGGCGGAGTCGGCACGCTGGTCGAACTGCCCGGGCAGCGCCTCCACGGCGAACACGTGGACGTTTACGGGCGTTGCCACCACGCCCCGCCCGCTGCCCGGCTTGCCCACAAGCACGCCTTCCACCGGCAGCTCGAAGCTCACGGCATCCACCTGCGGCTCGGAAAAGACCACCGGCACGCAACGCTCGAACAGGTCTTCGTCGATGCCCTCCACGTCGTAGAGGTTGATGATACGCAGCTTCGTCAGGGGCGAAAGACCCTGCGTGGTAAGAAAGCCCAGTTCGGCGAGAAGCTGCTGCGCCTCGACGTCGAAACCGGGCTTCTTCTCAACGTATATGCGAAAGACCATGAATCCAACCTCCGTGGCACCTGCGGCGCGGCATGCGCAACGCAAGCGCTTTCCGTGTCCTACCTGCCCTGTCGATGCACTGCGGGTGACGCCGCAACGCAGCCCCGCAACCCCACGGCCGCAGCCGCAGGCAACCGCGCCTGCAGGCGGCGCCACGCCCCCGCAGCGCCGCAGCCCCGCGCGGCGCCGCTTTCCCTGCAAGCGCCTACTTCCCTTCCTGTTCGCCCGGCGCGCCCGCCGTGCGCGCCGCCGCGGCGGCGTCCTGCGCGCGCTTCTTGGCCCGCTTGTACGCGGCGCTGCCGCCCTCCGCATCCGCATCCGCCGGCGCCCCCGCGCCCTCGGCAACCGAACCCTCCGCGCCCGCGTCCTTGGCGGACTTGTCCTTGGAAAGCCGGAACCCGCTGCCGAACAGGCCCCGCTTCTTCGGCTGCTCGGCGGGTTCTTCCTCGCCCTTCTGCGCGGCGGCCTCGCGCGCGGCGGCCTTCTGCTGCTTTTCCAGCGCGCGCACTTCCTTGGACTTCTTGGCCGTCATTTCCGCCTGATAGGCGCGGCGCACCTTGCGGATCTTGGAGAAGTCGATGTAGAACGCGGCTATGATGAGCACGTAGGCAAGGCCCAGCGCCACGTAGCTGATGAACTCCGGCTGCCACGAGCGACCCACCCACGAAAGCACGGTGCACAGGATGGCGCCAATCAGGCAACCCCACCATATCTTGCGCAGGCGCTTGTACTCGGCGGTCGGCGGGTTGTAGTACTTGCGGTCGAGTTCCGCCTGCTTGGCGCGCTGCGCCTTCTGCTCCGCCTTCTTCTGCTGCTTGGTCTTCACCGTCGATTGCACGTGCACCGAAGCCGCAGCCTTGGTTTTGGGCTTCATGGATGCGGCGCTTTTGCGCGTCTTGCCTTGGCGCTCGTCGGTGGTGTACCGTTCGTTCATGGGATTGCGTTGAGACATGGAATCGGTTCCTTCTGTTTCGTGACAACTTTCATACATGTGCGCCGGCCACGCGCACGGGGGCGGGGGATCCTTCGACTACGCGCTTCGCGCTCCGCTCAGGATGACAGGCGGACGGCTCCGGCTCCCGGCAGGCAGGGGAGGCAACCCCGGCTCCCGACGGGGGCGGCTCCGGCTCCCGACGGGTGGGCAGCCCCGACTCCCGGCAGGAGGGGGCAGCTCTGGCTCCCGACGCGAAGGCAGTCCTGGCTCCCGGCAGATGGGAAGGCGGCTCCGACTCCTGACGGAGGGCGTAGTCCCGGTTTCCGGGGCGCGCCCCCGGCAGGAGCGAGGCAGGCTCCGGCGCGCCCCCAACGGCGCATCAGCCAAACTTCCTGCCGGTGATGGCCTCGTATGCCTGGATGTACTTCTCGCTCGTCTTCTCGATGATCTCCTGCGGCAGGCGCGGCGGGTTGCCCTGGCGGTCCCAGTTGGCGCTCAGCCAGTCGCGCACGAACTGCTTGTCGAAGCTGGGCTGGTCCTTGCCTTCCTCGTACTGGTCGCCTGGCCAGAAGCGCGACGAGTCGGGCGTGAGCACCTCGTCGGCCAGGATGATCTTGCCGTCCACGCGCCCGAACTCGAACTTCGTGTCGGCAATGACGATGCCTTGCGCGGCGGCGTGGTCGCGCGCCTTCGAGTACACGGCAATGGCCAAATCGCGCAGGCGCGCCGCGTCGTCTTCGCCTATGAGTTCGGCCGAGCGCTCGAAGCTGATGTTCTCGTCGTGGTCGCCGATCTCGGCCTTCGTGGAAGGCGTGTAGATGGGTTCGGGCAACTTGGACGAGTTCACCAGACCGGCCGGCAGCTCGATGCCGCACACCGTGCCCTGCTTCTGGTACTCCTTGAGGCCGCTGCCGGCCAAATACCCGCGCACGATGCACTCTAGGGGAAACATTTCGGCCTTCTTGACCAGCATGAAGCGCCCGCGCAGGTAGTCGGCGTAGGGCTTGAACCGCTCGGGGAGGTCGGCCACGTCGGCCGAAATCAGGTGGTTTTCCACCACGCCGTCCAAAAGCTCGAACCAGAAGCACGAAAGCTGCGTGAGCACCTGGCCCTTGCAGGGAATCTCGTCTTCCAGGATGTAGTCGAACGCCGAAATGCGGTCCGACGCCACCAGCAAGAGACGGTCCCCCAAGTCGTACAGGTCGCGCACTTTCCCCTGCGCATCGGGCTTGATGTCGATTCCGGTCATTTCTTCCGTTCCTTTCCCTGCTTCTGCTGCTTTTGCTGCTGCCTCTGCTGTTTCTGCTGCTGCTTCTGCTGCGTGCGCTCCTTGCTTTTCGCACGCGCCTCGTCGTACAGCGGAAGGTGGATGGTGAAGCATGCCCCCTCGTCCTTCTTGCCTTCCACCTGCACCCAGCCGCCGTGGCGGTCCACGATCTCCTTCACCACCGCAAGCCCGATGCCCAGCCCCCCGCTTTCGCGGTTGCGCCCCGCGTCGGCGCGCCAGAACCGGGAGAACACCATCTTGGCCTCCTCGGACGAAAGGCCGATGCCCGTGTCCTGCACCGCAATGGAGGCCATGATGTCGCCCTTCTTCACGCGCACGGTGATGTTCCCGCCCTCGGGAGTATAGCGCACCGCATTCGAAATGAGGTTCGCCGTGGCCTGGCGGATCATGTCGGCGTCGCCGAGCACCCGCACGCCCTTTTCGGCGACGTACTCCAAGGTGAGCCCCGAATCGGCCACGAAGGCCTCGTGCGTGGAAATGAGGCTGGCAATGAGCTCGCCCACATCCACGACCTCCTCTTTCATGGAGTTCGCGCGGTTCTCCAGCCTCGACAGCTTGAGCAGCGAATTCACCAGGCGGCTCAGGCGCTGCACTTCCGAGTTCACCGTTTCGAGGCGCTCCTCGTCGGCGTCGAACACGCCGTCCACCATGGCCTCCACCGTGGACTGGATGGCCATGAGCGGCGTGCGCAGCTCGTGCGCCACGTCGGTGGTCAGGCGGCGCTCCAGCTCGCGGTCCTTCTCCACCGACTCGGCCATTTCGTCGAACGTCTCGCCCAGGCGCGCGATCTCGTCCTCGCCCTGCAGGCCCGTGCGCGCGGACAGGTCGCCCTCCTTGATGGCGCTCGCCGTCTTGGTCATGCGGTTGATGGGCGCCACCAGGTTGCGTGCGAACAGAAAGCCGATGCAGGAGGCCAGCGCAATGGCCGCCACCGTGGCGAACATGAGGGCCTGGTACGAATTGCTGCGGAACTCCTGGTCGGGTTGGCGCATGAGCGTGTCCGAGCCGTACACCCAAATGCGCACCGAGCCGATGATCTGGTTGTCCAAAACCACGTTGGCCGTGGCGTACTCGGCGTTGCGCGGGGCGAGCGTCTTGCCCGAAGACCCGCCCGACCCCTCGTCAACCGCCCACGAGGAATCGTAGAGCACCTGCTCGTACACTTCGTTGTTGACCACCTGGACGCCAATGCCCGACGTGGTGGCCAACGCCGCCTTCACCGGGTCCTGCGCGGCGTTGCGCAGGATGTCGTTGATCTGCGACTGGCTCAGGACTTCGGCGGTGGGCGGGACCTCCGCCCCGTCCTCCCCCTCGGGGGGCGCCGGCAAAAGCGAGGCAGCCTCGCTCGCGCAGTTCGCGGAAATGCGCTCGGCCGTGCTCTGCGCCAGCATGCGCATGTTCTCGGTGGTGTACGTTTGGAAATGCTGCTCCCACACGAACGACACCACGCCAATGGCCACGAGCGCCGTCATGGCGGCGATGGCGGCGAACGCCAGCGTGACGCGCGAGGTGTAGGACAGGTTTTTCCAGCCAAACCGTAGCCGGCGCCTTTCGCGCACCGGCTCGGTGGCAGCTTCGGAGCTCACAAGGTCCCCTTCGTCCGCGGGATCGGATCCACGACGGCGTTCGAAGCGCATGCCGCGCGCGGCTACTGCGCGGCTTTAGTCGGATCCTCGAAGCGGTATCCGACGCCGTGCACCGTATGCAGCCACTTGGGGTTGCGCGGGTTGTCGCCAATCTTCGCGCGCAGGTTCTTCACGTGGGAGTCGATGGTGCGCTCGTAGCCCTCGAAGTCGTAGCCGAGCACCTTCTCCACCAGCTCCATGCGCGAGTACACGCGGCCCGGATAGCGCGACAGCGTGGTGAGCAGC
>CAJFUR010000158.1 GCA_904420215.1 uncultured Eggerthellaceae bacterium
GCGGTACCAGCCGAACGCCGTGAAGTCGTTCTTCTTGATGTAGCCCATGAGGAACTTGATGGACACGACCGACATGACGAACGCGGTGACGATGCCCACCACCAGCACCACGACCTCGGTCTGCGTCATGGCAAGGCCGCCCAGCACGAACTTGACCGCCTTGACGAGGCCCCAGCCGAACATGACGGGAATGGCCAGGAAGAACGTGAATTCCGCCGCCGCCGTGCGCGAGCAGCCGCACAGCATGCCGCCGATGATGGTGGAACCGGAGCGGCTGGTGCCGGGGATTATGGCGAGCACTTGGAAGCAGCCGATCTTGAGCGCGGTCTTCCAGTCGATGTCGTCCACGCTGGTGATCTTGAACAGGCGCGCCTCGGCCTCGTCTTCCAAGTCGCCGTCGGAAAGGCGCACATGGCGCCCGCGCGCCGCATGACGGCCACGCGGCGCGCCGACGGAGGCCATGGCCTCGCGCAGCCGCCGGCGGTTGCGGCGCTCCAGCACGATGAACACGACGCCGTACAGGATGAGCATGGAGGCCACGACCACCTTGTTGTAGAAATGCTCGTTCACCCAGTCATCGAGCGCGAAGCCGAAGATGGCCGCCGGGATGCACCCCACCACCACCATGCCCCACAGCCTCCACGTGCTCCTTCTTTCCGCCGGCGTCTTGCGCGACGAGAACGGGTTCAGCTTGTGGAAGTACAGGATGAGCACGGCGCAGATAGCGCCGATTTGGATGACCACGAGGAAAAGCTCCAGGAAATCGGGCGACACCTGCAACTTCACGAATTCGTCCACCAGGATCATGTGGCCGGTGGACGAGATGGGCAGCCATTCGGTGATGCCCTCGACGATGCCGATGAGCAGTGCCTTCAGTGCTTCGATGATCATGGGCGCAAAATCCCCCTGCCAGCGGACGTGCGGACAACGTGCAACAACATGCAAACAGGGGGATTGTACCCGCTATCCCCTCCCCGCCTCAGAGAAAACAAAAGGGAAACACGAATGCAGGGGCGGCGCGGGCGCGGGACGTGGGGCAGTGCGAGCGCGGGCGCGGCGCAGAGCAGCGCGGGCATGGGGGCGCGGGCGCGTCGGCTTCTGCCGCGCACCACGGGGCGACACCGCATGAGTCGCCTCATTGCGCAGGTCATGGGGCGAAACGCGCGCCGCACGACACAGGACGTCCCCGCGCGAACCACCCGCCTCGCAGGGCGCGCCCTGCGCACCGCGTCAATTCCGGCCGCGCGTCGAATAGTTGTCGAGGTGCCCTCCGCATTCTCCCACCACCAGTTTGCCACTCGGGGCGTCCCGTGCGAAGTAAATGCGCGCGAACTTCGGGTCGCTGGGATCGCCCGTCGAAGACTTCACGTGGGGTTCTATGAGGATGTCACGGCCTTGGTACACGTCTTTGCGGGACGCCATGAGCTTGGCGTCCTTGCGGGTCATGCGGCCCTCCCCCAGCGCGAGCGAGAACCGCGAGCGGCTTTCGAACGCCCGCACCACGTCCACGCTCTCGCCGGCGGCGTAAAGCGGGTGCAGGACCGTGCACATGTCGTGTAGCGCCGCCCACAGCGTGCCTGCTTCCGTCGGGCACCCGTCAAGCGACTCCCAGCCGCGCTGCGTGAAGTCGAGCCGGTCTGGGAACAGGGCCACCACGATGCGCGCAACCTCCTTCGCGCTCGGCGGCAATTGCCGCGCGCCGCGCAGGATGTCGGCCACCTCGTCCGCCCCCTCGCCCGCGCCTCCCCTTTTCCCGAAGACGGCCTCGTAGCTTTGGCAGCGGCTCTCCAGCTGGTAGTTCTCCTCCCTCAGGCGGGCGTTCTCCTCAAGCGCGAACTCGAGGTCCCGCTCGTAGCCGTTCGCCTTCTCCTCGGCGGCGAGCATGTCTTCCAGCGCCTCGTCCTGATAGCGCTCCTTGAGTTCGGCAACGCGCTTGACGTGCGTCGATTCGCGGTTCAGCCGCTTCACGTCGTCTATGCGCAGCATGCTCTGCCAGAAGTGCACGTCCTGCGCCAAGGCGCGGCGCAGCAGGTCGCACACGCGTTCTTCCCCGTGTTCCCGTATGGAGCCGGCGGAGATGAAGCGGTGCCGCAGGCGCTCGGCGGGGCGGTCCAGCTGCGGGCGCACGGCGTACACGCGCACCGCGCCCGCGTGGCAGTCCATGCCGTAGGGCGCAAGCAGGGCATTCAGGGCGGACGCCGACGCCGCGTCGGGCGCGTGGAGGACGATCGCGTTCGGCCCCAGGGCGCCGTGCAGCTCGCGCGGATCGACGGGGTAACCATCCGCGCCAGCCACCACCAGCACGATGGGCACCGCGCGTTCGGGGCATGCGATCAGGCCGAACGCGGCCTGCGCGGAATCGGCGTCCACCTGCCGGGGATTGTCCTTCATGTCGATGCCGGAAACGGTGCAGCACAGCCGACCGTCGTCGAGGACGAGCTGGACGAGGCGCGGGATGCTGGCGTCCGGGGCGGGCTGCAGCGGCCCGATGAACCCCGGGAGGTCGCCGTAGGAAAGCACGAGTGACACGGTGCCGCACGCGCGGCTCCGGCCGCGGAACCCCACCTCGGTCACCCACTGCCGCGGCGCGGTGCCGTCGCCCAAATCCACGTTCTCCACCAGCTGCCCCGCCCACGTGTACACGCCGTCGTCGATGTGCAGGCACGAGCGCAGCTCCACGTCGGCCCCCTGCGCCTTGATGCCCTTGCCGGCCTTGAAGCCCGACCACGCGGCAGCGTCCTCGGGAACGCGGTACCCCGCGCGGGACGCCTTGTCAACGACCCAGCGGCGCATCTGCATGACGACCTTCCACAGCGCGTCTTTTCCCTCGGGGGCCTCGACGTCGAACTCGGCCTTGTAGAACATGGTGCGATTCAGGTCGAACATGCCGAACTCCTTCGGGTCGTGCGCAATGGCGGACGCGCGGCGCGGGCGGCGGGCGGCGCGACGCGGGTACGGCGGATGCGGGGCGAGCGGATGCGGGCAGCGGGCGCGCGGCGGGTGCGGTCGCGAGCGAGTGCGCGGCGGGGCGGACAGGCGCGCCTCCGGGTTGCCCCGCACTTCCGGGGCGTTTGCACTTCCGAACCGTTTGCTCCCCTCGGTTGCGCGGCCCTCAAGCCGCCCCACGGCCCCAAGCCGTCCCAGCTTCCGTCCCCAAGCCATCCCGGCTTCCGAGCCCAAGCCGTCCCGCGCTTCCGGAGCGTTTACGCTTCCAAACCGTTTGCGCCCCCGGTCGCCCGGCCTCAAGCCGTCCCACATTCCCCAGTAGTCCTACGTTCTTTGGTCGTCCACGTCCCCAAGCCGCCCACGCTTCCGGGCCCAAGCCGTCCCGCGCTTCCGGGTCACTCGCGCCCGGTTCGTCTGCCTGCGTGCGCTTTCGTCCGTTTTCTTCCGGCATTCCATTATGACGCTCGCCGGCGGGCAGGGAAACGCGAACCCGGCTTCGCCGCGCAAATTTCAGAAAGCCGGAAAGGGAAGCAGGACAGGTGGCACAAGGCGAAACGGGCACGAACCCGTGGAGAGCGCGGAAAGGGTGCAGCGGGCGACGGGCATGGCAAGCGCCTCCACCCCAATAGACATGCAGGCAAGCAGCGGAAACCGGCGCCCGCCGCGCCCTTTCCATCCACCCCCCGCAGACACGCTTCGTGCAAAACGCGTGCAGGTGGGTCGGCTTTCGCAGGCGGGGCAGCCGTTTTCGGGTAAGATACCGCTTGCACGAGAGAAACGCCCCGGCCGCGACCGCGTGGCGCGTGCGGTGCGCAGCGCGCCACGCGCCACGCACCGCGCCGGGACGCACGCAACAGCCGAACGGCACGCAACACGAAGAGGAGCCACCCATGGCGCACGCCGCACACACCGCACCCGCCAGCCAGAAAGTCATCGTCGTGGATTTCGGGGCCCAGTACGGGCAGCTCATCGCACGCCGCGTGCGCGATTTGCAGGTGTATTCCGAAATCGTGCCGTGCGACGTCACCGCCGAGGAAGTGCGCGCGATAGCGCCGGCGGCCATCATCCTGTCGGGCGGGCCGGCGAGCGTCTACGCCGAGGACGCGCCGTCCATCGACCCCGCCATCTTCGAGCTGGGCATCCCAATGCTCGGGTTCTGCTACGGGCAGCAGATCATGGCCGTCACGCTGGGCGGCACCGTGGGCCACACCGACGTGGGCGAATACGGTGCGGCCACGCTGCGGCGCTGCGACGGGGGCGCCTCGGCGCTGTACGGCAGCACGCCGGCCGAGCAGACCGTGTGGATGAGCCACCGCGACGCCGTGGCCGAGGTGCCGGAAGGCTTCGTGGTGACGGCCTCCACCGGCGCGTGCCCCGTGGCGTCGATGGAATGCGCCGAACGGCGGCTGTACGCGACGCAGTTCCACCCCGAGGTGAAGCACACCGCATGCGGCGACGAGCTGCTGGAAAACTTCCTGTTCGGCATCTGCGGGCTGAAGCCCACGTGGAGGATGGACTCCATCATCGACGACGCCGTGGCGGCCATACGCGCGCAGGTGGGCGGCGACCGCGTGATTCTGGGGCTTTCGGGCGGCGTGGACTCCAGCGTGGTGGCGGCGCTCTGCGCGAAGGCCATCGGCAAGCAGCTCACCTGCGTGTTCGTGAATCACGGGCTGCTGCGCAAGAACGAGCCGGAAGAAGTGGAGGCGGTGTTCACGCGGCAGTTCGACGTGGATTTCGTGCACGTGCACGCCGAGGACCGCTACGCCGCGCTTCTGGCCGACGTCGTGGAGCCCGAGGAGAAGCGCCGCATCATCGGCTCGCAGTTCTGGAAGGAGTTCTTCGCGGTGGCGCAGGACTTGGCCGAGGACGGCCGGCCGGTGAAGTATCTGGCGCAGGGCACCATCTACCCCGACATCATAGAGAGCGGCGCGCGCAAAACCGGCGGCAAGGCGTCCACCATCAAGAGCCACCACAACCTGATCCCCTTCCCCGAAGGCGTGTCGTTCGACCTGATAGAGCCGCTGGACCATTTCTTCAAAGACGAGGTGCGCGCGCTGGGCACGGCGCTGGGGCTGCCCGGCCACATCGTGCACCGCCAGCCCTTCCCCGGGCCGGGTCTGGCCATCCGCATCATCGGCACCGTGACGCGCGACAAGCTGGCCGTGCTGAAGGAGGCCGACGCCATCGTGCGCGAGGAGCTGGACGCGTACAACGCGCGCCTGCTCGAGGCAACGGGCGAACGCGACGGCGAGCTGGCGCGCACGCAGGCGGGCGGTCCCGAAGTGGAGCGCCCCGTGTGGCAGTACTTCGCCGTGCTGCCCGACATCAAGAGCGTGGGCGTGATGGGCGACGAGCGCACCTACGGCTACCCCATCATCCTGCGCGCCGTGGAAAGCAGCGACGCCATGACCGCCGACTGGGCCAAACTGCCCTACGACGTGCTGGGACGGATCAGCAGCCGCATCGTGGCCGAGGTTCCAGGCGTGAACCGAGTGGCGTATGACGTGACCAGCAAGCCTCCCGCGACGATAGAATGGGAATAGTGATAGAACATTTGTTCTTGTTTTTCATACGGTTTCATACGGTTCCGATGGCGACCGATGAGGACGTTTCGGAAC
>CAJFUR010000159.1 GCA_904420215.1 uncultured Eggerthellaceae bacterium
ACGGCTTTGCCGGGCAGGATCGCGTGCTTTGGCACGCGACGAGGGCTTGGAGCGCCAAGCGCGCCGCCAGAGGCGCCCGCAGCGTCGGGGGGTTCCGCGGGCTGGCAAGCCCGCGGAACCTACTTGTAGTCGGCGGGGTTCTTGGAGGCGGAGCCGGTGGTGTTGTCTTCGCCGCGCAGCTCGCGGCCGAAGCGGACGGCGGTCTCGCCGAAGCGGTCCTTCACGGCGTCGGTGGCGGCAATGAGGCCGCGGCGCTTGCCCGCATCGGCGACGGCCGGCTCCACGTCGTCGGGCGAGGGGGCCACCTCCTCCACGGGAAACAGGCTCTCCTGCACCGCGCGCCCGTCCGCAAAGCCGCTCATCCCCACGCCCAGAAGCCGCACCGGCGTGCCCGGATGCCAAAGCTCGCGCACCATGCGGTACAGGATGGGAGTGTAGGCCAGCTCGTCGTCGGTGGGACGCGGCAGCTGGCGCTGCACGGAGCGCACGCTGCGGTCGGCGAAGCGCACCCGCACGGAAAGCGTGCGCCCGGCCAGCCCCTTGCGCCTCAGGCGCCGCCCCACCTTCGCCGCGATGGTGGCCAGCGCCGCCTCCACGTCCTCGCGGGTGGTCAGGTCCACCGCGAAGGTCATCTCGTTCGAGACGGACTTCACCTCGTCGTCGGCCTCCACGGGGGCGTCGTCGCCGCCGAGCGCGCGCACGTGCATGGTGCGCCCGTTCTTGCCGAAAAGCCGCACCAGCGCCTCTTCGCCGGCATCCGCCAGCTGCCCGAGCGTGCGGATGCCCCGCGCGCGCAGCTTCTCCTCGGCCGCCGCCCCTATGCCGCTCATGGCGCGCACGGGCAAAGGCGCCAGGAAGTCCCGCTCTCCGCCGGGGTAGACCACCGTGAGGCCGCGGGGCTTGTCCATGTCCGAGGCTATCTTCGCCACCGTCTTGGACGTGCCCACGCCCACCGAGCACGTCACGCCCAGCTCCTCGACGCGCCGCTGGATGCGCGCGGCTATGTCCACCGGGTGCTCGCGGTTCACCGCCGTGGGGCTCACGTCCAGAAACGCCTCGTCGATGCTCACCTGCTGCACGTGGGGCGTCTCGTCGCGCAGGATGCCCATGATGGCGTTGGACACCTCGCGGTAGCGGTCGAAGTGCCCGCGCGTCCAGATGGCCTGGGGGCACAGCCGCCGCGCCGTTGACGAGGGCATGGCGCTGTGCACGCCGAAGGCGCGCGCCTCGTAGGAGGCCGTGGACACCACGCCGTGCCTGTCGGCGTCGCCTCCCACGATGACCGGCTTGCCCCGCCATCCGGGGTGGTCCAGCTGCTCCACCGAGGCGAAGAACGCATCCAGGTCCACCAGCAGGATGGCCGGCCCCTCCCAAGGGGCAAGCGCGAGCGTGCCCATCCCTTGGGGCGCGTCCCCGGCCGCTTCCGGCTTCTCCTGTGGCGTGAATTCTCGTTCCATGGCGGAATTAGTCTACCATGCAACGCGGCCTGCGGGGAAATTTGTGCTAGGATTGTCTTCCCTGTCCCGCTCGGGGCGGGAACACCGGATGCACCTGCACTGCCAACGGCGCGGCGCCGGGGCACTGCGGCGCGCGGGAAGCCCGCACGCGTTGCACCCACAGCCTGCGACACGGAAAGGAGCACGCGATGGCGGCTTTGTTCGAGCCCCTGGCGCGCACGGGCGTGCGCGACGCCTATGCCGTGCTCCCCGAGCAGCTGCTCTCCCCTCCCTACGAATTGCGCACCGAAATGAACTGGGTGGACTTCTCGGGCACGGCCAACCCCCTGGGAACCCCGCCGTCGTTTCTCGCCTCCATCCAAGAGGCCTTCGCCGCCGGCGAGCAGAGCTACCCGCCCGACCGCGAGGCCCACGCCCTGCGCTCGGTGCTCGCGCGCCGCTACGGCATGCCGGTCGAGTCGTTTCTGTGCGGCTCCACCGTGGGCGACATGATCCGCGCGGTCGCGCAGACGTACCGCCCCTGCACCGTGGGCGTCGCCACGCCCGGGCCGGTGGAGTACGCGCTGGCCGCCGGGAACGCCGGGCACCGGGTGGTGGAGATCCTGAGCCCTTCGGGGTTCGTCGTCCCCGACCCGCAGACCGCCGCGCGCCACGGCATCTCCTTCGACGCCGCCGTGCTGGCCAACCCGGGCTATCCCACCAGCCGGCTTCTGCCCCAGCCGACGCTTCTGCGCTATCTGGAAACCTGCACGTGGGTGGTGGTTGACGAGCGCTCCATCGAGCTCACGCTCGGCGGCGAGAGCATGGTGCCACTCACGCGCGACCACCGCAACCTCGTGGTGGTGCGCTCGCTTTGCGAGTCGTTCGCCATGCCCGGCGTGCCGGTGAGCTACTGCGTGGCGCACCCCGACACCATAGCGCAGATCGCCCAGTTTTACGACTCCTCGTCCGTTTCCATGTTTGCCGAGGTCATAGGCGAGTTGGCTTTGGCCGAGCAGGCGCATCTCGAACGCACGCGCGAGTTTCTGGACACCGAGATCCCGTGGCTGCAGTGCATGCTCAACCTCATTCCCGGCATCACCATCTACCCCGCCGAGGCGAACTACGTCATGTGCTCGTTCGAGAACGACGCCGGCATGGAGCTGGGCGTGGAGAACGCCGACGAGCTGGCCAGCCGCCTGCAGCTGGCGGGGTTCCTCATCCGCAAGCTGGAAGGCATACCGGGGCTTGCCGACGCCACCTACTTCTGCGTGGCGGTGCGCACCCGCGAAGACAACGAGAAGCTCGTCAACGCCCTGCGCGAGATCATCTGCCAAGGCTAGCGGCCGAGCGCTTCGGCGCCAGGCGCGCCGGAACCGTGCCGGCCATCGGCCGCCCGTCCCCTGCCCCCACCGCTTTCGGGCTGCGCCCGGAAGACCGCTCCTCGCGTCCCTCAGCGCGCGGCGGGGCGCTTCGCGTTCATGCCGTACAAAAGGCACAGGCCCCGCAGGGTGAGGTTCTCCTCCACGCGCACGGCATGCCGCATGAGCACCGCCATGCCGGCGGCGTCGCGCCCCGAGGCCACCACCGGCGTCTCGTAGCCCAGCTCCTCCCAGATCAGGTCGATCATGCCGTCAACGCGCGCCGCCTCGCCCAGAACCGCGCCCGACTGCATGGCCTCGCGCGTGTTCCTGCCGATCACCGAAGGCGGCGCCTTCACCTCCACCATGGAAAGGCGCGCGGCGGCCTGCGAGAGCGAGGCAACGGAAAGCCGCAGGCCGGGGGCAATGGCCCCGCCCAGAAACGCGCCGTCGCAATCGATCGCCTCGAAATTGGTCGTCGTGCCCCAGTCCACCACCACGCACGGCGCGCCGTAAAGCGCGCGGGCCGCCACCAGATCGGCGATGCGGTCGGCGCCTATTTCGGCGGGGTCGTTGTAGCGCATCTTCAGGCCCGTCTTCAAGCCCGGACCCACCACCAGCGCGCGGCGGCCGCACGCCCGCTGCAGCGCCCGCGCCCACGGCTCGGTGAGGTCGGGCACCACCGAGGCCACGATGGCGCCGCTCGGCTGCGGCGGCGCTCCCCCGCATTCGGAGGCGTGCAGGCCGAGCAGCCCCCTGAGCGTCAGGTACGCCTCGTCGGCCGTGAGATGCGCCGGCGTGGTGGCCGCCCACGTGGCCGCAAGCTCCCCGTTCAGGGAAAGCCCCAGCCTCGTTTCCGTGTTGCCCACGTCGGCCAGCAAAACCCCGCCCCGAACCTCCCCGGCTGAATCCATGCCGAACCTCCTCGCATCGTCCAATCGCCGCCGCCCGCGCGGGGCGTTTTCCGCCTTCCCAGCGGCGACGCCGCTCGCCCGCCGCCGCCCGCGCGCGCAATGCGGCGGGCCTTCCGCATGCGCCCGCCGCGCGGCGCGCGCCCCGCGCGGGGCGTTTTCCTCCATGGTAAACGAAAAGGCGGCGAAATGGGTGGCGCGCGGCGGGAATTCGACGTATACTGCCTCCCTGTCGTTTCCGGTAACCCGACTTCCCGAACCACGAGGGGAAGCGGATATACGAAAAGGAGCACCCATATGCAATCCATCAAGGGGCAGCTGACGCTGCGCGGCTTTGTCATAGGCTGCGTCGGCTGCGTCGTCATCACGGCCGCATCGGTCTACACCGCATTGAAGATGGGGGCGCTCCCCTGGCCCATCGTGTTCGCGGCCATCGTCTCGCTGTTCCTCCTGAAAGCGCTCGGGCATGGCAAGGCGAGCCTGAACGAGGCCAACGTCACCCACACCGTCATGAGCGCGGGCGCCATGGTGGCCGGCGGGCTGGCGTTCACCATCCCCGGCATCTGGATGCTGGGGATGGCCGACGAGGCCAGCGTGGCCGAAATGCTGCTGGTAGCGCTTTCCGGCGTGGCCCTGGGCCTGGTGTGCACCGCCGTCTTGCGCAAGCACTTCATCGAGGACACCCAGCTGGAGTACCCCATCGGCGAAGCGGCGGCGCAAACGCTCATCGCGGGCGAGGCGGGCGGCAAGACCGGCTGGAAGCTGTTCGGCTCGCTGGGCGTGGCCGGCATCTACACCGCCCTGCGCGACGGGCTGGGCGTGCTTCCCGCCATGCTGTTCGGCAACGTGGCCATCCCCGGCGTGTCCTTCGGCATCTACAACTCCCCCATGCTTCTGGCCGTCGGGTTCCTGGTGGGCACCGGCGCCGTGGCCGCCTGGTTCGCCGGCGCGCTCCTTTCCAACTTCGGCATCGTCGTGGGCGGCGCGGCGGCGGGGCTATGGGACACGGCCGGCGGGCAGGGCGTCGCGTCCAGCCTGGGCATGGGCGTCATGATGGGCTCGGGCATCGGCGTGGTCTGCAAGATCGCCTTCCAGAAGCTGCGCGGCCGGGGCGGCGGCGGGGCGGCGCGGCTCGCGGCGGCCGAGGGCGGCCCCCGCACGGGGTCTGGGCGCACGCACGCGGCGGACATCCGGGCAGGCGCGGAGGGAGCGGCCGCGCCCGCCGCGGCGGGCGACAGGCGCCGCGGCGGGCGGCGCGGCGGCGCGGCGGCGCTTGCAGTGGCGTGCGTGGCGCTCGTGATCTGCTTCGGGTTGGGGCTGGGACCCGTGCCCGCCGTCGTCGTGGTGCTGCTGGCATGGGTGGCCACGGCCATGAGCGCCCAGAGCGTGGGGCAGACCGGCATCGACCCCATGGAGATATTCGGCCTCATCGTGCTTCTGGCCGTGGCCGCCATCTCCGACGTGCCGCAGGTGCAGCTGTTCTTCGTGGCGGGCGTCGTGGCGGTGGCCTGCGGGCTTGCCGGCGACGTGATGAACGACTTCCACGCCGGCCACGTGATCGGCACCAGCCCCAAGGCGCAGTGGATCGGGCAGGCCGCGGGCGCCGTTCTGGGCGCGGCGGTGTCCGTCGCCGTCATGGCCGTCCTGCTGCACGCCTACGGCCCCGGCGCCTTCGGGCCGCAGGCGGAGTTCGTTTCCGCACAGGCCTCCGTCGTGGCCACCATGGTGTCGGGCATACCGTGCGTGCCCGCGTTCGCGCTGGGGCTTGCGGCGGGGTTCGCGCTGTACCTCGCGGGCTTCCCCGCCATGATGCTGGGTTTGGGCATCTACCTGCCCTTCTACATGTCGCTGACCGCGTTTCTGGGGTCGCTGGCAAAACTTGCCTACGACGCCGCGTGCAGGCGCGTGCGGGCGGGCCTCGCCCCCGAAGACCGCGCCGCGCGCGAGAAGGCGCAGGCTGAAACCGGCCTCGTCGTGTCAAGCGGCCTGCTTGGCGGCGAGTCCATCGTCGGCGTGCTGGTGGCGCTGGGCACCATCGCCGCGGGCTTGGGGGCGTAGGCCCCGCCCTCCCGCGCCCCTTACCACTTGCGAGTCGAAAGGCGCGCACGCCGCGGGTCGAACAGTCCCGTGTCACAGGTTGGCGTAGTAAGACAGCGAGGGCGCCTCTGGCGAGTGCGGTTGGCGTGATCGAACATGCTCTCTGGCATGTTCGATTCCCGTCTATGCGCCCGGGCGGGCGCATCCTGCACGGCTCCGCCGGGCAGGATCGCGCACTTCCGCACGCGACGAGGGCTTGGAGCGCCAAGCGCGCCGCCAGAGGCGCCCGCAGCGTCGGCGGGTTCCGCGGCGGCCGGAGGCCGCCGGAACCTAGTGGAACCTAATTGAATTTGAAGATTTTCTGCGCCATCCGGTAGCCGGTGATGCCGATGCGGCGGCCCAGCTCGGTGGGCAGGTTGGTGCCCGTGTTGAGGGCGCTGTGGCGGATGCGCCGGTACACGTTCGGGTTGCGCTCTTTCAGGTAGTCCCAAATGGCCTCGCGCTTGCCCTCCGCTTCGTCGGTGTCGATCATGCGCAGGAAGATGGAGCAGATGCACATCATCATGGACAGGTAGTTCTCCATGTAGCGCGCAAGGCGCCTCTGCGGCACGCCGTCGGGCAGCTCCACCGCGTCGATCATGCAGCGCGTCACCCGCAGCTGCTGGTCGATGCGCCCCATCATCACGCTCTCGTTCACGCTCTGGTCCTCGCGGCCGATGTAGTAGCGGTACATGTCCACGTCGCGGTAGTAGAGGGTCCTCACGTGCGGCAGCGGCACGTACACGAAGATGTTGTCCACGTAGAAGGTGTGCTTGGGCAGCTGGAGCCCCATGCCGCGCAGAAGCTCGGTGCGGTAGATGACCGAGTGCATGAGCAGGTACTGGCTCTGCGAGAAGTGGCCCACTTCGTCCCAGCCGAACTCGCGGCCCTCGGGGAACACGTTGCGGTAGCGCATGACGGTGCGCGTGCCTTCCGCCACCTTCTCGTACACGTAGTTGCCGACGACCAAGTCCGTGGCCGCGCCGCCGGCCTCCACGCGCTCGCGCTGGGCGCGCAAGTACGCCATGACCTCGCGCATGGCCGCCTCGTCGAGCCAGTCGTCGGAGTCCACCACTTTGAAGTACAACCCCGTGGCGTGCGAAAGCCCGGTGTTGACGGCCTGCCCGTGCCCGCCGTTTTCCTGATGCACCGCCCGCACGGTGCCGGGGTGGCGCGCCGCCCATTCGTCGGCCTTCTCGGGCGTGGAGTCCTTCTGCGAACCGTCGTCCACGACGATGACCTCTATGTCGTCGCCACATTTCAGGATGGATTCTATGCACGCGTCCATGTAGTCGGCCGAGTTGTAGCACGGCACGGCGAAAGTGATGGTCTTCATGGGTCCTTCCCGTTCGTCTCCCAGCATGGGCGCGCCTTTGCGCCCCGTCCGGCCGGCCAGCCAGGCCCCGCCAAACCGCCGGCGCAGGCCGCCCCGGATGCCGACGCCCCGCCCGCGGCGCGGCGGGTGCGCTCCGGCGCCCGCCCCACTCCTCAGCACGCCGCCGCCCGGTGCGCCCATGCGCCCCGCGGCGCCGGCGCCCGCCCGCGGCGCGGCGTCGGCGCTATTCTCTCACCAGCCGGTCGGCCAGCGCAAGCGCGCGCCCGACGATGACGTCCATGTTGTAGTAGCGGTATTCCGCCAGACGCCCGAGCGGGTGGAAGTTCGGCAGCGACTCGGTGAGCGCGCGGTAGCGCCCGTAGTGCGCCTCGTTCTCGTCGGAGACGATGGCGTAGTAGGGCGTCTGCGTCTTCGGGTCCTCGTAGGGGCGGCTGTACTCCTTCATGATGGTGGTCTTCGGGCACACCTGCCCCGTCAGGTACTTGAACTCGGTGATGCGCGTGTAGTCCTCGGTCACCGTGTAGTTCACCGTGCCGCAGGGCAGCTTGTAGTCCACGTCGTGCGTTTCGTACACGAAGTCGAGGCTGCGGTACGGCAGGCGCCCGAAGCGCGAGAGGAACAGCTCGTCAAGCGGCCCCGTGTACACGATGGGCCCCTCCAGAAGCACGTCGCGCAGGCGGATGCCCGAAAGCGGCGCGTCTTCCGCATCGCTTTCGAACTCCAGGTCGAACACGCTTTCCGCCTCGGTGTTCAGGCACACGGACACGTTCTCGTGATCGAGCATGCGCTCGAAAAGCGGCGTGTAGCCTTCCGCTGGCATGCCCTGGTAGGCATCTTGGAAGTAGCGGTCGTCGCGCGAGATGAACACGGGCACGCGCGCCGTCACGCTGGGGTCCACTTCCTCGGGCGTGAGGCCCCACTGCTTCTGCGTGTAGCGCAAAAACACGTTCTGGTACACGAAGTCGGCCACCTCGGCGAGGTCGGAGTCGTCTTGGGCGCGCAACTCGTTAAGGGTCACCTTGCGCTCGTCGCCGAACGCCTGGACCAGCTTCGCGGTCAGGCGCGCGGCCTTCTCCCCGCCGAAGGCTATCTCCATCGACGTCTTGTTGAACGGCACGGGCAGGTAGGTGCCGTACCAGTCGGCCAACACCTTGTGGCTGTAGTCGCGCCAGCCGGTGAAGCGGCGCACGTAGTCGAAGGCGCGCTTGTCGTTGGTGTGGAAGATGTGCGGCCCGTAGCGGTGCACCAGGACGCCGGCCTCGTCCGCCTCGTCGTACATGTTGCCGCCGATGTGGGGGCGCTTCTCGATGACGAGCACGCGCCTGCCCGCGCGTTCCGCCAGTTCGCGCGCCACCACGGCGCCCGCGAACCCGCTGCCCACCACCACGGCGTCGTCCCGGCGCACCTCGGCGTCCTTTATGTCAACGTACCGCACTCCCATGAAGCACCTTCCTCGTTTGGAAACGCGCCCGCCTCCCGGTGGACACGCGACAACGGGCGGGGCATCCTCGCCCGAACGGTGAGCAAATCGCACCGGGCATCCATTTTACCGGGAAGGCCGAAGGCTGCCTAGACTATCATACAAACCGGACAACTTGCGCACAGGGGCCTGCAAGGGGCCTGCCGGGGCGGAAGCGCCCGCAAGGGGCCTGCCAGGGCGGGAACGCCCGCAAGGGGCCTGCCGGGGCGGGAACGCCCGCACGCGGCCCGCGGCCCGGATGCAAGGCGCCTCGGCGGGCGGGACGCGCCCCGCCGCTGCCCCGCCCGCACAGCCGGTACCGCGCACCGTCGCGGCGGCCGCACATCCTGCGCCCCCGCCCCGCCGCGCCATGCGGCCGGAGCCGGGGCGGGGGCGCAGGAAGCCCGGTGTCCGAGGAAAAAGCACGCGGCCACTGCGTCCGAAGTGGCGAAGACAAGACCTGTGAGGGGACGTGCCGACATGAACGCTTTTCTGGAATCGATGCTGACCCGCGCGAAGGCGGACCGCCGAACCATCGTGCTGCCCGAAGGCGACGACGTGCGGACGCTCGCCGCGGCGGAGAAGATCCTCGCCGACGGCGTGGCCGACCTCGTCATCCTGGGCGACGCCGAGGCCATTGGGACCAGCGGGCACGCGCTCGACGGGGCGACGGTCATCGACCCGCGCACGTCGGAGCTGCGCGAGGAACTGGCGGCAACGCTGCACGAGCTGCGCCAGCACAAGGGGATGACCCCCGACGAGGCGCTGCGGCTCATGGACGACGTGCTCTACTTCGGCGTCATGATGGTGAAGACGGGGCGCGCCGACGGCATGGTTGCCGGGGCCTGCCACGCCACGGGCGACGTGCTGCGCCCCAGCCTGCAGATACTGAAGACCGCTCCCGGCGTGGCGCTCGTGAGCTCGTTTTTCGTGATGGTGGTGCCCGACTGCGCCTTCGGCCAGGAAGGGACGCTTCTGTTCTCGGACTGCGGGCTGGAAGTCCAGCCGGACGCCGAGCGCCTCGCGCACATAGCCGTGAACTCCGCGCGCTCGTGGGAGGCGCTCATGGGCACCGAGCCCGTGGTGGCGCTGCTGTCGCATTCCACCTACGGCTCGGCCAGGAACGACGATGCCGCCAAGGTGGCGCGCGCCACCGGGATCGCCCGCAAGCTCGCGCCCGACCTCGCGCTCGACGGCGAGCTGCAGCTCGACGCCGCCATCGTGGAGTCGGTGGGCGCCTCGAAGGCGCCCGACTCGCCGGTGGCCGGGCATGCGAACGTGCTGGTGTTCCCCGACCTCGATGCCGGCAACATCGGCTACAAGCTGGTGCAGCGCCTGGCCAAGGCCGAGGCCTACGGCCCCATCACGCAGGGCATCGCCGCGCCGGTGAACGACCTTTCGCGGGGGTGCTCCGCCGACGACATCGTGGGCGTCATCGCCATCACCTGCGTGCAGGCGCAGGCCGCGAAGGCCGGGGACTAGCGCCGGCGGGGGCGCGCCCGCCACGCCGTGCCCGGCATGCGAAGCGGCCCCTTCCGAGGGGCCGCTTCCGTTTCCGCTTCCGTTCCCCGCGCCGCCCGGCAACGCGGCAACGCGCGGAAGGGGCGCCCCGAAGCCTCCCGGAGCGCCCCTTCCGTTGCATTCTGGCGTTTCCCGCCCGCTTTCCGCGCGCCCTAGGCCAGCGCGGCGTCCGTTCCCTCGTGCAGGATCTCGAAGGTGTCGCGCGCGATCATGTATTCCTCGTTGGTGGGGATGATGATGATCTTCACCTGCGAGCTTTCGGCCGATATCTCGCGCTCGAAGCCGCGCTGGCGGTTCTTCTCCTCGTCCAGGATGATGCCGAGCGGCTGCAGGCCCGCGAAGATCATGCGGCGCATCTTCTCGCAGTTCTCCCCCACGCCGGCCGTGAGCACGATGGCGTCCACGCCGCCCATGACGGCGATGTAGCTGCCGATGTACTTCTTGACCGAATTGGAATACATGTCGTAGGCCAGCTGCGCGCGCTCGTTTCCCGCCTCAGACGCGTCGCGTACGCTGCGCAGGTCGTTGGAGATGCCGGAAATGCCCAGAAGCCCCGACTTCTTGTTCATGAGGTCGTTCACCTCGGCGGGCGTGAGGTTCTCGTGCTCCATGACGAACGGCACGATGGCCGGGTCGATGGCCCCGCAGCGCGTGCCCATCATCAGGCCATCCAAGGGGGTGAGGCCCATGGAGGTGTCCACGGCCACGCCGTGGTCGATGGCGCTGATGGAGCAGCCGTTGCCCAAGTGGCAGGTGATGAGCTTCAGGTCCTCCAGCGGCTCGTCCAGCACCGCGGCGGCGCGCTCGGAAATGTAGCGGTGCGAGGTGCCGTGGGCGCCGTACTTGCGGATGGCGTACTTCTCGTACAGCTCGTAGGGCAAGGGGTACATGTAGGCCTTCGGCGGCAGCGTCTGGAAAAACGACGTGTCGAACACCGCCACCATGGGCACGCCGGGCATGTGCTTCAAGCAGGCGTGGATGCCCATGAGCGCCGCCTTGTTGTGCAGGGGCGCCAGTTCGGCAAGCTCGTCGATCTTGGCTATGACGTCATCGTCTATGAGCACGGAGCGGTCGAAGTACTTGCCGCCCTGCACGATGCGGTGGCCCACCGCGTCTATCTGGTCAAGGGAGTCGATGGCCTTCGCGGGGCCTTCCACGAGCGATTCCAGCACGAGCGCCATGGCGTCGTCGTGGTCGGCCATCTTGGCGTCGATGACTACCTCGTTCTCGTCGAGCCCGTGCTTGTGGAAGGACTCGGCCGACCCCACGCGCTCGCAGATGCCCTTGGCGAGAAGCCGGTGTTGCTCCACGTTCACCAACTGGTATTTCAAGGAAGATGATCCCGCATTGATAACAAGGACGTTCAACGGCTTGCCTCCTTAGGGTGGTTCACAGGAACAACTTATTGTAGGCAAGCCATGTGGTCAGGAAATGGTTGTCCGCCCGCGTTTCGGCAAACGGCGCGCCGCTCGCCGAAAAGGCCTGGGGTTCCCAGCCTCGGCTTAGGCGTGGGCGGAACGCGACGGGCGGGGCGCTCGGGGCGCCTCCCCCATCCGCCGCCCCGAGCGGGAAACGCCCCTTCCCCGCCATCCCGGCCGGGCGCGGCGGGCGACGGGTCCCCGGCACGCCATGGCCCCGGCTTCGGCGCGCTCGCCTCCCGCCCGTCAGGCGAGCGGGTTGCCGGAGTTCATGGGCGCGCCGCCGAGCACGTGCACGTGCACGTGGTGAACAGACTGCTGCGCGTCGTCGTTGGTGTTCACGATGACACGGTAGCCGCTTTCGGCGACGCCCTTGATGTCGGCCACCTTCTTCACGGCGTTGAACAGATGCCCCATCTCGTCGTCGGGGATGCCGTCGCCTATGTTGTCGTAATGGTTCTTCGGCACGATGAGCGTGTGCACGGGCATCTGGGGGCTCACGTCCTCGAACGCCAGCACGCGGTCGTCCTCGTACACCTTCGTGGAGGGAACCTCCCCGGCCACTATCTTGCAGAACAGGCAGTCTTCCTTCTTCATGCGAACCATCCTTTCCTCTTGGCAGAAAAACGCGCCCTGCGGCCAGCCGGCCGCCGCGGCGACACGGCGCCTACGACAGCGTGGTATCGCGGGCGGCGTCGTCGGACTCGGGCACGATCTCGCCCATCAGCACGTCCACCTTCTGCTGCGCCTGCGCGAGGCGGCCTTGCAAAGACGCGATCAGCGCCACGCCGCGCTCGTAGCTGGCCAGGCTGTCCTCCAATTCCAGCGTGTTGCTTTCCAGCACGCCCACGATGCCGTCGAGCTCGGCCATCGCCTCGCGAAACGTCAGCTCGTCAACGGGCCGCGCCCCTTCGGTCGCATCCATGCGCCTTCCCTTCTCCCACGGGTCCGCCCGAGCCGCGCCCGCAGGCGCGCCGTGCGGCACCCTTCCTTTCCACTTCTCCGGCCCCGCCGCTTCCCGCCCGCGCGCCGCATTCCCCGCGCCCGGCCTGCGCCTTTCGCAGGTGCCGCGCGCGGAGCAGCCAGCCGCGCAGGCAAGGCCGCCTTCGCCGCCCGCGCCGTATGCAGGGCGCCGGCGCGGGCGTCTTTCGCCCGCGCGTCTCAGGTGCCCCAGGGCTCCACGGACGTGTGGACGGTGCGCGCGGCCTCCACGCGGCACGCCAGCTCGCCGTCAGCCACCGCCACGTCCACCCGCGACCCCGCCGGCGCCTGCGCCACGCTTTTCACCACGGCCCCTTCGGCGTCGCGCGCAATGGCGTAGCCGCGCCCCAGCACCGCCAGGGGCGACAGGTCGTGCAGCCGCGCTGCCGCCGCGCCCAGGCTCTGCCCGAAGCGCGGCACCAAGGCCTCCCCTGCGCGCCGCGCGCGGTGCCGCAGGGCGTCAAGGCGCGCCTGCTCGCGGGCGGACGCGAGCGGCAGGGCGCGCGCAAGGCGCCCCTGCAGCGCCGCCAGCCGCACGTGCCCGCGCTCCACCGTCAGGGGCAGCGCCCGCGCAAGGCGCTCGGCCGCGTAGTCGAGCGAGCGCGCCTCGGAGGCGAACAGCAGGCGCGCGTCGCCGAACACGGGGCGGTCGGCCACGCGCCGCACGCGCGCTTGCCCGCGTTCGATGCCTCGCGAAACGCCGGCATGGAGCGCCTTCGCGCGCTGTTGGAGGGCGCCCGCCAGCGCCGCGGCGTCGGGGCTTGCGGCCAAGGCGGCAAACGTGGGCGTGAGGGCGCGCTCGTCGGCCACCAGGTCGGCCAGCGTGGTGTCGGGCTCGTGCCCGATGCCGGTGACCACGGGCACGGGGCACGCCGCTATCGTGCGGGCGAGCCCCTCGTCGTTGAAGGGCACCAAATCCTCGTAGGAGCCGCCCCCGCGCACCAGAAGCACCACGTCCACGCCCGCGTCCACCACGCACTGCAGTCCCCCGGCAATGCCGCGGGCGGCGCCCACGCCCTCCACCGGCACGCCGGCGAACAGCACGCGCGCGAGCGGGAAGCGCTCCCGCAGCGTGCGCAGCACGTCGTGCACCGCCGCGCCGCGCGGCGAGGTCACCAGCCCCACCCGCTCGGGGAAGGGAGGCAGCGGGCGCTTGCGGGCCGGGTCCATGAGGCCTTCGGCCTGCAGCTTGCGGGCGAGTTGGGCCATCTGCATGCGCAAGACGCCCTCGCCCACGAGCGAGACGCCCGTCACGTCGAAGTTCATGCGCCCCTTCGCCGCATACAGGGTGAAGCGCCCGGCCAGCTCCACGAGCATTCCCGTCGCAAGCTGCACGCCGCACGCGCGGTAGCGGTTGAGCCACATCATGCACGGCAGGGCCGCCTCCCCGTCCTTCACGGTGAAGTAGACCGCCTTGTAGCCGCGCTTGTCGGAAACCTCCGACACCTCGCCCACCACGCGCAGGCGCACCCCCTCGAGCGCGCCCTTGGCAACGGCCAGCGCCTCGGACACCGTGAACGGCTCCTGCGCCTGCCCGCCTTCGCGCGCGTCGGGAGCCGCACCGCGCCCTGCGGCGCCCCCGCGCTCGCCGCGGCCCGCACCGCCCCCGTCCGCCCGCGCGCGGGCGCCTTCCCATTCCACCTGCACCGTCGCCTCCCCGACATCCACCCTGCCGTGCCCGGTCCCGCCGCGGCGCGTCACTCGTGCCTCTGGCCGAGCAGCCACAGAAGCTGCAGGATGGACGTCAGCGCCGCGGCCACGTAGGTGAGCGCGCAGGCGCGCAGAACCGAGTAGGCCCCGGACTGCTCGGCCTGCGGCAGGCCGATGGTGTTCATGTAGGTCATGGCGCGCGCCGAGGCATTGAACTCTACCGGCAGCGTCACCAGCTGGAACAGCACCACCACCGCGTACAGCACGATGGCGAGCGTGGTGAGCGACGCGATGTTCAAGACGATGCCCAGCACCAGAAGGAAGATCCACGCGTTCGAGGCGAGGTTCACCGCCGGCACGATGGAGCCGCGGATCTTCATGGGCGTGTAGCCCTCGGCGTACTGGTAGGCATGTCCCACCTCGTGGCATGCCGTTGCCGTGGCCGTGATGGAGCGCCCGTCGTAGGCTTCGGGGGAAAGCGTGACCGAGTTCGACCGCGGGTCGAAGAAGTCCTGCCCGTGCCCGCCGCGGCGCACCTCCACGCCCGTGATGCCGTAGAACGCAAGCATACGGCGCGCGGCCTCGGCGCCCGTGAGCGCGTTCGAGATGGGCACCCGGGTGTATTTCTTCAACTGGGAGTTCACGTACCACGTCGCGCCCAGGCCGATGACCAGCGTCACGGCGATGAGCAGGAAATAGCTTCCGTCCAACATAAGCGGGACCACTCCTTCGGGTCGTTTGGCGTTTTCTGGCATATTACACGCAATGCCGCCGCGTGCGCGAACCTGTCACGGAATCATGGGAAATCACCATTGCCGGCCGGCGGGCGCAGGGCCGGCTGCGCTCACTCCCCGCGGCGCTCCACCACCAGCGCGCCGGCCTCCAAGTGCAGGGAAAGCCTGCCCGCCAGAAGGTCGAGCAGCTCCTCGCCCACCAGCGTGCGCCGCCAGCCCCGCAGCAAATCCACGTCGTCGGTGTGGCCGCGCGCCACGCGCGCCAGGTCGTCGTGGCTGGCAAGCGTCTGGAACGCCACGTCGTTCTCCTTGGCGCGCAGGCGCACGAGCGCGCACATGAGGTCCAGCTCGGCGTCCACGTTGCGCTCGCTTTTCGAGCCGCGGTCCAGTTCGGGCAAGGCGTCCTCGGGCGCGTCGAGGCCCTGCGCAATGAGCGCCACCACCTTCTGCGCGTCTTTGGCCGACAGGCGCTCGCGCAGGCCGCGCACCATGAACAGCTCGCCCACCGTGCGCGCCTCGCGCTTGCACGCCTCCACCACCTGCTCGTCGGTGACCACCCACTTGCGGGGCACGTTGCGGCGCTGCGCCTCCGCCTCGCGCCACGCCGCGAACTCGCGCGCCGCCGAAAGCTGGCGCCGCGAAAGCTGCGAGGCGCGCTTCAGGCGGCGGTAGCGCTCGCGCGCGTCCGGGCGGTAGCGCGCGGGGTCGCACAGTTCCTGGAAGTCGCGGTCGAGCCACGAAAGGCGGCCCTTCTCCTCCAGCGCGGCGCGCATGGAGGCGTAGATGCGCGGCAGGTACGCCACGTCGTCGGCCGCGTACTCCAGCTGCGAGGCGGAAAGCGGGCGGCGCGACCAGTCGGTGAACGAGTCGATCTTCTTCAGCGACACTCCGCATTCGGCATGCACGAGCGCGGCATAGCCTATCTGCTGGGTATGGCCCAGAAGCGCGGCGGCCACTTGCGTGTCGAAGACCGGGCGGGGCAGCACGCCCACCTCGCGCAGGATGATCTCCAAGTCCTGCCCGCCCGCGTGGAACAGCTTCGTCATGCCCTCGTCCAGAAGCAGCGGGGCAAGGGGCGAGAGGTCGCCCACCGAAAACGGGTCCACGATGGCCACCTCTTCGTCGGTGGCCAGCTGCAAAAGGCACAGCTTCGCGTAGTAGGTCTTCTCCCGCAGAAACTCCGTGTCGATGGCGAGCACCGACGAAGACCGGGCGCGCTCCACGAACGCCTGGAGCGCCTCTTGGTTTGCTATGTACACTGAGTTGCCCTTCAATTCCGCATGCGCATTGTTGTACTATGCATCATAGCAACAGAAAGGGGTTTTGTGAAACTTCTTGTCTTGAACAATCTGGCCTCCGGCTACGGCGAAGGGGCCATCTACGACTTCATCCGCGCCTTCGCCCGCGACGGGGACGAGGTGTGCGTGCGCTCCACCGACGGCACTACCGACCTGCGCGGCCTTCTGGGCGACGCGGCATCCTTCGACGGCGTGGTGGCGAGCGGCGGCGACGGCACGGTGGCCACCGCGAGCTACCTTCTGGCGGGCACGGGCATCCCCATCCTGCCCTTCCCCGCCGGCACCGCCAACCTGCTGGCGCTGAACCTGGCCTCGCCCAACGAACCGCACGCGCTGGCGAAGCTGCCCCGCGCGGGCACCACGCTCGACTTCGACCTGGGGGAAATAGAGGTGGAGGGCCGGCGCTTCGGGTTCGGCATCATGGCCGGCGCCGGCTACGACGCCGCCATCATGCACGGCGCGGAGCCGGCCAAGCGGCTCTTGGGTCCCATGGCGTACTTCTCCGCCGCCCTTTCCAACCCGCTGCCCCAGACCTCGCGTTTCACCATCGACCTGGACGGGGAGACCATCGAGCGCGAGGGGCTGGGCATCCTCATCGTCAACTTCTCCAAGATACAGTTCGACATATCGGTGACCCACGAGAACCAGCCGCGCGACGGCGTGCTGGACGTGGTGGTCCTGCGCGCGGCGAATGCCTTCGAGCTCATCCCGGCGCTGGTGGCCGGCATGCTGGACCGCGGGGGCGACTTTCCCGACCGCACGGCGGCGGTGGAGATACACCGGGCGCGCCACGTGCGCGTGGAGGCCGACCCGCCCATGGAAGTGCAGTACGACGGCGAGGCCACACGCCTCATGACGCCGTTTGAGGCCCGCGTCCTGCCGCGCGCCGCCCGCTTCTACGTGTCGGAGGAGTGCCTGGAGCTGTTCGGAGGGGAGTAAGACCGGCAGCGCAGGGCGCCGGGCGCGCAGGCGGCGGGCGGGCGACGGGCGCCCCACGCGCGGCAACCGGCGCCCTCCCGTGCGGAAGCCGGCAACCCACGCCCCTTCCGGCCCCACGGCGGGCCTCCAAGCCCGCCGGCAATCCCCGTGCGGGCGCGGCTACTTCCCGTCCGGCTCCTCGTAGGTGGCCTCGGCGTCGGCGCCGGCGTCCTCCACATGCACGTCGGCGGCGTCTATCTCGAGCGGCTCGTCGAACGCCGCGCCCGCCTCGGCCGACGAGGCCGCCAACTCCCTGAACGACGCGGCGTCCTCGCCGGCCATCGGCACCATGACGTAGACGTTGTTGCCGATGATGACCGGCGTCACGCGCTCGCCCGCGTCCTTCTGCGCGGCAGGGCCGCCGCCGGCCTCGGCGCGCTCGCGTTCCAGCTTCTCGCGCATTTCCGCGCGCACCGTCTCCATCTGGGCCGCCGTCTCCGTCTTCCAGCGCTCCTTGCGCCATTCGAGGTAGTTCTTGTTGTAGCGCATCTGGATGACCTCGAGCACGATGCAGAACACCATGGCGAAGTACACCATCAGCTTCTCGAGCGGCATGTGCAGAAGCTCGATGCCCGTGTGGAACCCGGCGCTGTCGATGACGAGCAGCGCGCCGATGGCCACGATGAACGTGAGCGCGAGCATCTTCATTTCGGGGTGCCCGTTGATGAAGTTCGAGATGGGGTCGATGAACGCCATCATGAGGAACACGGCCAGCATGACGGCGATGATCATGATGATGAGG
>CAJFUR010000160.1 GCA_904420215.1 uncultured Eggerthellaceae bacterium
GCCGACGAGGTGGGCGCCGACGCCTACACGCCCGACGCCGGGGCCGCCGCCGCGAAGGCCGCCGAGCTGGTGGGCGCGTAGGGGCGGCCGCGCCCCCGGCCGCCCCCCGGGGGCGGCTGCGCGGACTTCCCGGGGATGCGGCGCCCCGGCCGCGCCGCGTTGCGGCCGCGCGGAGCCGCGGCAGGACTGGGCGGGCGCCCCGCAGGAAGCGCGGCGTCTCCGGGCGGTGGCGCCGAGACATGATGGGGCGTTGGGGCGCGGGGTGAGGAGTTCTTGCAGTTTGGGACGCCGCCCGCGTCCTGCGGCCCGTTGCGGCCCTTCCCTAATTTCCCCCGATGGCGTACAATACGCACGCGCGGCCGCATTGGGCGGTTCCGCATGGCGGGCGCGGCGGCAAGCGGCGCGCGCCCCGCGTTGCCGGTGTGGCTCAACGGTAGAGCAACTGATTTGTAATCAGTGGGTTGCGGGTTCGATTCCTGTCACCGGCTCCACGAAAACGCGAGGCCGGAAGCCCGATGGCTTCCGGCCTCTTTGCGTCCACGGCGCGTTGTGATCGAAAGTTCGCCTACTCCTCCCTCGCCAGATCAACGATGGCAATCACTGCAGTCAGCAAAGCGCATACGGCAATGACAGTCTGGGCGTCCATGGCATACGCCTCCCCTCGGAGATGCCGCCCGGAGGGACGCGGCGCCCGCGGCCCGCGTGACGGCTGCGCGCCCGTTGCCCTACGGGACGGTGCGGGCGGTTGCGCGCCGTGCGGGGGCGTGGTTGCATGGTGGCGCCATGGAATACCGCAAGACATACGTGGAAGTGCTGTGCCGCACCGACACCGACGGCGCCGTCACGCCGCTTTCCATCACGTGGCGCGACGGGCGCACGTTTCCCATCGACCGGGTGGACGAGGCCATCCGCCGCGCTTCTGCGCGCGTGGGCGGCACCGGCGTCCGCTACCGCGTGTCCATCAACGGGCGCGACAAGTACCTGTTCTTCGAAGACCCCCGCTGGTTCGTGGAGGAAGTGGTGCCCTCGCCGGCGCACCCCTGACGGGGGTGGGCGGCGGCGCCGGACGTCGGACGCGCATGCCGGACGCGGGCTGCCCTCCCGGCATGCGCAGCGGCGCGGGGCGCGGGTGTGCATGCAGGCAGCCGGCCCCGCGGATGCCTGGGTAGATGAGGTTGATTCGGGGGCAGATCGCTTCCGGCGCGCTTCGCCGGCGCCCCGCGGGTGCCCGGTGTCGGCCGCCCTCCCGCTTACCGCGCGCCGTACTGGGCGTAGTAGGCGTCGAGGGCGGCCTTCGTGGCGTCGTCGATGACCACGCGGCCTTGGCAGGGGCGGCCGTGCAGGTGCTCGGTCACCTCGGCCATGTCCACGATGGACGCCGTGGGGAAGCCGTAGCGCTCTCCCACTTCGTCGAGCGCGCACTTCTGGCCGCCTTTGCCCACTTCCAGGCGGTTGAGCGACACCATGAGGCCCACCACTTCCACCTGCGCCTGCGCCATGAGGACGGGGTGCGTCTCGTCGATGGACTTGCCCGAGGTGGTGACGTCCTCCACCATGACCACGCGGTCGCCGTCGGCAAGCGCGCTTCCCAGCAGGATGCCCGCGTCCCCGTGGTCCTTCTCCTCCTTGCGGTTGCTGCAGTAGCGCGCCTGCTTGCCGTAGAGCTCCGCCAGCCCCATGACGGTGACCACGGAAAGCGGGATGCCCTTGTAGGCGGGGCCGAACACCACGTCGAAGTCCAGCCCGAAGCTGTCGTGGATGGCGCGCGCGTAGTAGAGGCCTAGGCGGTGCAGCTGCTCGCCCGTCACGTAGGCGCCGGCGTTCATGAAGAAGGGGGACTTGCGGCCGCTCTTGAGCGTGAAGTCGCCGAACTTCAGCACGTCGCTTTCCACCATGAACTCGATGAACTCCTGCTTGTAGGCTTCCATGGGCCATCCCTTCCGGTCCTGTTTTCTTTCGGCTAACATGATACTGCATCCGGAGTGCGAAAGGGGAGTGCGCAAATGCCTGCGCATCCCTTGCGCCAGTATGCGGGATTCCGCATACTGGGAGGGGCGCATCGGGAAAGCGCGCGTCCGGAGTGCCGTGGCGTGCGGGTACGGTCTTGCGGGCGGAAGGGACGGAAACGTGGGGGCGGAAGGCGGAAAGACGGTCTTGCGGGCGGAAGGGACGGAAACGTGGGGGCGGAAGGCGGAAAGACGGTCTTGCGGGCGGAAGGGCTTGCGTGTTCGCATGCCGGCACGCCGTTGTTCTCGGGGGCGTCCTTCACGCTGCTTGAGGACGAAGTCGCATTCCTGACGGGGCCAAACGGGGCCGGCAAATCGACGCTTCTGCGCACGCTGGCCGGGTGGGATGTGCCGGCCGAAGGGCGCGTGGAGCTGTGCGGCAGGCGGTTCGACGGGGCCGACCGCGCGCAGCGGGCCCAAATGGCGTTCGTTCCCGACACGCCGGTGTTCTACGACGACCTGACTGCTGGCGAACATGTGGAGCTCGTGCGGCGGGCGAACCGCATCCCCCGCGCGTCCGACCCGTCCGAGCGGCTCATGGACGCGTTTGGCCTTGCGGAGCGTCGCAACCTCCTGCCTTCGTCGTATTCGCGCGGCATGCGGCAGAAGCTTGCGCTCGTGTTGGCGCTGGCGTGTCGGCCGCGCCTTTTGCTTCTGGACGAGCCGTATGGCCCGCTCGACCCGGAATCCGCCGAGGTGCTGAGCCGACTTCTGGTTGAAGCGCGCGTCGCAGGCGCCGCAGTGCTGGCCAGCTGCCATCACGGTGTGGCCGGCCTGCGTCCAGACAAGTGGCTGCGCCTGAAGGGCGGCCGATTGGAACGGGACCCGGCAGATGCTTGCTGACGTGCGGCTTCTGTTGTGGCTACGCATGCGCCATGCGCGCTGGGCGGCAGAGCGGGCCATGCACTTCGCCGGGGCGGGCATGGAGGCGGGCACGCGTTCGGAGCGGATGTACCTGCTGTACGTGCTGGCCATCTGCTGCGTGTTTCTCGTGGCCATGTGGGCGGCGGTGCTGGATGCCGTGGAAGGCCTGTTCGCCTTGGCGGATACGGCCACGTGCACGGTGGTGGTGCAGGCGGTTTTGACGGTGCCCCTCGCGGCTATGGTGGCGTGCGGCCTGTGGGGGCTGCACGCGTCGCCCTTGAAGCTTTCCCACCCCGATTGCGCCTTCCTTGCAGCCAGCCCGCTGGACGCGCGGGCATTGGTGGGCGTTGCGGCCTGCTTTCAGGCGCTCGGCATTGGCGCGGCGGCGGGTTTGGGCGGCTTCCTGCTGGGGGCCGGGTTGCGCAGTGCGGGGGCTCTTGCGGCCAGCCCCTGGCTGGTGGCCTGTGCGGCGGGCCTCGCGGCCATGGCAGGCGCCGTCGCTGGCTGGTTGCCGGGCGTCGCGCGGCTGGCGTGGTTTCCCAGCCGCGGGAAGGTGGCGGCCCTCGCCGTGGCGACGCTCGCGGCCGCAGCGTCGGCCGGTGTCGGCATGCTGTGGCTCGCGCAGCCGGAGGCGCTGTTCGGCATAGGGTTTTTCATGGCGGTGGCCGGCGGCGCCCTTGCCATGCTGGTCGCGTCTGGCGCGGCGCTTGCGGCGTTGGCCCCGCGCATCGACATGACGGCGGTCCTGCGCGAGAGCGCCCTCTTTGCGGACTTGCGCGCGTTCGGCGTTTTCTCGCCGCTCGACCGGGACACGGTTGGGGACTACCGGCGCCGCCGGAAGCTCGCCGCCCGGAAGCCGCTGCTCCGCCTGCCGCGGTGCAAGGGGCGCGCCGCGCTGGTGGCGCGCGCCGCCCTCTGCCAGATGCGCCGGTACGACGGGCTGCCGTCCTTGCTGGTGCAAGGCGCGCTGGTGGCGCCGCTCGGCGTGTTGGCCATAGGGGGCGCAGGCGGGCCGGTGCTCTTCCTGTTCTGGCTGCAGGCGCTGCTCATGGCACCCCAAGGCGCGCGCGAGGCGACGCGCGCGTTCGCGGACGACATGCGCAACCGCCTGGTGCGCGACCGCCTGCCGTTCGGCACGCTCGAGCTGCTCGCGTTCGGTTCGCTGCCGGCGTTCCTGCTCGTGTGCGCGGTGTCCTGCATCTGCGTGGCCTGCGTGGTGCCGGCCCTTGCCGACGGGGGCCTTCTTGCTGCCGCAACGGCGGGGGGCGCGGCGCCGATGGGGAGTGCGGGCGCTGCGGCTTCGGGCGCGTGGGACCTGTTCGCCACTCTGCGGGGCAGCCTGCATCCCGGCCTGTCGCCGGAGGTGGGCGCGGCGCTCGCCGTGCTGGGAAACCTCGCGGCCGTCCTTTCCTGCGGCTTGGATGCCGTCCGCCTGCCCGCGCGCGGCCCACGTTTGTGCTACGAATACGGGGTGCTTGCGTTCGTCGGGGCGGCCTTCGCGCTCTCCCTGTTCGCCCCGCCTGCTGCCGTGGCTGCGGCGCTCGCCGTCCTGTGCGCCGCCTTGGCCGCCCTCGTGCATTTCGGCGCGGAATGCGCGGGGTGAGCCACCGGGCACCGCTTCTCACCTGCGCGCGCCGTCGCGTCGGCCGCATCCGGCGGCCCGTTGCCCCGGCGTCCGCGCGTCCCGCATCCGGCGGCCTGCTGCCCCGGTGCCTGCTCGTCTCCCGCGCCCGCAGGGCTCCTCTTTCTGCGTTCCGCGTGGTCCCCTTGCTGTTGAACAAAAGTTGCCGACTTGTCTATTTTGTTTAAACACGATGTCGAATAAAATTGAACAGAACAATGGGGCGCGGGCGGAGAAGGCGGAGGGACGCACAAGAAAAAAGCCCTCTCCACCTGCGCGAAAGCGACGTTTGGAAAGAATTCGGCTTATGGCGCAACGCATTCCGGAAACCATACACGTGGGCATTGACGTGGGATCCACGACGACGAAGGCGGTGGCGCTGGACCCCGAAACGGGGGAGGCGGCCTATTCCCGCTACGCCCGCCACGGGGCACTGCAGGTGGAAAGCGTCCGCCAAGTGCTCCGCCAGTTGGGCGAGAGGTTCTCCTCGTCGCGGCTGCGCGTGGCGCTGTGCGGGTCGGGCGGGTCGTTCGTCGCCGAGCGGCTGGGCGTGCCCTTCGTGCAGGAGGTGGTGGCGGGCGCCCTTGCGGTGCGCAGCCTGCATCCCCGCGCCCGCTGCGCCATCGAGCTGGGCGGGCAGGACGCGAAAATGGTGTTCTTCCGCCGCGACGCGCAGACCGGCTCCCTCGAGGTGGAGGACATGCGCATGAACGGCAGCTGCGCAGGCGGCACGGGCGCGTTCGTGGACGAGATAGCGGCCCTGCTCGGCGTTGCCGTGGAAGACCTCGACGCGCTGGCGCGGCGCGGAAAGCCCCTCTACGCCATATCGGGGCGCTGCGGCGTGTACGCCAAGTCCGACATCCAGCCGCTCCTGAACCAAGGCGCCGCGAAGGAGGACCTGGTGCTTTCGGCGTTCCATGCCATCGCCAAGCAGACGATAGGCGGGCTTGCGCAGGGCGTGCGCATCGAGGGGCCGGTGGTGTTCCAAGGCGGTCCGCTCACCTTCAACCCCACGCTCGTGCGGGTGTTCGCCGAGCATCTGGGGCTGGAAGGGGACAGGGTCATCGTGCCCGAGCGGGCGGAGACCGTCGTGGCGCTGGGCGCCGCCCTCTCGCTTTCCGGCCTGTTCGCCGATGCGGACGCCTCCCTGAGCGTGGAGCCCGCCCTGCGCGCGCTGGAGGCGGCCGAGCGCGAGGCGCACGCGGGCCGCCCCGCAAGTGCCCCTTTCTTCGCCGGCGCCGCCGAGCGCGCGGCGTTCGAGGCGCGCCACGCCCGTCCCGCCCCCGCGGCCCCGCCCGACGCCGCGCAGGCAGGCGGCGGGCCCCTTCCCGTCCACTTGGGAATCGACGCCGGCAGCACGACGACGAAGTTCGCCGTGCTCGACGACGGGGGCAACCTGATCGACTCGTTCTACGCGTCGAACGCCGGGGAGCCCTTGGAGGTGGCGTGCCGCGCGCTCGTGGAGCTGCGCGAGCGGCACCGCCGCCGGGGCGTGGAGCTGCAGGTGGCCTCGTGTGGCACGACGGGCTACGGGGAGCAGCTGTTCGCCCGCGCGCTGCACGCCGACTACCACGTGGTGGAAACCGTCGCCCACGCCCGCGCCGCCACGCAGGCGGTGCCGGATGCCAGCTTCGTTCTGGACATCGGCGGGCAGGACATGAAGGCCATGTGGATAGAGGGCGGCATCGTGCGCGACATCGTGGTGAACGAGGCGTGCTCGTCGGGGTGCGGGTCGTTCCTCGAGGGGTTCGCCGCGTCGTTCGGCATGCCGGTGGAGGACATAGCCGAGGCCGCCTTCCGCTCGGAGGACCCGGCGCAGCTGGGCAGCCGCTGCACCGTGTTCATGAACAGCAGCGTGGTGAGCGAGCAGCGCAACGGCAAGGATTCCGACGACATCATGGCGGGTTTGTGCCGCTCCATCGTGGAGAACGTGTTCACGAAGGTGATCCGCGTGGCGAACCTGGACTCGCTGGGGCCGCGCGTGGTGGTGCAGGGCGGCACGTTCGAGAACGACGCGGTGCTGCGCGCGTTCGAGCAGTACCTGGGGCGCGACGTGGTGCGCGCCCCGCACCCCGGCCTCATGGGCGCCATAGGCGCGGCGCTGCTCGCCCGCGAGGCCGTGGCGGCCCGCGAGGCCGTGGCGGCGCGCGGCGGCGCGGCGGGCGGCGGAGGCGCTCCCGCAGGTGTGGCGCGCGGCGGGGCCTCCGCCTCGTCGTTCGTGGGCTTCGATGCGCTCGTGGACTTCTCGTACACGCGCGAGGGCAACGTGCCCTGCCCGTTCTGCACGAACCACTGCGCGCGCACGGTCATGAGGTTTCCGGACGGCTCCTGCTGGGTGTCGGGCAACCGCTGCGAGCGTGGGGAGGACGTTGGCCCTGCAGCGGGCGCCGGGAACGGCGGCGGGGCTGGGGACGCGGCGGGGGACGTTGCCGTGTCCGGGGCGCCTGTGGACGCGGGCGGCGGCGTGTCTGGAAAACCCGCGCCTGCGGCCGCAGACGTTGCCGGGGTCCCCGCCGCGCCAGCGGCTGCGGCCGCGCGCACGCCAAGCCCCGCATCCGCGTCTGCAGCTGCCCCTGCGGAGTCTCCCGCACTGGCTGGAGACGCCGCCGTGCCGCGCCGTTCCGCCAACCTGTTCGCCGAGCGCCGGCGGATGCTGCTTCGCGACTACCCCTGCGAACAGGTGGCGCCTGCGCGCGACACGGTGATCGGCATCCCCCTGGTGCTCTCGTTCTGGGAGACGCTGCCGTTCTGGAAGACGTTCTTTCGCAGCCTGGGCTTCAAGGTGGAGGTGTCCGGGAGCAGCACGCGCGCCCTGTACGAAGACGGCCTGCCCTCGGTGACCTCGGACACGGTGTGCTTCCCCGCGAAGGTGGTTCACGGCCACGTGCGCGCCTTGGCCCGGCGGGGGGTGGGCCGCATCTTCATGCCCATCGTCACCGCCGTGCCCTCCGAGAACCAGGAGGAGACGAGCGAGTCTATGTGCGCCGTGGTGAAGGGCTACCCCATGGTGGTGAAAAGCTCCGACGATCCCGCGCGCCTTCTGGACACGCCCTTCGACATGCCGCTGTTCCACTGGCACAGCGACGCCGACCGCGCCCGCCAGCTGGCCGCATGGGCCAAGGACGCCCTTGGCGTGGAGGCCGGGGCCGCGCGCGCGGCCATCGCGCAGGGCGACGCCGCGCAGCGCGCGTTCAAGGAAGGCATCGAGCGCCGGGGCGCCGAGGTGCTGGCCGCCGCGCGTGCGGACGGGCGCTACGTGGTGGTGCTGGCCAGCCGCCCCTACCACAACGACCCGTTCGTGAACCACGGGCTGCCCGATATGGTGGCGGGGCTGGGCGTGGACGTGCTGCCGCCCGACGCCCTGCCGCATCTGGGCGACGAAGACCTTTCCCGCAGCCGCCTGGACATCGTGAACAACTACCACGCGCGCATGCTGGCGTCCGCCCTGCGCGCGGCGCGCAGCGACGAGTTGGAGTACGTGCAGCTCGTCAGCTTCGGGTGCGGGCACGACGCCTACCTTTCCGACGAGATCGCCCGCCTGATGCGCGAGGCGTCCGGGAAGGTGCCGCTCGTGCTGAAGGTGGACGAGACCGACGCGCAGGGACCGCTGCGCATCCGCCTGCGCTCGTTTCTGGAGACGGTGGACCGCAAGCGCTCCCGCGCGGCGGGCGGCGCGCGGGCGGCCGGCAAGGGCGCTGTGGCGGGCGGCAAGGGTGCTGCAGCCGGCAAGGACGCCGCGCCCGCTGCCGGCGACTCGGGCATGGCCGCCGCTTCGGCCGCTGCCGCTCCCGCAGCCTCCACCCCTGCCCCCCGCGGGCTTCCCGACCCCTATCCCGTGAAGTTCGAGCGGAGCGACCGCGCGCGGCGCGTGGTGCTGGTGCCCAACGTGTCGCGGGCGTTCTGCCGCGTCATGAGCGCGGCGTTCTCCAAGCAGGGCCTGCGCGCCGAGCCGCTCGACATGGGCGGCGAGGAGGCCATCCGCCTGGGCAAGCGCTACGTGCACAACGACGTGTGCTTTCCCGCGCAGATGACCATCGGCGAGGCGCTCGCGGCGCTGGAAAGCGGGCGCTACGACGGCGTGGACGTGGCCGTGGGCATGGCGAAGTACGTCGGCGACTGCCGGCTCACCCACTATTCGGCGCTGCTGCGTCGCGCGCTCGACGACGCGGGATACCCGGACGTCCCCATCATCACGAACGACGACGTGGACAGCCACCATTTGCACCCCGGCTTCCGCATGAGTATGGCGTCTTCGGTGCGCATCGCCTTCGCGCTTCCCATGGTGGACGCGCTGGAGGAGCTGCTGCGCAAGATGCGCCCCTACGAGCTGGTTCCCGGCAGCGCGCAGCGCGCCTTCGACAAGGCGCTCGACGCGTTGGTGGGGGGCTTGGAGGCACATGGTGTCCGCGGGGCCGCGCGCGGCTTCGAGCGGGGCATCCGCGCGCTTGCAGAGGTGCGCTGCGACCGCTCGCACCCGCGCCCGCGCGTCGTGGTGGTGGGCGAGTACCTGCTGAACTTCCATCCGGGCGCGAACCGCGGCATCGAGGCGTACCTAGAGGCCAACGGCATGGAAGTGGTGGAGGCGCGCATGACCGACGTCATCCGCAAGACCTACTTTTACCAAGACGCCCAGGTACGCGAGTTCGGGGTGCGCAAGCCGCTCGCCCAGAAGGCGTGGCTGCGCACCGCCAACGCGGTCTTCGAGCGCGCGCACGACCTGGCCGACCGCATCGCCTCCGCGCATCCGCTCTACGAGCGCGCCTGCCGCCTGCCCGAGCTGGTGCGGGAAAGCGACCCCATCATGCACCACACCTTCGATGCGGGCGAGGGCGTGCTCATACCCGGCGAGATACTCCACCACGCGAAGAAGGGCTGCCGCTCGTTCGTGATCCTGGGGCCCTTCGGCTGCCTGCCGAACCACGTGTGCGGGCGCGGCATCGTGCGCCAGCTGAAGGAGCGCTACCCTGACGCGAACATCCTCGCGCTGGACTACGACCCCGACGCCAGCTTCGCGAACATAGAGAACCGCCTGCAGATGCTCGTCATGAACGCCCACGACGCGGAGATCGGCGGCGCAGGCGCGGGCCGCGCGCGGGAGGACGGCCCGCGGGACGGCGGCAGCGGCGAGGCGCGGGAGGACGGCGACGCGCAGGGCGGCGGCGTGCAGGGCTCCGGCGGCGCGCGAGACGGCGGCCCGCAAGGCGGCAGCGGCGGAGCGTGCGGCTCCAAGGCGGCCGGCGGGCGGCGCGCGGGCCGGCGGCGGGGAACGCGGGGCGAGGGCGGCCTTGCGGCATGCTCGGGGAGGGAGTGACATGGGCAGGCCGAAGGCAACCGCCGAGCGGGTGCCGGTGGACCGGCGGCTGGCGAACGCGTTCTGGATGCTGCTCGAAACCCACACGCTGGGCGAGATCACCATCGGCATGGTGGCGGGCGCGGCGGGGGTGAACCGCGGGACGTTCTACTACCACTTCGCGAACTTGGACGACTTCGTCTACCGCGTCATCGAACTCGAGCTGGTGGGGGAGCGGGCGCTTCTGCGGGACATCTTCGCCATCGCCATAGGCTCCGACGCGACGATAGAGGGCATCGCGTCCGTCGAGGGCAAGATGCGCAGGATGGGGCTTGCCCTCGCGCACGGGGGCATGGACGCCATGGGGCCGAAGATAAAGGAGGTCCTCGCGGGCATGTGGCAGGCGCTCCTGCGCCCCGACGGCTCCCGCATCAACCCGCAGACGCGGGCCGTGATCGAGTACGCCACCAGCGGCGTCATCGGCATGCTGTCGTACTTCGCGTCGCAGGACGAGGGCGCGGTGGACGTCGGTCCAGGCATGCAGGAGTTCCTGAAGAACAGCGCCTGCTTCATGCTGGCGTCCATCTGCAAGGCGGAGGGGGTGCCCCAAGAGGCCGTCCTCGAACGCCTGGCGGCCGCGAACGGGTTCGACGCGGCCGGCCGCGCGCTCAGCGCCGCCGCGCCAAGTCGGCGTACAGCGACATGGTCTGGAACCGCCCTTCCATGAAGGCGTCGCCGAAGTGGGCCTCGAAGGCCCGCTCCAGCGGGGTTTCGGGCTGCTCGCCTGCCTGACGCTGGAACCAGCATTCGAACGCCCCCAAGGTGAGGGCCACGTCGATGGCGAGGAACGCGCAGGCCGCCGCCGTGGGAAGGGCGCGCAGGCGCGCGGGCACGCGGTCGAGCGCGCGCACGATGGGCGGCAGCGCAAGCTTCGCCCACGCGAGGCCCGCCGCGCCCCACACCAGCGAGATGCCCAGGCAGGTGTGCCCCCCGATGTTGAAGGGCTCGTCGATGTAGTTCCATGCCACGATGCCGAACGCGTTTTCGAAGAACCACCCGGCGGCCCATTCGAACGCCCCGCCCACCAGCGCCGCCGCGGCGAACAGGACGGGGGCCGGGGCATTCGAGAACCGCCCGAGGGCAAGCGTCATGAGCACGCCGCCCACGCCGTAGATGGGCGAGAACGGCCCCCACACCAGCCCCGCCCGGTCTTTCCACACGCCGTCCACGGGATAGCTCGCCACGGTTTCTGCCACCAGGCCCACCACGCTGCAGATGACGAAGATCCAGAACAGGTGGTAGAAGCCGAAGCGCACGGGCGAAGACGCGCGCCGCGCGCGTGCAACGGGGGATGTGCGTGCGATGTCCATGCCGTCGGTGCCTTTCGCGCGTTGGGTCTTGGGGCCGGCGCCGCCCTTCGCCGTGCGGCGCGCGGGTCCCGCGGCGCCTCCGCGGCGGCGCGGCGGCCGCTGCCTTTCCCCATTGTACCTGCTTGCGCGGGCCCTGCGGTGGCGCGCCGCTTCCTTCTGCCGCATTCCGTTACCGAAACTCCATTGCCTGTTCGCTTGCGGGCGGCTCTTTCGTATGCGAACATATGTTCCCCAAAGAAGGGAAGGGAGCGCGGAAGGAGGCGACGGCGGATGGCGGCGGCACGCGCGGCGGCGGCAGCGGAGGAGGGGGCGGCGGCAGCTGCGGCAGCGGCGCCGCGCGCGGTTGCGGCGCCCGCGCCCGCGGCTGCGGCTGCGGCGTGCGCGACGGGGAAGGCGGCGGCGCGTGCGACGGCGCGGGACGCGGTGGGTGCAACGGCAACGGCGGCGTCGGAGGGGGCGGCGGCAGCGGCGGCAACGGCGCCGCGCGCGGTCCCGGCGGCTTGCGAGACGTTCGGCGGCCGCGTCATCGGGTCGCCGGACGGCATCGACGCGCACCGCGTGATCCTCCATTCCGACATGAACGCGTTCTACGCGAGCGTGGAGCAGGCCGAGCGCCCGGAGCTGCGTGGGCGGCCGCTGGTGGTGGGCGGGCGCGAGGAGACGCGCCACGGCATCGTGCTCGCGAAGAGCGCGCAGGCGAAGGCCGCCGGCGTGAGGACGGGCGAAACGCTGTGGGAGGCGCGCGCGAAGTGCCCGGGGCTGGTGGTGGTGCCACCGCGCTACGACGTGTACCAGCGCTATTCGCGCCTAGCGCGGCGCATCTACTGCGACTACACCGACCTGGTGGAGCCGTTCGGCCTCGACGAGTGCTGGCTCGACCTCACGGGGTCGCTGCCGCTTCTGGGCGGGGACGC
>CAJFUR010000161.1 GCA_904420215.1 uncultured Eggerthellaceae bacterium
ACGGCGGAGCAGCGGGCCGCCGGGCGCTTCACGGTGGAGGCGAGGGTGGACCCCGCCTCGTGCCCCTCCGGCGTCGCGTCGGTGCAGGTGCCCGCGTGGTCCGATGCCGGCGGCCAGGACGACGTCGTGTGGCACGCGGCCTCCCGGCAGGCGGACGGCACCTACAGGGCCGTGGTGTCCGCCGCCGACCACGGCTGCGGCGACGGCGCCTACACGGCGCACGCCTACGTGACGGGGGGAAACGGCGTGATGGCCTGCGTGGGCGGCGCCTCCGCCTCGCTGGAGCTGCGCGACTACGTGGCCGTCACGGGCGCGCAGGGCTCCGGGTCGCGCACCGTGTGGGTCAAGAACCCCGCGGGCGGCGCCTCGTCGGTGCAGGTGCCCACGTGGTCGGAGGCCGGCGGGCAGGACGACATCGTGTGGTACCAGGCGGCCTACCAGGGCGACGGCCTGTGGAAGTGCGTGGTGGACTGCCGCAACTTCAGGAGCGCCGGGACGTGCGTCTCCCACGTCTACGCGGACGGCAGGTGCGTGGGGGGCGTGTCCTACTCGGTCACGGACGCCGAGATACTGCTCATGCATAACATCCCCTACGCCGGACAGCCCAACGGCTACTATTGCGGGCCTACGGCGGGGTACATGGTCCTGCAGTACTTGGGAGCGAACGCGTCGGCAAGTGGCACGCCGCTCAACGTGTGGAACGTCGCCTCGTACATGGGAACCACGACTGCGGGAACCACTGCCAGCGGGTTCACGGGCGGGATGAACGGGTGGCTGGGCTACCATGCCTACACTTCCATCTGGTACCCCTCATACGACACGGTGCGCAATTCCATCATGAATTCGTTCACTACGGGCTATCCCACGGTCATTCAAGTGTACGAACGGCGCGGCGGGCCGCATTACAACGGCCACGCCAACGTCAATCTGGGCCACTTCATGGTGGTGGACGGCTACAACCCCGCCACCGACGCCGTTTACATCGCCGACCCGTGGGCGGGCGTGTGGTCTGCCGCTTCGCCGAAATTCTGGTATGGCAGCCTGCGCGAATTCACGGCCACGTACATCACGCCGTATCGCGGCATCTACACGCACTAGCGGATGCGCGACGCATGGGCTTGGAATGGGATGCGCATGAACTGTCCTGAACTTGGGAAACGTGTGGCGGCATGCTTTTCCGCAGCTGCAATGCTTGCCTGCCTGTGGGTTGTCGCGGCGTTGGCTGGCTGTGCCGGCGATGCGGGCAGCCCTTCGGATGGCGGTGCCGTCGAGACGCTTGATGCCACCAGCCTCAACGATGCGGGCGCCACGGCGTCCTCCCAGCTTCCCTTCGCAATAGAGGGCGTGCCCTGCGGCGCGGCCGTTGTTGACGTGGCGGGCGGCGCATCCGCGGCAGACTTCAACGCATTGTGGTCCTTCGGCGGGGATTACGCGGAAATCGGGTCGTTCCCGCTGGACGCGCAAACGGTCTTCGGGTCGTATTCCAGCAATCCGGACAGTCTCGTTTCCTATGGGGCCGCGCTCCTTGGGGAAGGCGGTTTCGAAGTCATCGACAGCCCCTCCGTCAATCCGTCGCTCTATTACGAACCGCAAGACGGGTCGGGCGATGCCAACCGCATCGTGTGGCGCTCGTCGCTTTTGGGGGACGTGGCGCAGGCGGTGAGCGACAACTGGCGTCTGCAGGTGTGGGACGGGGAATCCGGAACCGTGCGCACGCTGGGCACGTCGCAGGAGATTGCCGGCGACGAGGACGTGTGCTTCGCGTATGCCGACATCGTGCCCACCATGAATGCCGAGAACGCCTTCTTTTCGACGGCGGTGCAGGAAGGCGACGCCCTGTCCACGCTCGTGCTGTCCTACAGCCTGACGGAAGACGAACCCGGCGCTGTTCTGGCCGAAGGCGGGTTTCCCGCCGCAACGGACGAGGGGGTCGTGTTCGCCTCGGACCCCGCCGACGCCGCCGCCGACCCGTTCAGTTATTCGAAGGTGTCTGCCTGCGAGGCCGGCACGACGAACCCGGTTCTAACCGTCAGTTCGCCCGATTCCTCGTGGCACGTTTCGGGCGTGTGGGCGAGTGGCGACAAGCGCGTCGTGGCGTTTTCATCCACCGACGCGTCCGCCGGTTCGTACCTTGGCGTTTGGGCCGACTCGTTCGCCACGCCGGTTGCCTGGCTGCATGCGGAGTCGCCCTCCGTGGTGGCGTCCATGAACGAAGAATGGCTGGTATGGGGCGCGGGTTCCCAAGCCGAGCATGCCGAGATGTACGCCTACAACATGGCCGACGGCCGCATCGTGCTCCTTGGCACCGCTCCTGGCTACTCCAGACCCGCCATCGCCAGCGACAACAACGCGGTCATGGTTCCCGTGCCGAACGGCGGTGCGGGTGCGGTGTCCTTCACCGTGGGCGTGCTGGCCGACTGAGTGGCCACCCCTCACAAAGGCGCACCCAAGAGAAAGGGCACGATGTTGAGATGGCGGATGCCGTCTCGCGAGTAGTCGATTTCATCCATGCTTACCACGTATTTCGGGTATGCGTCGCGCACGGCAAGAAGTGCCGAAAACTCCCTTTCTTGAACTGCCACTTCCACAAGAGTGCTGGCAACCTGCACGTACACCTTTTCGGTGCCATTGACTGCGACGAAGTCGATCTCCTTCGCGCCAATCCTGCCCACCGTCACCTCATAGTCACGTCTCAGCAGCTCCATGTAGACGACGTTCTCTAAAACATGGCCGAAATCGCGCGGCCGCTCCCCCAGAAACGCATTTCTCAGGCCCGTATCGACCACGTAATATTTTCCGTTGAAGCGCAATCGTTCTTTTCCGCGAATGTCATATCGTTGGCATTTGTACAAAACGAAGGCATCGCACAGCAGGTTCAAATAGCGATCCACCGTATTTGCCGTGACGGAATAGCCGGCGGACTTCAAGGTGTTTGCGATCTTGTTTGCCGATATTTCGGAACCAACGGCACCGAAGACAAACTGCGCAACCCTTTGAAAAGAGGCGTCGTTGTCGATCCTCCCTCTTTGCACCACGTCGCGCATTACAATGGAATCGATCAAGCCTTGTGTTATCGCCTGAACGAGTTCTTGATTTGGAGACAAAGCCACTGCGGGAAAAGACCCCTGCGAAAGATAGTCGTTGAGTGCCTTTTCATACGAGACGGGAGGGGTGTTCTGACTGGAGCACTCGTCATCGGAGCGCAGGCCGCGAAACGCGACGAACTCTTTGAACGAAAGCGGGTACATGCGCAGTTCAATGTATCTGCCGGTTATATAGGTCAGATCTTCGCCTGCGAAAAGCTTCGAGTTCGAGCCCGTCACGTACAGATCCACCGGGAAGGTTGCCTTCAGGCTGTTCATCACGTATGCCCACTGCTCTATTTCTTGGGCCTCGTCGATGAAGACGTAAAGTGGCTCGCCGTTCGCTGCTTCAACCTTCTCGCCGACGTATTCGTGCAGCAGCTTCGGATCGCGCAAATCGCTCGACAGCAGACTCTCGTAATTAATCGTGATTATGCGATCTTGCCCAACGCCATGGCGTGTAAGGTGATTCGCAAACAGCTTGAGAAGCGTGGATTTGCCGCAACGGCGCACGCCGGTAATGACCTTGATGAAATCCGTATCCTTGTATGCAATCAGTTTCGATACGTATTCCGGTCTTTCAATCATGCGGACTCCTGTCGTCTTCTTGCTGCGTTTCGACTGCTTCGACCGCACCGTTGAGAATGCGGCGCAGTTGCTGGCAAGGCGGGTGTGCCGGCATGTCGCCTAACGCCCATGTCGGCATTGCTCCCGATTCCCGCTCGCATTGCCTAGGCTTGCCACCATCGCTCACGGCTGCCGTTTGCTGTCGCCGCCTGCCGCATTCGGTTCCGACGTGTGGGACATCGCTTGTGTTCCATTTTGGAATCATATCATATTCTCAATCTGAATGAGAATTTTTTGATATTTTCGGTAAATTTCTCTATTATGCAGAGAATATCAAAGACTTTTTCACGATTTTCTTATGACTGCATAGAAAGCGATTCTGCGAGATCCGCATGTTGCTTGAAACCGAAGGCGAACCTTCCGCGCTGCCTACCTGTTCGCCTTCAGCCTTGCGAAGACGTTCGTGCTGTGTTGGCGGACCCAGGAGATGACGGCGCCCTCCCATAGGGTCAGGCGGACGTTGCCGCTACGCAGGGGGGCGAGCGTGGCGCGCAAAAGCGCGGTGCGGGGCCGCGCCTTCTCCAGCGCCTCGCGCGCATGGGGGGTCGAGATCATGCGGCGTATCTCGGCGCGCTTTTCGGCGGGGGACAGCTCGCAGCTTCTGTTCGTCACGTTCTCCACGCAGCCCACCAGTCGCTCGGCGTAGCGGCGCGCGAGAAATTCCTGGATTTCCGCCGAATCGAGGCCCCATTGCGCGTAAAGGTCGGTGAGCCAGCGGTGCTCTTCTTCGCGTTTGTCGTACATGTCGGCGCGGTACTTGGTGTTCTCGCTTTCGGACCGCGCGCGCAGGAAGTGGTAATAGCGCGCGTTCAGGCAGCCCACGCGCCCTATTTCGCGGATGACGTCCAAGTTGAACGGCAAGTCGTCCCAGAACGTCTCCGGGAACGCGATGCCGCGCTCGTTCAGGTAGGAGCGCCGGTACAGCTTGTTCCAAGGCGCGTACAGAAGCTGGGCGTCGAACAGCTCGTGGGCATGCTCGCGGAATTCCCGCTGGCTGGAAAACACCTTGTCGGGCGCGGTGCGCGTCTCGCGGTAGAACTTGTCTTCCGTGTAGTACGTGTCGATGTAGAAGCCGGCCACGGCCAGATCCAGCTTTTGCTCGGCGGCGAAGCCGTGCAGGTCTTCCAGCATCGTCGGCTCGCACCAGTCGTCGCCGTCCATGAAGTAGAGGAACTCGCCGCTCGCCTGCCCAATGGCCACGTTGCGCGCCCGGGCGGCGCCGCCGTTTTTCTGGTGGATGACGCGGACCCGGCCGTCGCCTGCCGCCAAGTCGTCGCACGCCTGTCCGCTGCCGTCGGTGCTTCCATCGTCCACGAGAATGATCTCGAAGTCGCCGAACGTCTGTGCCTGCAGCGATCCGACCGCGCGGCGGATCCACGGCTCCACGTTGTAGACGGGGATGACGATGCTGATGGCGGGGTTGTGTGGCACGATGACCTTTCCGGTGCATACCCTGTGTTTCGATGCCCAATTCTATCGGAAAGGTTATAATAATCACCCGGTACGCGTCAATCAACAAAAAAGAGGTAGACATTGCTGTCCAAGGTGCGTGGGTCATGAACTGGTTCGAGTGCTTCGCGCTCTTCCTGGTTGCGCTCTTGGCCACGGTCGTTTTGGTTCCCTTGGCGAAGTGGCTCGCGGTGAAAACCGACGCCATCGACTACCCCAGCGCGCGGCGCGTGAACAAGCGGCCCGTTCCCCGCATGGGAGGGGTCGCCATGCTGGGCGGGCTGTTGGCGGCTTTGGCGGCCGTGCAGCTTGGCGTGCATTTCCTCGGGTGGAAAAGCCCCTTCGTTCCGCATCCTTCCCACGAAGTCAACTATCTTGGCGTGGGGGCGGGGGTGCTGTTCATGTTCGCCGTGGGCGTGGTGGACGACATCAAGGGCCTCAGGCCCAAAGTCAAGCTGGCCGGACAGATTGTGGCCTCCTGCATCACGGCGTCTTCCGGGCTGTTGCTTTCCAGCGTGCACAACCCGTTCGGCGCGGGTTTCATAGACTTCGGCTGGTTCGCCTATCCGCTCACGGTGTTCTATCTGGTGGCCTTCGCGAACGTCATCAACCTCATAGACGGCCTGGACGGGCTTGCCGCCGGCATCACCGCCATTTCCTCGCTGACCATTTTCGTGTTCTCCGTGTTGACGAACAGGCCCGACGCCGCCTTCATGAGCCTGGCACTTGCGGGCGTGTGCGTCGGGTTCCTGCAATACAACTTCTATCCGGCTTCCATTTTCATGGGCGATTCCGGCTCGCTTCTTCTGGGGTTCTCGCTTGGGGTGGTGTCGCTGTTCGCGGTGGCGCGCTCGGCCCTGTTCGTTTCCCTGCTGGTTCCGCTGCTGGCTGCCGGCGTGCCCATCATCGACACGGCGGTGGCCATCATACGTCGCCTGCGCGCCCACGAACCCATAGACCAGGCCGACCGGGGGCACATCCACCACCGCCTCATGCAGGCCGGCTTCTCTCAGCGCGCCACGGTGCTGATCATGTGGGGCTGGACGGCGGCACTTTCGGCGTGCGCGGTGCTCATAACGGAACTCCATGGCGCGTGGCGCATCGTCGTGTTTCTCGTCGTGGCCGCCCTGACCGCTTTTGGCATCGTCAAGCTCCGGTTGCTGCAGCCGGTGCTTCTCCATCACTACAACCCGCGGAGCAGGGGGAAGCGGGGCGCGCAGCAGCAGGGCGCGCAGCCGGAGGATCCCGCGGAGGACGACGGGGAAGCCTCGTAGCCGGGCGCGCTTCGATGCGGAGTGCTTGCCCCCGCACACGCCGTCTCCCGCAGCTGCGGCGGCCGGGTCGTGGCCGGGCGAAGCTGTGGCGGGTTGAATAGGGTTGCTGGCGGGCAGCCGAATAAAGGTGATTTTGTCGCAGGGCGGCAATGAGCGGGCAAAGCTGGTACAATACTTGTTTCAACAACGCCGGCTCTCGCGGTTGCGCATCGTCGCGGCTGCGGAGCGGTTGCATACGATAGAGCGTAAGGAAATCCAACATGCCGCTTAAACGTACCCTTGGATTTGGACACTCTTGCATCCTTCGGCTTGCCGGCGCCTTTTCGCTTCGGCGGTGCGCGCCGCCGCGCTGGGGGCAAGGCCGCCGCGCCCGCCACGCCACCTGTGAGGCGGATGCCGCCGTGCGTGCCGCGCACGCCGCACATGCCGCCAGCAGCACCCGCGCCGCCCGCGCCCGCCGCGGTGCCGCCACCCGTGCTGCCCTGTGCTTTTCCCTGGCTGCCTTGCTGGCCGTGTCGCTTTTGCCCGTGGTGTCCCGCTCGGCCGACGCAGCCGAAGGCGACGTGCTGGTGGTGGCCCTCGATATGGGACATGGGCAGGCTCCCGTGGGAAGCTACTACGATCCGGGCGCTTCGGGCTACGGCGTCGTCGAGGCAACGGCCGTGACGGGCATCGCGCAGGCGTGCGCCGACGAATTGAGCACCTACGAGGGCGTGAAGGTGGTGTTCACCGGCCGCTACGAGTCGCGCAAGGAGCGCGTCCAGTCCGCGGTCGATCAGGGCGCCGACGTGGTGGTCAGCTTCCACTGCAATTCCGCGGACGTGGCTTCGGCCAACGGGAGCGAGGTGTGGATCAACAACGACAGTGCCTACCGCTACGAAACGCATGTGGAGGGCAAGGGGCTCGGCACCAGCATTCTGGCGGAACTCGAATCGCTCGGCTTCAACAACCGGGGAGTCAAGACCCGTAGCACGGTGTACGACACCTACCCCGACCCCGGCGGCAAGCAGGACTGGTACGGCATCAACCTGTATGCGCGCTATGCCGGCATTCCCGGCCTCATCGTGGAGCATGCGTTCGTGACGAACGAGGGCGACGCCGCGAAGCTGGCGAGTGCGGAATGGCGCTCGGAAATGGGCAAGGCGGACGCGCGCGGCATCGCCAACTACTACGGCCTCTCCAAGAAAGCGGACGGGGACGGGGGAGGCTCGTCTTCGGGCTCCGGCCTGGAGCAGGTGGGCGAGGAAGTGGTGTCCCCGGCGGCGTCCCTGCAGGAGGACGACCCCGCCATCATGGGGTCGTCGCGGGTTTCGTCCAGCGACCTTGCCGTGTGGTTCTCCTCGAAGGGAAAGGCCTTCCCCTCCGACACGTACACGCGCTTCGGCGCTTCGAGCATCGAGGAATTCTGCCGCATCCTCTGCGAGGAGGCCGAGGCGGAAGGGGTGCGTGCCGAAGTGGTGTTCGCGCAGGCCATGAACGAGACGGGATGGTTCGGCTTCGGCGGGCAGGTGAAGCCGGAACAGTGCAACTTCTGCGGGCTGGGCGCCACCGACGGAGGCCCCGCGGGCGCCGACTTCGGCTCCTATGGGGCCGACGGCGTGCGCATGGGCCTGCGCGCGCAAGTGCAGCATCTGAAAGCCTATGCCTCCACCGACCCCCTCAACCAGGAATGCGTGGACGGGCGCTTCCACTTGGTGACGCGCGGAAGCGCGCCCACCGTCAAGGGCTTAAGCGGCAAGTGGGCCAGCAGCCAGACCTACGGGGACGACCTGACGCGCCTGATCAACGACTTGCTGTCGCACTCCGGGGCGGTTTCGCAGGAAACGCCCGTCAAGTTCAGCCTGGCGGACGTGCCGGACGCGCTCGTCGGCTCGGGCGCCGTGGCCTACGTGGACGGCGTGGCCACGCCCCTTTCCGTGTCTGGCGGCTACGGGACGGTGAAGGTTTCCGGCTCGGGTGCCCACTCCATCGTTCTGTACGAATATGCCGGCGACACGTCCAACGCCCATGCCTCATACCCGACGGGCATGTACGTGTGGATTGCCACCGAGGCGGACGGGGCGTATTCGACAAGGCGCTATTACGGCTTGGACGATCTGCTTCAATATGCGGGAAGCTCCATCCGGGTTTCGGGAAACAAGGGAATCCGCATGATAACGGGCGTGTCGGAAGACGTGAAGCAGGCGCTTTCCGGCAGCGGGCTGTGCGGGTTCACCCTGCAGGAAACGGGCACGCTTCTGGCTTGGAGCGACCGGGTGGAAAACGGCAGCCTCATCTTCGCCACGTCGGGAGCGAGCCGGGGGAGGGCGTATGTGCGCGGTTCGCAAAACCCCGTTTTCAGCCAAGCGGACGGCACGGAGTACTACACCAACGTTCTGGTGGGCTTTTCCACGGTGGAGCAGTACAAGCGCGACATGGCCATGCGCTCGTATGCGATCCTGATGACGCCCGACGGCCAGCAGGTGACCGTCTACGGCGGCGTGGTGGAGCGGAGCATCTGCTACATTGCCGAGCAGAACGCCGACGCGTTCCCCGCGGGGTCGGCTGCATACGAGTTCGTCCACGGTATCATCGACGCCTGTAAGGAATAGGCCATGAAACTGAACGATCTTCCTGAAATAAACAGCGTGGGGGAGGATTGCCCCGAGGTGCTGAAAAGGGCGGCTGCAGTGTCTGCGTCTGGACGGCGGGCGGCATCCGTCCCGGGAGCCGCGCCCGTTTCGGGTGCGCCGCGCCATGCGAAGAGGGCGGGCGGCGTTTCCTGTTTCGACAGCGCGGTGGCCGGGGGTGGCATGCCGCCTGCGCCGCCCAGCATCGTGGCGCCGCCCGCGCGGCGCCGGCGCCGGAGCGCGGTTGTGGCCGTGGCCGCGTGCGTGCTGGTGCTTGCCGGGGCGGGCGTGGCGGCGGCTTCCCTGCTTTCCGGTCGCGAGGAGGTTCCAGTTCCGGCGGCCGTGCCCGCCACCGAGGCCGAGGCGGAAACCGTCAGGGCGACGGTGAAGGTGGACGGCCTGCTGGTTCCGGGGCCGGTTCTCCAGCGCGGCGACGAGCTGACCAACGTGGTGGCTGCCGACGATTTGAGCGGGGCCTATGCCGATGCGTACTACAAGGCCGTGTACGGCGGGGAGGTCGTCTATGTGGAGAAATCCCTGGTGAGGACTTCGAACGAGGCGGCTCCCGAGCAATGGGTGGGGTATGCGGCGGCCGACGCGATCATCTTTGCGAAGTCCGACCTTTCGGGCGAGAACATCCTGACGCTTTCCCTCAACGAGGAAGTCACCGTGCTCGACGCGTTCGGCGACCTCCTGTTCGTCCGCAACGCGGACGGCTTCGAGGGCTACGTTCCCGCCGACAAGATCATGCGGGAAAAGGTGGAAGAACCGGAAGCGGAGGCGGGCTATGCGGCTTCGCCGTCGGGGTCGTCGGGGTATGCCGGCGGGTCTTCCGGGTCGGGTTCGGGCTCGAGCGGCGGCGGCTCGGGTTCGGGCGGGTCGGGGTCCGGCTCGGGCGGTTCGGCTGACGGCGGCGGCTCGGGTTCCGGTTCCGGCGGCGGTTCGAATTCGGGCTCGGGCGGGTCTGCCGACGGCGGGTCGTCCTCGGACGGTTCCGGGTCTTCCGGCGGCGGCACGCCGCCCACGTCGGGAGACGGGGATGAGATGGTCCTCCCCACCAACTTCATGGAAGGATTCGACCTGTTCCGGCTGGGCGTGGGCGTTGCGTATGCCGACGAGCCGGCCGATGCGGTGGTGGCTGATGCGGCCGCCACGCACGCCGTTGGCGCTGCCGACGCCGCCGGTTCTGCCGACGCCGCCGGCGCGGTGCCCGAAAGCGACGTGACCGCCGTCGTGCTTGCGAGCGACGTCCAGACGTATGAGGGCATGTTCAACAGGGGAGACGAGGTCGTGGTGAAGCTCGGCGCCGATACGGCCGCCGATGGGGCCGACGCGGCTGGCGGGAGTGCCGGCGCTTCCGACGGCGTCTCCGGCGGGGATGCCCTGTCCGACGCCTCCGCCAGCACCGCCGACGCCGATGAGGGCGCTTCGCCCACTGCCGAGACGGGTGGGCCTTCGGGCGAGGCGGGGATCTGGGACGACGCGCCGGAGCTTTCGGCCGAGGAAAAGGCGGAGAAGGGTGCCGAAGTTGACGCGGAGCCCACGTGCACCGTCCTTCTCAACGGGCGGGAGGTGTCCTTGCCGGCGAAACTGCTCCGGCTGGAGACCGACGACCCGTACCAGCCGTGGAGCGGTTTCGCGCTCGAAGGCGCCTGCCTGTTCGAGGACTACCAGTTGACCCGCCAGAGCGCGCAGCTTGCGCCGGGCGACGAACTGGCGGTGATCGACGCTGCCGGGTCGGTTCTGATCGTGGAGCGGGACGGGGCGCTGTTCTACATCGACGAGTCGCTTGTGGGCACGGAACCGGCGGGCGAATCCGAACCGTCCGATGCCGCGGACGCCCCGGTGGACTCCCAGGGGTCTTCGCCCGCCCCGTCTTCGGGTTCAGGTTCGGGCAATGGCTGGTCGTCGTCCTCGGGCGGCGCGTCGGGTTCGGGTTCCGGCTCCGGGGCCGGTTCCGGCGGCTCGTCGGGGCCTGCACCCTCCACGGGCGGCGGATCGACCTCGGGCGGGTCGGACGGCAGCGGCTCGTCGGGGTCTTCGGGAGGGTCTTCCGGAGGCGAATCCGGCGGCGCGGACACGGGCACCGAGGGCGGGGACTCCGGCGACGCGGAGTGGACGCCTCCGAAACTGTAAGCGCCGTCGGCCGGAACGAGTGCGGTATGCGCTGATGTCATTCGAGGCGCGTGTGAGGCTGGCGGAACGTCTGCTGGAGCGAAACGCGCCTTTCTGGGTCTTGAAACACGAAAAGGACGCGCCGTTGTTTGCGGTGGCAATGCGTGCGGTATGAAGAAGAGGGGTTCGCGGCACATGGCGAAGCAAGGGGACGGTTCCGGCAAGAAAGCGAAGACGGCTGCACCCGCCGCCTCCAGTCCCGCCGTGCGCAAGAGCATGCAGGGCAACAAATGCCGTGACACCAAACCCGAACTGTTGATGCGCCAACGCCTGTGGGAGGCGGGGCTTTCGGGATATCGCCTGCAGTGGAAAGTGCCGGGGCGCCCCGACGTCGCATGGCCGGGGAAGCGCACGGCGATTTTCATTAATGGTTGTTTTTGGCACCGGCATAAAGGCTGCAAGTACGCCACGTCGCCCAAGAGCCACATCGAATACTGGGTCGTCAAATTCGACCGCAACGTGGAGCGCGATCAACGCAACGTCAAAGCACTTGAAGATGCCGGTTGGAAAGTCCATGTGGTGTGGGAGTGCCAGTTGAAAAAGGACGCCATCGAGCAGACGATGGCCGACCTATTGCCCGTCTTGGCCGAAGAACTGGGCAAGGAACTGAGAACTGCGCGATAGCCCCGTCGCCGCGCGCGGGCGAGGCACGTCAACCTTCTGCCAGCTGGCGCAGCGCGGCGAGCGCGTTTTCGTGGGCGTGGCGCACGGCGGGCAGCGCGTCGCGGGCGGCGGGCACGTTGCCCGTGCGAAGAAGTTCCGAGGCGCGCGCGGCCGCTTGGTGGAGGTCGGCGAACGAGAGATTGCCCGCCACGCCCTTGAGCGAATGCGCCTCGTGGTAGGCGGCAGCGGCGTCGCCTTCGCCAAGGGCGCGCACGAGGCGGTCGAAATGGGGATCCTCGGCGTATTTGCGGGCCAGCCGCTCGTAGAGCGCCCCGTTTCCCCCGAAGCGGTCGAGGGCGTCGGCGTAGTCGATGCCGTGGCGGGCGAGCATTTCGGCGTGTTCGGCCATCATGCGAAGTCCTTTCTTTGGTTTGTCGCCGGCGGCGTGCGGCGGCGTTCCTCCCGGCGCGTCGGCGGCAGACATGGGGTTCGCAGCCGCATGCCTGCCGTGCGGCACAGTGGGGGGCAACGGCAGCCGCTTTTGTCATGGTAGGTGCCTTTCGGGGGCGGACCGTCACCTATCGTGGACAGTCGGTACCCATGAGGCAGCATTCGGGCCGGCGGGCGGTCGCGCCCCCGCGGCCTGCCGCCCCTGCCCGCGCGCCGCTTCCGCGTAACGCAACCGAAACAAGGGGGCGTATAATGGCACGTTGAGAGAAAGGATGCGCCATGCCCGTCAACCCGGACCAAGACTTCGTTCTCAAGACCATCAAGAGCCGCGACGTGCACTTCGTGCGTTTCTGGTTCACCGACGTGCTGGGCAACATGAAGTCGTTCGCCGTCATTCCCAGCGAGTTGGAAAACGCCTTCATGGACGGCATGGGCTTCGACGGCAGCTGCGTGGAGGGCTTCTGCCACACTCAGGAATCCGACATGCTGGCCTTTCCCGACGCGGCGACGTTCCAGGTGCTGCCTTGGCGGCCCGAGCGCAACGCCGTGGCGCGCATGTTCTGCAGCATCCGCACGCCCGACGGGGCGCCTTTCGAGGGCGACCCTCGCCACGTGCTGGCCCGCACGGTGGAGAAGGCCGCGAAGATGGGCTACGTGTTCAACGTGGGCCCCGAACTGGAGTTCTTCTACTTCAAGGACGCCGAGGGCACCGAGGTGCTCGACCGCGGGGGCTATTTCGACCTCACGTCGCTGGACTACGCGAGCGACCTGCGGCGCGACACGGTGCTCACGCTGGAGAAGATGGGCATCCCCGTGGAATACTCGCACCACGAGAACGGCCCCTCGCAGCACGAGATAGACCTGCGCTTCACCGACGCGCTCTCCATGGCCGACGCGGTGATGACCTACAAGCTGGTGGTGAAGGAAATCGCCATGAAGCACGGGGTGTACGCCTCCTTCATGCCCAAGCCCATGGCCGACGCCCCCGGCAGCGGCATGCACGTGCACCAGAGCCTGTTCGACCTCGACGGCAACAACGCGTTCTTCGACGCGGACGACCCTTCGGGCTACAACCTGTCGAAGGTGGCCAAGCACTACATCGCAGGCCTGCTGAAGTACGCGCCGGAGTTCTGCGCGGTCACCAACCAGTACGTGAACTCCTACAAGCGCCTGGTGGCGGGCGGCGAGGCGCCCACGTACCTGTCGTGGGGCGCGCGCAACCGCTCCACGCTCGTGCGCATCCCGCGCTACCGGCCCGACCGCGAGGTGGCCTGCCGCATAGAGCTGCGCAGCCCCGACCCGGCGGCGAACCCGTACCTGGCCTTCGCCGTCATGCTGGCCGCGGGCCTTCGGGGCATCGAGGACGAGCTGGAGCTGCAGCCCCCCACGGAAGACCAGGACCTGTTCTGCCTGTCGCGTCAGGACCTGCGCGCGCAGGGCATGGACACGCTGCCCGAAAGCCTGGGCGAGGCCGTGGAGCTGTTCGCGGCGTCCGACCTCATGCGCGAGACGCTCGGCGAGCACATCCACGCCTACCTGGTGAAC
>CAJFUR010000162.1 GCA_904420215.1 uncultured Eggerthellaceae bacterium
AAGCGCCGCGTCCTGCGAGAAATGCACCAGGTAAAGCGGCGCCTCGCCCTTGCGCAGCGCCAGTTCCACCGTGCCTTCGAGCGGCATTTCCACGTACTCGTAGGCAAGCGGCACCGGGCGCGGCGCGTCGGCGATGACGTCCACGTCTGCGCCCGTGCGCCCCGAAAGCGACGCCGCAATGGACGACACGTCGCCCAGCGTGGCGCTCATGAGCAAGAACTGCGCCTTCGGCAGCGTGAGCAACGGCACCTGCCACGCCCAGCCGCGGTCGTAGTCGCCGTAGAAATGGAACTCGTCCATAGCTACGCACCCCACGTCGGCGTCCTCGCCCTCGCGCAGCGCCTGGTTCGCCAGGATCTCGGCCGTGCAGCACACCACGGGAGCGCCCGCGTTGATGTGCGCGTCGCCCGTGATCATGCCCACGTTCTCGCGCCCGAAGACATCCACGAGGTCGAAGAACTTCTCGCTGACGAGCGCCTTGATGGGCGCCGTGTAGTACGAGCGCCGTCCCGTGGCCATGGCCATGAAGCACAGGCCCAGCGCCACGAGCGATTTGCCCGACCCCGTGGGCGTGCCGAGGACAACGTGGTCGCCCATCATGAGCGCCATGAGGGCTTCCTCCTGATGAGGCCAGAGTTCTATGCCGCGAGCGGCAGTCCAGCCGAGAAAGCGGTCAAGCGCCGCCTCGGCGTCGAGCCACGGCTCGGGCGCGGGGGCGTCGTCGCCCTCGGGCTCCCACCACGTGGGCGAGAGCCGGCCAAGCGAACCGTGCGTGAAGGCGTCGGCACCGGCGGGCGCCGCGGCGGGGGCGCCGGCGCATGTGGGCGCGGCAGCGGGGATGCCGGCTTCGCCGCTGGAAGGCACGCCGGGCGCGCCGCCGGAGGACACGCCGCCCGCACCGCCTGCACCGCAAGCCCCGAGCCGCCCGTCGGCGCCGGGCGTCACGCGAGCACCCCCGTGCGCACCGCAAGCCACGCGAGCGCGGCCACCCACAGCACGGCCACCACCGCGCGCACGGCGTTCGGCACGCACAGGTTCTTCGCCGGAACCATGAACATGGCAACGAGCCCGCCGAGCGCGCCGCCCAAGTGCCCGCTCACGGAAATGCTCGGCACCAGCAGCGTGTAGACCACGTTGACGCCGATGATGCCGAGCATGCCCTTGCTGTACTCGGCGAACATGCGCCGGTTGCCCTTGTGCAGCACGCCCAGCAACGCCACGGCCACGAACAGGCCGAACACGCTCGTGGAAGCACCGGCGCTCACCGTGGGGCCGCCGCCCAGCAACACGTCGGCCGCGAACGACACAGCATTGCCCGTAATGCCGCCAATGAAGTACAGAAGCAGGAAGTTGCCGCGTCCCAGCACGCGCTCCAGCACCTCGCCCACGCTGAAAAGCGCCACCATGTTGAAGGCCAGGTGCATGACGTCCATGTGCAGGAACATGGGGGTGACGAGCCGCCACACCTCGCCCGCCTGCACGAGCGGCGCGTACATGGCACCCATGTTCACCAGCACCATGGTGGGAATGTCGAAGCGCATGCCCGAAAACAGCACCTCGGCCGCGAACGCCAGCACGTTGAGGGCGATGAGCGCAAGCGTCACCACGCGGAAGCGGTTGCGGTGGAAAAAGCCCTGCCGGTCGGCGCCCATCATCCGTTTCAGCTGCGCGTCGTCGATGACTTGCCGAGTGCCCGTTGGCTGATATGCCGACGGATCCGCCGGCGAGTGCCCGCCGCCCGCCGACGGACCCGTTGGCGGGCGCCCGTCGGCCGATGCGGGGCGCGGGTCATGTGGGGCCGCAGAAGCCGCGCAGCCTTTCGCCCCGCATGCCCCGCGCCCCGCATCGGCCGCCCCTGGCACTGCACGTCCCACGGCGGGCGCCCCCGGCACTGCACGTCCCATACCGAGCGCCCCGGGCGCTCCCGCCGTTCCGGGCGCTCCGGGCCCTCCCGCCGTTCCCGACACGCCAGATGTTCCCGGCGCTCCAGACGCCCCGTTTCCGCCCACCGGCTCGTACACCCTGTATGCCACCATGGCTCCTTCGCGCAATCTCCTGCAAGAACAACCCACATCCTACCATGCCCGCCCCGAAAGGGAAAACCCGCGCCCGAGAGTGGCACTGGATTTCGATTTTGGTCACCCGAATGCACGAAAACCGCAATCGTGCGCCTTCACGCAAATCGCGAACTGGGGAAACGCCGGGATGGCGCCGGCCAGAGGCCGAATCCCCGCACGAAGATCGAAATCCAGTGCCACTTTCGGAAGACCGACGTCCCGACGGGAAGCACGCCATCGCGCATCGCGGCGCCTTCGCCATCCGCCGCAGCAGTCCCGCCCCTGCCTCTCGGCCGCCAAGTTCGCGTCCCTTGTTCGTTCATTATCTTCAAACGCTTTACAAACTTGAACAAATCTTTACAATCGCGTTAGCGCTTGCAAAAACGTGCGGCCAAGCCTGCTCCAAGCCGCAGGGCACGCCGCGAATAGCGCGTGGGGCCGCAGATCGCCGCGGATCACACGCGGGACACCGGCACCGAAGCCGGCCGGACCGCGCCGCGGATCGCGCGCGAGACGCCAGTGGCAAGGCCGCGCCACCGCGCCGCGCGCTGGAGGCGCCGCCAAGCGCAAAGGGGGAACGACTATCGGGGCCGCCGCGGCCCTCAGGAGGGAACATGAGCCTGACCAGAAACGCATTCGGCGTGCTGACCGCACTCTTGCGCGACGACGTGCGCACGCAGCGCGATATCGCGGAAAAGGCGCGTCTTTCGCTCGGCTCCGCGAACAGGGAATACCGGAGCCTTTGCGAACAGGGGCTTGCGTCCAGCATGCGCGTGACGCCCGCCGGCTTGCAGGCGCTCGCGCCCTACCGCGTGGAAAACGCCGTGATCATGGCGGCCGGGCTGTCCTCGCGCTTCGCGCCGCTTTCCTACGAGCGCCCCAAGGGCGTGCTCAAAGTGCGCGGCGAGGTGCTCGTCGAGCGGCAGATACGCCAGCTGCACGAGGCGGGCATCAAGGACGTCACCGTGGTGGTCGGCTACATGAAGGAGCAGTTCTTCTACCTCGAGGACGCCTTCGGCGTGTCCATTGTGGTGAACCCCGACTATGCCACCCGCAACAACAACTCCACCATCCGCCGGGTGGCCGACCGGCTGGGCAACACCTACATCTGCTCATCGGACGACTACTTCACCGAAAACCCCTTCGAACCCTACGTTTACGAGGGCTACTACGCCGCCGTGTACGAACAGGGTCCCACCGACGAGTACTGCCTGACCACCAAGGGCGCGCACCGCCTGATCACCGACGTGCAGACAAGCGGGCGCGACGCCTGGGCCATGATGGGACACGCCTATTGGGACCGCACCTTCTCGCAGGCGTTCTGCGCCATCCTCGACACCGAGTACGACCGTCCCGAAACCGCGCCCAAGCTGTGGGAAGACATCTACGCCGAGCACGTCAGGGAACTCCCCTTGGTCATGCGCCCCTACGAGCGGGACGTCATCTGGGAGTTCGACTCGCTCGAAGACCTGCGCGCGTTCGACCCCGACTTCATGGACAACGTGGATTCGCGCATCATGGACAACATCTGCGCGACGCTCGGCTGCGCACGGCGCGACATCTCCGGCATCGTGCCCATCAAGGCCGGCCTCACGAACCTGTCCTTCCGCTTCGAAGCGGGCGGCAACCGGTACGTGTACCGGCATCCCGGAGTGGGCACCGACGCCATCATCAACCGCGAGAGCGAGACATTCTCGCAGGAAGTGGCGCGCGACTTGGGCATCGACGGCACCTACCTGTACGAACACCCGCAGGAGGGCTGGAAGATATCCCGCTATCTGGACGACTGCGTGCCCTTCGACCTGCACAACTGGGACCACGTGGCGCGCGCCATGGACATAGCCCGCACGCTGCACCGCTCGGGCGCCGCGTCCGCCTGGACGTTCGACGTGCACGAGGACACCAAGAAGATACTCGCGCTGCTGGACGAGGCCCACCGCACCTCGTTCCCCGACTTCGAGAGCCTCTACCGCTTGGCCGACCGCCTGAACGACCTCGTGAAGTGCGCGCCGGAGGAGCGGGTGCTGTGCCACAACGACTTCTACGACCCGAACTTCCTCGTGCAGGAAGACCGGATGCACCTGATAGACTGGGAATATTCCGGCATGGGCGACTACGCCAGCGACTTGGGCGTGTTCATTTGCTGCAGCGACTACACCTACGACGAGGCGCTGCGCGTGCTGGAGCTGTACTTCCAGCGACCGCTTGCGCCCGAGGAGTTGTTCCACTGCATCGGCTACGTGGCCGTGGCCAGCTTCCATTGGTTCGTGTGGGCGCTTTACAAGGACGCCTGCGGCTCGCCCGTCGGGGAATACCTGTACCTGTGGTACAAATACACGAAGACCTACGGCGCCAAGGCCCTCGAACTCCACGAGGCCCTGGCGCAGGCCTGACGCTGCGGGCACGCCTCCGTGCCCGCGCCTACACCCTGCGTCTCCTCTCCCGCGGCGCCCCACCGCTTTCGAATTCGAGAGCGGGCTTTCCCCGAAAGCGGCACGGAATTTCGATTTTCGTGCAGGAATCCGGCCCTTAGCTGACATCGCCCCAGCGTTTTCCCAGTTCGCGATTTGCGCGAAGGCACATGATTGCGGTTTTCGTGCATTCGGGTGACCAAGATCGAAATCCCGCGCCGCTTTCGGGGAGCCAACCCGCCCCACGGCCCCGCTCCCGCGGCACCCGGCACGCCGCACGGCCCCATCGCGGCCCCGCTCCCGCGGCGCGCCGCGATGCGGTATGATGTTCCCGGCGCGGCCGGCCCCGCATGCGCGCTCGAAGCGAGGGAGCACCGCCGCAGCGCCGCGCGGCGTGCGGGGAAGGCGCGCCGCGGCAAGGGAACCAGCAACGGAAACGGGGACGCGCCATGAACACGCGCCGCCCTCTGCTCATCGTGCCCGCCTACAACGAGGAGGCCACCATAGCAGAGGTCATACAGGGCATCCGCCGGGAAGGCTTCGACTACGTGGTCGTCAACGACGGCTCCACCGACGCCACACTCTCCATCTGCCGCGAAGCCGGCTTCAACGTCATCGACCTGCCCGTCAACCTGGGGCTTGCCGGGGCGTTCCAAACCGGGATGATCTACGCATGCCGCCACGGCTACGACTGCGCCGTGCAGTTCGACGCCGACAAGCAGCACCGCCCAGAATACGTTTCCGCGCTGGTGGCGGCCGTGGCCGACCACGACATCGTCATCGGGTCGCGCTTCGTGGAACGCAAGAAGCCCCGCACGCTGCGCATGGCGGGCAGCCGCCTCATCTCGTTCGCCATCCGACTCACCACCGGGCGCACGCTCAAAGACCCCACGTCCGGCATGCGCTGCTTCAACCGCCGCATGATGGAGCTGCTCGCCTACGGCATCAACGTGGGGCCCGAACCCGACACGCTGGCCTACCTCATCCGCAGCGCGCACGCGCGCGTGTGCGAGGTGCAGGTGACGGTGGACGAGCGCTCTGCCGGAAAAAGCTACCTGAACATGAAGACGTCCATCGCCTACATGGTGCGCATCCTGCTTTCGGTGCTGCTCATCCAGTTCTTCCGGAAGAAGCTCGGCGCCGCGGAAGTGCGGCAAGGCGAGACGGGCGCGGCGGGCGAGAGCGCGCGGACGCGGCGGGACGCGGCCGGTGCGGCCACGGGCGCAGCGTCCGGCGCATCCGCGGCTTGCGCGCCCGCACCCACGCCCACGGCGTCGGCACCCGCCGCCCACGCCCCAACCGCATGGACGGCGGGTGCGGCGGAAGATCTTGCGGGAAGGGAGGCGCTGTGACCGTCGAGCTGCGCATCATCCTCGTCATCGTCTCGTTCGCCACGGCGGCGCTCATGCTGCGGCGCATCCGCCGCTCCAAAGTGCGCATCGAAGACTCGGTGTTCTGGATCGTCCTTTCGGGCGTCATCCTGCTGATGAGCATCTTCCCGCAGATCGCCGACGCCTGCGCGGCGGCGCTGCACGTGTACGACACCGCCAACTTCCTGTTCCTCTTCTTCATCTTCGTGCTGCTGGTGAAACTGTTCACGATGAGCGTGCACATGTCGCAGCTGGAAAGCAAGCTGGAGCGCACGGTACAGGCGCAGGCCCTGCACGCGAAGGAGGGCGAAGACGAGACGCCCCGGCAGGACGCCTAGGATGCCGGCCGAATCCCAGCAGCCCGCGGCGTGCGGGCCGTCCGAGTCCCAGCAGTTCCCCGCGCCCCGCGCGGCGCACCCGTCGCAGCCGGCCGAGCCGCCCCACACGCAACGGCCGCCCCGCCCCGCCCGCGCGCCGCAGCCGGCCGGGGCCGCCGCCCACGCGCAGCAGGCCCAACCGCCCCATCTCACCCACGCGTCGCAGCCGGCCGAGCCGCCCCGCCCCACCCGCACGCCGCAGAAGGTCGGAGCCGCCCGCGCCGCGCAGGCACCGCTGTCCTACGCCATCTTCTCGGCGCTCTATGCGCCCCACGTTGGCGGCGTGGAAGCCTACACCGCCGGGCTCGCCGGCGAGCTGGCGCGGCGCGGCCGGCGCGTCACGGTAATCACCTGCCGGCTCGCACCCGAACACCCTGCGCGCGAAACGCAGTCCGACGGCGTGGACGTGCTGCGCCTTCCCTGCCGCCCTTTGCTCGGCGGCCGCCTGCCGCTCCTGCGCGGACGGGCGAGCGTGCGCCAAGCGCTCTCCGGGCTCGCGGAAACGCCGCCCGACCGGGTGGTTGTCAACACGCGGTTCTATCCGCTGTCGCTTGCGGGCGCGCACTTCGCGCAGCGCCTGGGGCTGCCCGCATGCGTCATCGAGCACGGCTCGGCCCACCTTTCGCTGGGAAACCCGCTGGCCGACAAGGCGGTGGAAGCCTACGAGCACCGCGCCACCGAGCGCGTCAAGGCGTGTGGGCACCCCTTCTGCGGCGTGTCGGCCGCCGCCCTGTCGTGGCTTGAGCACTTCGGCATCCGCGGGCGCGGCGTGGTGCCGAACGCCATCGACCCCGCCGCTTTCGCCGCACAGGCAAGCGCGCGCGACTTCCGCGTCGAACTCGGCCTTTCGGCCGATGCCTTCCTCGTCGCCTTCGTCGGGCGCCTGGTGCCGGAAAAGGGCGTCGATGCGCTCCTGCAGGCGGCGTCCGAAGCCGCCTGCCGCCCCTCGCTGGAACAGGTGGCGTTCGCCTTCGCGGGGGACGGCCCGCTCGCGTCCGCCGTGCGGGACGCCTCCCGCAACGTGCATGCGCTCGGGCCGCTTTCCGCGCCCGACGTGTCCGCGCTTCTGCGCGGCGCGGACGCCGTGTGCCTGCCCTCGCGTTCGGAGGGCTTCGCCACCGTCCTTCTGGAGGCAGCCGCCATGGGCACCGCGCCGCTGGTCACCCGCGTGGGGGGCGTGGACGAACTGGGCATCGCCCATGGGCGCGGCATCGTGCTGGAAGACGCGCGGCCCTCCACCCTCCTTGCCGCCTTGGAGCGCGCCGCATCGCAGCGCGCGGCCTGCGCGCAGTGGGGCGAGCGCCTGCGCGAACACGCCCGCAAGCATGTCGGCTGGCCCCAGACGGCCGACGCGCTGGAAGCCATCTTCGACGCCTACGAGGCAGAAAGGCGGGTTGCCCCATGACGGACAAGGCCGCGAACCCCTCCGCTGCCGCGGCCACCGGCGCCACGGCGGCCCCCGCGCCCGCAGCCGCACAACCTGCGGCGCCCTCCTCCAAGGCACCCGAACCGGCGGCGCCTTCCCCCGCGCCGTCTGCCGCAGCCGCCACGGCCCCTGCAGCCGCGCCCGACCCGCGCCTCGAACAGCTGCACCGCGTGATGCTCATGATGCTCAAGGACTTCGCCGCCCTGTGCGAAAAGGAGAGCTTGCGGTGGTACGCCGCCTTCGGCACGGCCATCGGCGCGCTGCGCCACGCGGGCTTCGTCCCGTGGGACGACGACATCGACCTGTACATGCCCCGCGCCCATCTGGACCGCCTCGTGCAGGCCGCCCAGCAGGGTCGCTTCGCGCAGCGCTATTGCGTGGTCAACGCCTCCCTCGACGCGCGCTACCCGCTGGGAACCACGCGCGTCATGCTCCGGGAAACCGAGTTTCGCGACGAGGCGCTGGCGTCCATGGATTTCGAATCGGGCATCTTCCTCGACCTGTTCCCTCTCGACGACCTCGCCGACGACGAGCGCGCCTTCCACAGGCAGGCATGGCGCGCGTGGCTGTACAACAAGCTCGCCATCGCGAAAGCCACCCGGCGCCCCTACGTGGCCGGCCCGCCGGTGCGCGTGGCCGTGCTGCGCGCGGGAGCCACCTGCATGCGCGGCCTGCTGAAACTGCCCGGCCTGCGCGCCATCGACTTCAACCGCCGCTCGCTCGCCTGGCAGACGTGCCACGCCGGAAAGCCCACGCGGCGCGTGGGCTACCTGTGCGACACGGGCCGTTTCTGGGACGTGTACGCACGCGAAGACTTCGAGCCCGCGCGCATGGTTCCCTTCGAAGACACCGCCGTGCCGCTTCCCTGCCACGCGGAAAGGATGCTCGAGGCCCTGTACGGCGACTTCATGACGCCGCCGCCCGAGAACCTGCGCCACGAGCACTACCCCCACGTGCTGGACTTCGGCCCCTACGCGAACCTCTAGCGCAAAGCCGCCGCATCCATCACGTTCACGCCGTCGCCGAAGTCCAGCACCACAGGCGGGCATGCGCCGCGCTTGCCTTCGGGCGGGAGCGCAAGGTAGTCGCCGTACATCTCCGTCAGATACGCCGGCGCATCGCGAGGAACAGGGAACGCCTCGCCGGCGAATTCCATCTCGACGGGCGGGAACAGCGTCTGCGTGGCGAACGTCCCGTACTGGGGGTAGAACGGGTCGTACCACGGGCCGCCGCCGTCGCCCGAGGCGAGGTTGCGCTCGAAACGCCGCTCCACGAAGGCGCGGCTGAACAGCGCCCGCGCCACCCTGTGCGCCACACGGCAGCCCCAGGCGAAAACCGGGCGCAGGGGCAGGCCGTCGGGCAGCTTCGGCCGCGAGAAGCAGCGCAGGTACGAGACGCGTTGCCAGCGTGCCGCGCGCCTGCACTGCCGCCGCGCCGTGCGGGGATGCGAATCCAAGCGGGCAAAGGCGAACACGTCCACGAAGATGCCCTGATCGAACCCGGCTTCCGCCATCTGTTCGCTCATGAAGCGCGTGCCCTTTTTGTACACCTTCGCCCACAGGGGCGGGTAGTTCTCGGTCTGGGCGTAAGTGTGCAGGCCATAGGTGTCCGACAGCAGCGCCGGCGCCTTTTCGCAGAACGTGCGGTAGTCCTCCAGGGGCAGCGCCACGTCGATGTCGTCGTCCCACGGGATGAAGCCCCCATGGCGCACGGCGCCCAGACACGACCCGCTGTCCATGAACCACGTGAGGCCCAAATCGGCGCACACGCGGGCGACCTCCCGCAGAATGCCCAGCTCTTCCTGCTGCAGCCGCTCAAGCGCCCCCTCCGGGTAGCCGTATCCCACGCCCACGCCCTTTCTCCAATCCCGCACCCACGCGCCGCACGCGTCCCTGTGATTATTTTACCGCCGTTTCCGCACGGCAGGACGCACGCCTGCGAACTTGGAGGATAATGGGGGCATGTTGCGCGCCACAGCCTCGAACAGACGCATCGTCCTTTGGAACGCCGCCGGGAGCGCCGTGTACGCACTCTCGTCCTTCCTGCTGCTCATCATCGTCATCCGCACCTGCGGCGAGGTGGAGGGCGGCGTCTTCTCCATCGGCTACGCCATAGCGCAGCTCATGCTCACGGTGGGCGTGTTCGAGTCCACCACCTACTTCGCCACCGACGCGGGCAACCGCTTCACCTACGCCCAGTACCTCGCGTTCAAAATCGCCACGTGCGCGCTCATGGTGGCGGCGAGCATCGGGTACGTCCTGTCGTTCGGGTTCGACGCACACAAGGCCGCCGTGGCCTATGCGCTCTGCGCCTTCCGTCTGTTCGAGGCGCTGGCGCAATACTGGTTCGCTGCCTTCCAGAAAGAGGAGAGGCTCGACTTGGGCGGCTTTTCCACCGTGTGGCGCTCGGTGCTTTCCATCGCGGCGTTCGCGGGCGTGCTGGCTGCCTTCCGCGACGTGGTGGCGGGCATGGTGGCGGCCTCGCTGGTGGAAGCCGTCTGGATAGCCTGCTACGACGTCCCGCGCCTGCGCCGCATCGTGCGCATCGGGCGGCCCGACTTCTCGCCCAAGCCGCTCGCGAGGCTGTTTTTGGCCTGCCTGCCGCTTTTCGTCAGCTCGTTTCTGGCCACCTACTTGGGAAACGTCAGCAAGTACGCCATAGAGTCGGTGGGCACCGAGCAGATGCAGACCGTCTTCAACATCCTGTTCATGCCCTCGTTCGTCATCAACCTGTTCATGATCTTCCTCATGCGCCCCACACTCACGCGCCTTGCCAAGCTGTGGCTCGCCCACAAGGCCAAACCCTTCATGCGCATCATCGCCATCCTGCTGGCGGCGGTGGCCGGCATCACCGTGGCCGTGGTGGGTGCCTGCGCGCTTGTGGGCATCCCCTTGCTGGAGCTTCTGTACGGCGTCAGCCTGGACGGCTACGCGGCGCCCCTCCTGATCGTGCTTCTGGGCGGCGGGTTCCTTTCCGCCTCGAACGTGTTCTACAACGCCATGGTGGTCATCCGCACGCAGAACGCCGTCGTCGTGGGCTACCTTGCCGCCATCGCGGTGGCGGTGTTGGTGTCGGTGCCGCTGGTGGAAACGGCGGGCGTTGCCGGCGCGAGCATCGCCTACGCGCTCGCGTGCCTCGTTTTGGCCCTGTGCTTCGCCGCGCTGTTCGCCTGGGGCGCCACCCGCCACATGCGCCGCTGGGAACCCGCCGCCAACGCCGCCAGCGAACCGGAAGCTTCCGACCCCGAAGCCACCGCGGAGAAGTAGCCCCCTCCCCGAGAAGCAGCCTCCGTGTGATAGAATGGCCCCATTGCCGAATGGTTTCGGATTTCTTCATGAATGTTTGTCGAGGGGAGCAGCATCGTGAATTCGAACTCTGGCAGCGCGCAAGCCATAAAAGAAGCCTTCCGCGCACTTCTGCGCACCACGCCGTACGACGCGATAACAGTCAACGACATCAGCGCCGCCGCCTTCGTCTCGAAGAAGACCTTCTACAAGTATTTCGAAAGCAAGCAGGATGCCGTTCATGCCATCTATCGCGACGACTTCATTCAACCCGTACACGACATACGCGCGTACCTTGAAGTGGACAACTCGCCTTCGGTCATATCGCTCATGCTGGAAAAAAACTACGCCACCCTCTATGCTAATCGCGATATCTATCTGAACCTAGTTAAAAACTACGGGTGGGAAAAATTCGTCGAGCTGCGCATCGCGTCTGCCCAAGAAACGAACAAGGAAATCTACGCTTGCCGCGGAGTGAAGGGATTGGAGCTGGAATACGCCGCGTATTTCGTGGCTGCAGCAAGCGCCATGGTCGATCTGCGCTGGATAAGGGAAGGCTTCAAAGAAACCCCTCAGGAAATGGCCGCCCTTTACGCCCGATGGATTCTTTGCCGCTTCGACCATTTGGACGAATGACGCAGCAACGCGCAGCCCCGTGCCGCTTCGCCAAGCGCGCGGCGTGACGGGGAGCCGCAGGCAGAACCCCCTTCCCGTCACGCCCAGACGGCACTCGCATGCAACAACTAGTGCTTTTCGGACACAAGCCGGATGCCCGCCTCCGCGAGATTGCCGAGCGCGCGATAGTAGTCGCAAGAGGACCGCGCCTGCACGTCGGCATTCCACGCACCAACCCACGTCAACACCCTTTCACGCGCAAAGCGCTTCGCCTCTTTGTATTCGCCTTGGTCCAGCAGCATTCCCACGAACTCCAATTCGATGCCAAGATGGTCATCGGGCTCGCGGTATTTGGCCTTGAGTTTTTGGCCGAACCGACGAAACTCGGCGCGCACCGCAAGCGTCTCCTCACCAAAAAGAAGCCCGTCGCAGTCGAGGTAGACACTTGCCCAGGGACATGCAAGCACCTCTCCCACTCCCACGAGAAGGCGCAAGTATTCGCCTCTGGCTTCCGAAGCCAACGAAGCCGGCGGGGCGGATGCAAGCCAATTGCGCATAGCTTCCTGCCCTGCAAGAATATCCCGATCGTCCGTCTCGAACGGCAAGGCATCGAAAAGACGCCACGCTGTCAGGTCTTCGATAACTCCCTCCGTCGGCTCGGCATACAGTAGCGATCCGATGGTGCGGAAAAACGCCGCGCCCGCCCGTGCATCGAAAGGACAGCCCTCCTCCTTCCGCCGGACATCCGTTCCATTGCAGCCTTCCGCCTTCATCGTCCGCACGCTTCCAGCTCTTCAGGCAAGTTGAAGTTCGTGATGTCGAGCCCATCCGCGTATTTCGCCGGTGGAACGAGAAGGAGCGAGGGGCCCGTCAGATCCGGGGAAGGCAGCGGGTCGATCGAAGAAACCGCATCGGAATGCTTCTCGCGTAGCTCCTCGATGTCTCCATATTCGAGCGCGTTCATCGAACACGCGCCCACACAAGGAGGAACCTCGCCGACGGCCAAATACTCTTGACAGAAGTCGCATTTTCGAGCAATATTGCGCTCGGGATCCACGAAGGGAACGCCGTAAGGGCAGGCTTCACCGCATGTGCCGCACCCTATGCAAGTCTCGGGATCGGACGACACGATGCCGGTATCGGAGTCTTTCACCATGGCGCCCGTAGGACACTGCTCCACGCAAGCCGGACGAGCGCAATGGTTGCACGCCACCGAAAGGGAATACGCAAACACGCCGTTGGCGACATACAAGCCCGATGCGTCCTTTTCCCAGGATCCAGTGCTGTTCAACAGGATGCGGCGGAAGCGCATGCCAGGAAGCAGGTCGTTCTTCTCCATGCAAGCCATGCCGCAGACCTTGCATCCAATGCAATTGTCGACGTTCAAATAGAATGCATATTGGGTCATGATCCCTCCTCGGATAGGCTACTCGTCGAAGCTGGGGGCGTCCACGTCCCACTTGTAATTCGGCTCCAATGGGTCGCCGTCAAACTTCTCCATTTTGACGATGCAGGTGTTGTACGCAAGGTGCCCTTGGCCGACAAGGAAGGTCTCCGTGAGCGTGTTAGCGTTGCCGGCATAGTCCACCACCGTCGACCAATCGGTCTCTCCCATGCTCCGCTCGTCGTCAAGCAAGCGCGTGTTGGCGCCCTCCGTGCCGATAACCACCCCGGGCATGACCGTGGTCTCCACCGCCACGCGGCGCACCATCTTGCCCGCCTTGCTGGTAAACAAAGCCGTGTCCCCCGTCTCCAAGCCCACCGATTCGGCATCCACCGGATTGACGAACATAACATCGTCGTAGTAACTCAAGACGTTGGCGTTATCCGTGCGCATGGAATGACAACGATGGAACGGATGGACGTTGACGAACTGCAGCGGGTATTCTCCCCGGCTGGCTTCCTCGTAGCCGCTTGGCCCCACTTCGTAGCGGGCACAAGGCCCGACGCAAGCATCCAATCCGAAAACCTGATAGTAGTTCGCCAGGTTCTGCGAGTATATTTCCAGAAGCCCCGTCTGGGTGTCGAGCAGTTTAGAGGGATCTGCATGCCCCTCGTCCGCCACGAAGTCGAACACCGGGCCGCCTACGGGAATGATGGCCTCGTTGGGCTCCACGCTGTAGAATCCACGTTCCTTGAATTCCTGATAGGTGATGCGTCCCTCCGAAAGCGCCGAGGCATCCGCCTCCACCCCTATTTCGTCCACGTCTTCCTGCGTGAAGCTGATGAGAGGCTCGCGACCGATACCGTCGGGCTTCACGACGTACGTGTTCGCCATGTAGTCGAACACCGTTTCCTTCGTCGATCTGCCCGTAGGGTAGGCACCCATGGGATCGAAGCCCCAATGCTCGAGGAACATGGCATCCACTTCCAAAGACGATTTGCACTCGAACATGGGCTCGATAATCCGGTTGGGATTGCCGATGAACATCTCCGAATTGATAAAGCACAGATGCCCGTCGTCTTCCCATTCGCTTATGCAGGGTAAGACGATGTCGGCGTAGCGCGTGGTGGTGGTCATGTACAGATCCATGGCCAAGACGAACTCCACCGCCCGATGCGCCTGAATGGCCTTGTTGGTGTTGGAGATCTGATTGGTCTTGTTGCCGTTATGCAGCTTGATCATGGCCTTTATGTTGACGTCTTTCATGCCGTGCACGAAGTCGTGGTGCTTGCCCGCAAGAACGGCGTCCCACGCTTCGCCGAAGCACACGCCGTAGTAGCGTTTCTCGTCGTATGCCTGCTGGACGTCCCAGGGATACCCGATGCAGCCATAGGGAGCCTCGGCCTTGGGATTGACCGGTTGATAGAAGCCCTCGGGGGAAAGCGGCGGAGTGCGCCTCTCTTCTTCGGTGGCAATGCCGAAATACGGACCAGAGCTCGCAAACCAACTGTTCCACATGCCAACGGAATTCATGGCCGTGAAGCCATCGTTGGACGTGATCGCGCCCGGCTTGCCAAAGGCACCGCACATCCATCCCACCGTGTAGAAAGCCTGCGCGAGATTGGCGCCGTAGTAATGCCGTCCAGTACCCTGGCGGGCAAGCAGGGCCATTGGCTTTATGGTTCCCATCGCCTGGGCAAGCAGGCGAATCTGTTCGACGGGCGTGCCGCAAATGGGGCTTGCCCATTCGGGCGTCTTGGGAGTGTCGTCGTAGGTTCCCAGCACGTAGTCCTTGAAGTTCTCCTTCGCGTATTTGTGGCGTTCTTGGCCATCCACTGTTTCGATGACGGATTCCTCGTCCCAAACGACCAGCCCATCGTCGCCGTAAACCGGGTTTCCCTGCCCGTCTTTTCGCAGCGTACGGCGCATTATGGGGTTTCCCTCTTTGTCGCGAAGCCCACGGGCATGCATGCTCTCCTCGTCGTAACCTACAGTATGCTTCGAAAGAAAGTCTTCGTCCACCAGTCCCTGCTCTATGAGCTCGTACGCCACGGCAAGCAACAGTGTGATGTCGGTCCCGGGGCGCACGGGAACCCATTCATCCGCAAAGGCGGCATTGCCGGGATTGAGCCACGGGTCCACTGCGATTATCCTCGCTCCCCGCTCTTTGGCACGATGGAGGGTAACTTGGGTTTCGCCGTACTTCGACCAAGCATAGTTGCAGCCCCATAGCACGATGAGGTTAGAGTTTTCTGCAATAGTTAGGCGGTTTTGGGCCACGCTTGCGTTGCCGAGCATCTTGTAGGTGACTGTCGGCCACCCGCCTGTGGAATTCTGACCCCACATGGGCAGGGTGCCAATGCCGGCGGCATTCAGAAAGCGTGGATTCACCGACACGGTGTAGCACAAGTTGAGGATGGGAAGCCCGTTTCCGTAATCCATGGCATCAGTTCCATAGGTATCGGCAATGCGTTTCAATTCCGCAGCCGAAATCTCAATGGCCTCGTCCCACGTGATGCGCTCCCATTCGTCCTTTCCACGCAACTCCCCGTGCACGTTCTCCCCACCGCCAGGCTGCCAGTGCTTGCGTTTCATGGGGTACTTCAAGCGGGCCGGACTGTAGACGGACCAGCGAGTTGCACGCCCGCGAATACAGGAACGCCATTGCGGATACTGCAGGCTATACTCGTGGGAATCGTCCGTCTTCTGGCGCACAGGCACTCCATCAACCATATATGCCCTGTTCACACAACGAAACTGCGGACATCCCGTACAGGGCACCGTCACCCATTTCCCTCCTTCCAGAATCGGTTGGGCCCCATCGCCAAAAGTCCCGCCCGCCTCCCCTTCCTCAGGGAGCTCCGACGAGCACGCCGTCAGACCGCCCGCCAAAGCCGCAGCCGCCGCGCTCCATGCAACGAAGCCACGACGCGACAGTGTGCTTTCACCCATAGTTGCTCCTCTCCCTTGCCATTCGCCTCCTTTTCAGCGCGCCACAAGCCCAAAGGCCGTGCAGCGCGTTCCGGAATCTAGGCTACGCGCCCATCGGCACTGCGCACAAGGGACGAATGCAGGCAGAGAAGCCTTCCTACTTCACGACAGGCCTTCATCGTGGGAAAGGGGGGTGACGAACGAAGCCGCAAGGGAAACGGACTGTGACCAAAAGCCAGCAACCGTCCGCTGCGCCCGCGTCTGCACCCGCCGCGCCCAACCCCTAGAACCGCAGCATGAGCACGATGCCGATGCTGCAGAACAGAAGCGCGCCGCTCAGGGACAGCACGCCGTAGTGGTAGGCCGTCCGGTCGATGCGCTCGCCCAGGCGCCCGAAAGGCTTGAAGTTGCAGCAGAACAGGAAGAAGGGGAACAGAAGCGGCAGCAGGTAGCGCCCCTGCACGCCCGCAATGTAGTCCGCGCCCCCCGGCGTGAAGCTGATGAACAGCGCCGTGGCAATGAGCAGCACCGTCAGCAGCGCCAGCGCGGCCATGGCGATGCGCTTGGCATGCGTGGCGTAGAGGCGGTCGCACGCGCGGCGGTCGGTGAGCGCCACGGCCAGAAGCAGCACGGCCACCATGCGCTCGACGTGCGCCGTTTCCAGCCCGCAGAAGTCGGTCAGCGCGAATTCCGCATTGCGCAGGGCCACGTAGCCCTCCAGAAAGCGCCCGAACACGCCCGCGTACCCTGCGGGGTCATGCAGGATGAAGGCCACCTGCGCGCCCGGGTTCACCGCGCCGCCGCGCGCGTCGCCCTCGCCCGGCCCCGCCACGAAGAACGGCAGCACGAACGTAGCCAGCACGAACAGCGCCGAGGCGAACACCACCAACAGGTAGCGCCGGTGCGTGAGCGCAGGCGTCCCCCACGGCGCACCCGCCGCCGGCGAGACGCCCGCCGCCGGCGCCGCCGATGCCGCAACGCCCGGCGCGGCGCCGCCCGCGGCACCTCCGGCACACAGGCAGCCCGCTGGCGCGCCTGCGCATACCCGCGCGTCCTGCGCGCCCGCCGCCACCGCCGATGCCGCGCCGGCGCCCCCGGCACGCAAGCCGCCGCGCCGGCGCCTCGCGCCCACCGGCTTCGCGAACTTGGAGCGCGGCATGAACAGCAGCATGGCCGCTATGGGCACGTACACCGCCTTCGGCCCCAGCCCCAGAAGGAACGCCGCCACCATGAGCAGGAACCACCGCCACCGAAGCGGTTCGTCGGGACGCTGCAGCTCCCCGACGAAAAGGGAGAACCCCAGCATGAGGAACCCGATGAGCCAGAAGTCGTAGCTGTAGCCGCTGGCAAGGAACACCGCCGTGGGCACCATGGCGCACGCCGCAAGCACCATCTTGCCACTTTTGAGCCGCTTGCAGGCGAAGTACGCGAGCAGGGCATAGCACGCGAACGTGGCCAGCCGGCCCAGCAAAAACCCCTGCGTGGTCGAAAGCGCCAGCAGCCGCGCCGTCCACAGGCCCACGGCCGCGGGAATGTAGGCAACCGTGTAGTACTCCACAATGCCCACGCCGCGCAGCGTGACGGCGCCGTCAAGGCGCACGGCCCCCTCCGTCGCGGCCCCCAGCTCGTCGATGCGCGCGTAGTGCTGCTGCAGGCGCTGCACGTCGAAGGGGTCAATCCACCCCGCGCGCTCGGGCTCCCGCGCGAAGCGGGCCACGTCGTCGTAGGCGCGCCCCACCAGCGCCGCGTCGCCCAGCGTGTATTCCGGGTCGATCAGATACGACGTGGCCACCGCCCGGTCGTAGTGGATGTGGTCGTCCCACGACACGTGCGTGTACAGCGGCGTGAACGCGCACAGCATGACGCCCGCCGCCGCCAACAGCACCAGAAGCCCGCGCTCGGGACGCTTCGCCATGCTGCGCCGCAAGCCCGCGAGCGCCACGCACGCGCCCGCCAGCAGGGCCGCGCCCACCTGATAGGGAACCTCCCACGTGGCGCCCGCCGCGCGCGCCGCCGCACCCGCAGCAAGCCCCGCCACGATGCCCACCAGGCCCGCCGCGGCAAACCACCGGGCAAAACGCCTGACCAGCAGGAAATCGTCCTTCCGCGCGATCCCCCACAGGCGCTGCGCGCGGCAGCGCCACGGAAACATGACGCCCGCGCACGCCACGGGAAGCGCCAGCACGAAGAACGCGGCCACGCGCGACGCGTGCCAGTCGCCCGCCACGCCGGGGTCGGACACTGGCCCTCCCACCAGCGTCCCCCACTCCAGGAACACGGCCAGCAAGGCCGCCGCAACCACGCCGGCTCCCAGGCGGGCGGGCGTGGCACGCTTGCTCCCCCAGCAAGGCCGCCGCACGACGAACACCATCCACAGGGCCGCGCACAGGCCCAAGGCGAGCGCGACGAACGCCACGTATACCGCCGCTGCCACGCCCGAATGGCGCGGCAGCACGGCGGCGCCGTAGGCGCACGCGGCGGCCAAGGCCAGCGCCTCGGCACAGGCCAAGGCAACCACCTGCCGCTTCGTTATGTTCCCCACCCCGTTCACGGATGCCCCAGACGTTCCCCGCTCGCTTGCAATCACGAGTGCATAGCATACCACATGCCCCGCAGGCGAGCCGCCGAGTGCGCGCCCGTGCGGACGCCCGCCCGCGCCGCATGCGCGCCCACGCAGGGGCCGTGGCCCGCCCCCTGCGGCCAGCTGCGAGCGACCGCCTCCCGCAGGCGGCATGGCGCCCCGCGCCGCATGCGCAGCGCCGCCGCAACCCGTGCGCGCCCGCGCGACGCCCGCGGCCATCGCCGCTTCCCCCGTGACGCGTCCACCTTTTTGGCGTATACTTCCCCTCATGCGAACATGCGTTCCCGGAACAAGACGGAAAGGAAAGCCCATGCAGCGCGCCATGACGGTTGGAGAACTCTGCCGCATGCGAGAGGAGGAAGGGGCCGCCCCGCTCGACGGCATGTGGTACCTCGGCTGCACCACCACCCACATCTACTGCCGGCCGACCTGCACCGCACACGTGAATCCTCAGAACCTGACCGTGTTCCCCAGCGCGGCCGCC
>CAJFUR010000163.1 GCA_904420215.1 uncultured Eggerthellaceae bacterium
AAAGCACGCGATCCTGCCCGGCAAAGCCGTGCAGGATGCGCCCGCCCGGGCGCATAGACGGGAATCGAACATGCCAGAGGGCATGTCCGATCACGCCAACCGCACTCGCCAGAGGCGCCCTCGCTGACTTGCTGACGCCAACCCGTGGAGGTGTTGCCTCACGAGGGGCCTTCGAACGGGCGGCGGATGGATGTGCGGTTCTGCATGAGGAAGAACACCTTGAAGTCCACGAGCATCTTCTCGCGCACCTCGTGCGACGACAAGTCGAGGTCGAAGCGCTTCTGCAGCTTGTCGATGCGGTAGAGCACGGTGTTGCGGTGGAGGTGCAGCCGTTCGGCCACGGCGGTGGCGTTGCGCTCGCTTGCGAGGTAGTTCCAGAAGATGTCCAGATAGTTCGTGCCGTGGGCCTCGTCTTCCGCACTGATCTTCTGCATGAGGGTGTGCGAGAACGCGAACTGCAGGAACCGTTCGTCCTTGTTGGTGGCGCCCACGAGGTAGTAAAGCAAGCAGCTTTCGAAAGGCACGAGCGTGCATGCTGTGTCTGGAGGTTGGGAGCCGTCCTCTCCGCTGCCGCCCCCGCGTTCCTCCTTTTCCACCACGCCGTGCAAGTCGTGCGCGATGGCGGCCTGCCGGTACGCGAGGTCGAGGTCGGCTATGTCCTCGAATATCTGCGAGGAAGCGGCGGCGATGCCCCATGCCGCCGGCACGAACCTCCGCACGTCCTGTTCGGTTTTCTTGTGGGAAAGCTGGCTGTCGCCCTCGGAGGCGTAGCACAGCACGCACAGGCCGTCCTTGTAGGCGAAGCAGTAGCAGTCGCCATGGTTGATGCGGCTGGCTGCAGCGGCCACGTCGGCAAGCGGGGGAGCGTTTCTGGCGTGGGCCAAGTCGAACACCACAAGCTTGAGCTGCGAGGGCGTGGGGATGCTGGTGGCCTGCAGGTGCGCCTGCACGTAGCCTTCGTCCGGCGGAGGGCCTTCCATCAGCCGCGTGAAGAAGAAGTGGTGCGGGCACAAAAGGCGCGCCTGGTTGCGCCACAGTTCCGCGCAAAGGGGCTCCACGCGCTTGAAAAGCGTGGCGAACAGGTCGCGCGTGCCTGCGGTGACGGGCTTGCAGGCGAACAGCAGCAGGGTTGCGAACCGCGCGCCCTCCCGGTCCACGTCTCGCTGCAAGTGCCCCTCGGCGCCCGCAAGGGAGGGCGCGTCGCGCAAGGGAATGCATCCGGTTTCCACGGCGCGGGCGAGCGCGGCGGCGGGCGGGCGGACCCCCTCGGTGTGGGCGAGGACGTTGCCCGAGGCGTCCACGCATGCGAGGAAGTCTCCCAGCGCCGAGTTCCCCACGTTCAGGAGTTCGCGCAGGCCGCCCTTGCGCAGCACGATGCGGTCCAGTTCGTCTTCCCACATCATCACGTCGGTGAAGAACCGCTGCACGAGGAACAGGAAATACGAGAACGTGTCCTTTTTACGGACGACCACCAGCCGGTCGCTTGCGCTGCGCGCCCATTCGGGGACGCTTCCGTCGGGGCTGAGGGCGCAGGCGAACGCGTTCTTGTCCTCCGCGAGCACCCGGCGCGCCTCGGCGACGTGGCAGACGTGGAGCACCTGCGAGGTGCGCAGGTTGCGCGGGTGCGGTTCGAAGGCGTCCTCGCTGGCCTCGAACCAGCGGAACACCCGGCGGGAGGCGCGTGGCCGGACAAGCACGTCGTAGTCGGCAAGGAAGTCCATCAGCATGCCGACGGTGACGGTGGGAAGGTGTTGCGATGGCGCGCCGCCTGCGCCGAAGATCGCCGATGCGTGCATGCCCCCTCCTTCGCTATGCGGCAAGAAACCCCCTCCAGTATGATGCGCCCCTCCCCGCAGGGCGCGCTATGGAGGTTCCTCCAAATTCCCTTCCCGCAATTTGTAGGCTGCACCTTCCGATGCGTTCCGGCCGCTTCCTACAATGGCCCCGTCATGCCCGTTGCGGCGCTACAGGCGTGCGGGGGCGGCGGCTGCGCCAGTTGCCGCGGGCGGCGTCGCGGGTGCGGGCGCTGCAGACGCGCGTCCCGGCAGGCGCAGGCCCCGGCCAGCACTGACCTTGGCAGTCGCTCCGGCCGGCGCCATGGCGGGCAATGCCGACGACGAGTGGAAGAGGGAAGCATGGAGTACAACAACGCGTACAACTTGGATCTCTATCCCAAGCAGCTGCACTGGAAGGAAGGGGACCTCACGGCCACGCGCACGACCATGTGGTCGGGGCCGGGCTGCCACGAGGGCTGCCAAGTCATCTTCTACACCGACGAGGACGGCAAGCTGGTGAAGGTGGAAGGCGACCCGAACAGCCCGTTCAACCAGGGGCGCCTGTGCATGCGCTGCCTGGAGCTGCCAGAGCTGGTGAACCACGAAAGCCGCCTGAAATACCCCTTGAAGCGCGCGGGGGAACGCGGCGAGGACAAGTGGGAGCGCATCACGTGGGACGAGGCGTACGACCTCATAGAAGAAAAGGTGCGCCAGTTCCAGCGCGAGTCGGGCCCCGAGTCCATCATCTCCATGATCGGCACCGGGCGCAACGTCTCGCAGGCCATCGCGCACAACCAGTACGCGAACTTCGGCGGCCCCGACCTCACGCTGTGCTTCCTGTCTGGCGACTCGTGCATGCTGCCCCGCACGGCGCTCTGCTACGTGGTCATGGGCAACCAGTGGGTGGCCGACATGAGCCAGTTCCGCGAGACGCGTTACGAGGACGACCCCGACTGGGTGCCGCCGGAGTGCATCGTCATCTGGGGTACGAACCCGGTCGTGTGCAACTCCGACGCGTTTCTGGGCCACTGGATCGTGGAGGCCATGAAGCGCGGCAGCGAGCTGGTGGCCATCGACCCGCAGCTCACGTGGATTGCCTCGAAGGCGAAGTACTGGCTGCGCCTGCGCCCCGGCACCGACGCGGCGCTCGCGCTCGGCATGCTCAACGTGATCATCGGGGAAGACCTGGTGGATCACGATTTCATAGACAAATGGACCTACGGCTTCGAGGCGCTGGCCGAGCGCGTGACGGACTACCCGCCGGCGAAGGTGGCCGAGATCTGCTGGGTGGCGGAGGAAGACCTGGTGCAGGCCGCGCGTTTCTACGCGAAGGCGCACCCGTCCACTATCCAGTGGGGCCTTGCCGTGGACATGTCCAAAATAGGCACGCAGACGGCGCATGCCATCGCCTGTCTTGCCGGCGTGACCGGCAACATCGACAACCCCGGCGGCAACATCCTCATCGACCAGGCGTCGGGCTTGGAATTCAGCTACAATTCCGGCATCGAGACGCTCAAGGAGGGCATGAAGGAGAAGCGCCTGGGCAATTCCAAGTACAACCTGAAGAAGTAC
>CAJFUR010000164.1 GCA_904420215.1 uncultured Eggerthellaceae bacterium
CATGCGCGCGTAGCTGGAGAGGCTCTCCACGTAGCGGCGCTGCCCTTCGGCGTACATGGTGTCGAAGGCCAGGCTGGACTTGCCCGACCCCGAAAGCCCCGTGAACACGACCAGCTTGTCGCGCGGGATTTCCAGATCGACGTTCTTCAGGTTGTGCTCGCGCGCCCCCTTGATGACGATGGCGTTCTGTCCCATGGATTCCGCTCTCTTCCCTCTCTGCGGCCCGCAGCCGCGAAACGGCGCCCACCCGCGCCCCTTTCCGGGCGCGGCATTGGGCACCGCCGAAGTCTCATTTATTCGCGATCATCCATTGTAGCGCACGCGGAAAAATGCGGGGGCGAAAACATCTGTTCGCCCCCGCATACCAGAAACCGTTCACAAAACGTTCGATGCCGGGAACGCCCCCGACGCCGCGCGGATGCCGGGGGCGCCGCGGGGGCACGGCGCGCGGGTGCCGGGGGCGGGGCGCGGGCGCCTCCGCGCCGCGCGGGCGCAGCGGGCAGCCGCCCCCCTACCCCAGAAGGCGGCGGCCCAGCGCGGCGCGCACGATGCCGCGGCTGGCGAAGTAGGTGACCAGGAGGTAGCTGCCGTAGATGACGGCCGTGAACGCCACGGTCAAAAGGATGGGGCCGGTCACCGAAACGCCCAGCTGCAGAAAGACGCTCTGCCCGATGACCCCCACCGCGCACACGGCGTGCGCCGCCGCGAGCGCGAGCGGCGCCAGGAAGTACACCGCCACCTGCACGCCCAGCGAGCGGAACACCATGCGCCGGTCGCAGCCCAACTCGGCCAGCACGCGGTAGCGCGGAAGCGAGTCGCTCGTCTCGGACAGCTGCTGTATGGCCAGAATGGCAGCCGTGGCAATGAGGAAGACGAAGCCTATGTAGAGCGCCAGGTACGTGATCATCATGCGCATGCCGCCCGACTGCTCCACCACCTCGCCGGCCGTGACGAGGGTGCTCACCGGCCACGGCGACGTGGCGAACCCCCAGCCCGCCGAAGCCTGCCCCGCCTCGGGCGGCAGGGCCGCGGCAAGCCCCTCCCGCAGCAGGCGGTCGCCTTCCGCGCGGTCCACCTTGTAGTCGATGTCCACGTAGCTGGCATACGGCACGGCCCCCTGCGCGCGCAGGGACTCGACGGTGGAGTCGGGCACGACCAGCACGGCCCCGTCGGACACGAGGGTGGAGGTGGAAAGCGCCTGCCTCACGCACTCCCCCGTCGCGTCCAGCGTCTGCCCGCCCACCGCGATCTGCGTGCCCTCCTGCGCCATCGCGCGGGAAAGGCCCTCGGCCGCGTCCGCGGCGTTGTCCACGGCATAACGCCCCTCGGGCACGTCCACGGGAGGCTGGCCCGCAAGCTCGCGCACCGCGTTGAACTGCGAGACGCCCACCACGCACACCGCCTGCGGGCGCAGGGCGTCGTCCTGCACCTGGCTGCCCGTGGTGGCGCCGAAACGCTCAAGCAAGTCGCCGTAGGTGTCGCTTCCCTCCGCGAACTGGTAGAGGTCCACCTGCACGGCCCGCTCCACGAAGCCGTCCCAGCCCGGCACCTCGCTTTCCAGAAAGCCCAGCACGCTCCAGTCCCACTGCCCGGCCGCGTCGCGCACCTGCCGTGCCGTTTCCTCCTTGCGCCGCAGGTAGTCCTCCGCCTCGGCGGGGTCGGTCTCGCGCATTTCGGCAAGGTAGTCCTCGTCCACGAAGTCCGTGCCCAAATAGACGTTGGCCGTGCACGTGGCGTCGAACTGCGTGCTCTCCTCCACGCTGCCGGTGAACACCTGCACGAACCCGGCGCCCACCGAGAACACCGTCAGCGAGAAGAACAGCATGACGCACACCGCGAAAAGCGAGAGGAAGGCGGTGTTCGCCTTGCTGGCCACCTGGCGCACCGTGAACATGGCCAGCCCCCGGTAGTACACGCCGCGGGCGCGCGCGAGCACGCAGACGGCGAAGCCCGACGCCGACCAGAAGAACAAAAGCGTCCCCACCAGCATGAGCGCGGTGGCCTTCCAGAACTCGAAATTGAACTCCATCAGGCCGTTCTCCACAAGCGTGACGTAGGCCCACGCCAGAAGCGCGCATGCCGCCACGAACCCCGCGAGGCCCACCCAGGGGTTGCGTATGGGGGAGCGCTCGTTGCGGGCGTGCGCCGAAAGCAGGTCGATCAGCCGGAAGCGGCGGATGGACAGCGTGTTGAACAGCGCCACGACCGCGAAGATGCACGCGAAGCACGCGAGCGTCTGCACGAGGGCGTCGGGCGAGAAGACGAACCGGTACTGCGCCATGGCGATGCCGAACAGCCCCGCCGTCAGAAACGACAGCCCCTGCGACAGGGCGATGCCCGCAATCAGGCCCACCGCCAGCGACGCGCAGCCCACGCACGCCGTCTCCATGAGCACGATGGCCGAGGTCTGCCACGGGCGCATGCCCAAAAGCAGATACGTGCCGAATTCGGCCTTGCGCCGACGCACGAGGAAGCGGTTGGCGTAGACCACCAGAAAGCCCAGCACGCAGGCGATGAGCACCGAGAACATCCCCAGGAAGCGCCCGGTGAGCTCGAAGGCCGTCTCCGACCCCACGGTGCCCAAGTCGAACAGGATCGACTGTCCCTGCACGGAATTGAAGGCGTAGAACACCGCCACGCCGAACACCAGCGTGACGAAGTAGACGGCGTAGTCGCGCACCGAACGGCGCACGTTGCGCAAGGCGAGTCTAGCCAGCATCGCGCACGTCACCGCCCAGAAACGTGACCACTTCCATGATGCGCGAGAAGAACTCCGCGCTGCCGGCGTCGCCGCGGCGTATCTCGTTGAACACGGCGCCGTCCTTGACGAACAGGATGCGGCTTGCGAACGACGCGGCGAACGCGTCGTGCGTCACCATCATGATCGTGGCGCCCATCTGCTCGTTCATCATGCAGAGCGTCTCCAGCATGACGGTGGCGCTGCGCGAGTCCAAGGCCCCGGTGGGCTCGTCGGCAAGCACCAGCTTCGGGTCGGCCACGATGGCGCGGGCGGCGGCTATGCGCTGCCTCTGTCCGCCCGACATCTGGTAGGGATAGCGTCCCAGCACGTCGAACACGCCCAGCCGGCGCGCCACGGCCTCCACCTTCGGGCGCACCTGCGCGGCGGGCTCGCCCTTCACCGTGAGGGCCAAGGCCACGTTCTCGAAGCCTGTGAGCGTGTCGAGCAGGTTGGAGTCCTGGAACACGAAGCCCAGCTCGTCGCGGCGGAACTTCGCGAGCTCGCGGCTGCGCAGGCCCGTCACGTCGCGCCCGTCCACCAGGATGTGCCCGCTCGTCGCCGTGTCTATGGTGGCCACGCAGTTCAGAAGCGTGGTCTTGCCCGAACCCGAAGGGCCCATCAGCCCCAGGAACTCCCCGGGCATCACGTCGAAGCTCACGTTGTTCAAGGCGCGCGTCACCGAGTCGCGGTTGCCGTACACCTTTTCCACCTGACGCACGGAAAGCACGGGGCGGGCGGAAGGCGCGCCTGCGGCGGCGGGCGGGACGGCCCCGCAGGAGCCGGGGCCCTGCATGCCGAACGCGGCGGGCGTGGGGGTTGCATACACTTCGGCCATGGAAACGTCTCCTTACTCTCGGACCGAACCCCATGCTACCGCCCCCGCCCGCCCGCAGCCATCGACGAGACTTACCCCTGCCTTACGGTTTGGTAAGGAAGGCGCGGCGGGGGGCGGGTCAGGCGGTTTGCAGGTCCATGCGGCGGCGGTCGTGCGGGAAGGACAGCATGACGCGCGTTCCCGTGCCCTCCTCGGAGGCTATGCCCAACCCCAGCCCCATCTTCTCGCACATGACGGCCGCCAGGTACAGGCCCATGCCGGTGGACGAGCCCCGCGCCCGCCCGTTCGCCCCCGTGAAGCCGCGCTCGAAGACGCGCGGCACGTCGGCCGCCGGGATGCCGCACCCGTCGTCGGCCACGGAAAGCACCGTGCGCGAGGAAACCGTGCCCACGCCCTCCTCGCACGCGGAGAAGCGCACGTTCTTCGCGCCGTACTTCGCCGCGTTGACCATCACCTGCCCCACCACGAACACGAGCCACGGCTCGTCGGCGAACACCGTGGCCTCCTCCGGGACGTCCATCTGCAACGCCACGCCGCACTCTATGAGGTAGCGCGCGTTCTTCCGGCAGGCGGCGCGCACGGCCGCGGCGAGCGGCGTCTCGCGGATGGCGTAGTCCTTGGCGAGCGAGGTGGAGCGGGCATAGTAGAGCGCCTGTTCCACCTGCGCCTCTATGCGGTCGAGCTCCCCCTTGAGCCGGGCGGCCACCGGGCCGTGCAAGTCGGCCGCCATGAGGTTCGCGGCCGCGATGGGGGTTTTGATCTCGTGGATCCACAGCTCCACGTAGTCGCGGTATTCCGCCATGGCGCGCTTGTAGACGCCCATCTCGTCTGCGGCAAGGCGCCCCTGCGCATCGATGGCCCGCCACGCCAGACGCCCCTCCAGAAACCCCGGCTCCTCCAAAAGCGCCGCCAGATCGCCCGCGCCCACGTCCTGCCGGACGAGGGCGTCGAGTTCTCGGTAGAAGCGCGCGCGGCGCACGTAGCCCGCCGCCAGCGCGCACGCGCCGCAGGCGGCCACGAGCGCCGCCGTCAGGAAGACCGCCTGCGCTCCCACGCCGAACACCGCCTGCATGCCGGCCACCCCCGCCACGCACACGCCGCCCGCCGCAACCGCCGCCGCGCGATCGGCCAGATACGCCCCCGCGGAAAACGGCCTCTGCGGCCCGCCCGGCCCCGTGCCGCTCACACCAGATACCCCTGCCCGCGACGCGTCGCGAGGAAGCCGTCGGGCACGCCGATGCCGGCAAGGCTCTTGCGCAGGCGGTTGACGTTGACGGTGAGGGTGTTGTCGTCGATGAACGCGTCGGACTGCCACAGCTCGCACATCAGTTCCTGCCGTGTGATGATGGTGTCGTGGTTCGCCATGAGCAAATGCAGGATCTTGAGCTCGTTGCGCGTGAGTTCCGCGGTTTCGCCCCCGTAGGACACCGTGCCCCTCGCCACGTCGAGCACGACGCCCTTGTGTTCCACGACGGCGGCGCGCGCGTTCGGCGCCGCCCGGCGCAGCACCGCCTCTATGCGCGCGAGCAGCACGGCGGGGCGGTACGGCTTGGTCACGTAGTCGTCGGCGCCCAGGTTCATGCTCATCACCTCGTCGAACTCGCTGTCGGACGAGGTGAGCATGATGATGGGCACCGCGCTCTCGCGCCGCACGTCGCGGCAGACGGCATGTCCGCCCCCACCCGGCAGCTTCAAGTCCAGCACCACGCAGTCGGGGCGTGCGGCCAGTATCTCCTCGGCGGCATGCTCGAAGTCCGTCGTCGCGAGGCAGGAGTATCCCTGCAGGTCGAGAAGGCGCTTCAACTCGTCGCGCAGCGACGCGTCGTCTTCCACCACGAATATTTCCGGCATCCGCGTCTCCTTGTCCGTCTTGCCGCCTTGCGTGCAGGCAACCATCGTATGCCAGTTTCCCCACGGGAAAAGCGAGCCGTAACCGTTTCGTTTTCTTCCCGCCACGCACGCGTCAACGGCAGGGCGCGCGGCGGCAAGGCGGCCGAAAGGGCGCGCGGCGCAAGCGGGCGGGCGGCAGCCGGCGGGCGGGAGCCGCCAGGGGGCGTCGGCGGGGCACCGGGAACGCCGGGAAACCCACAGGCGCGCCCACGATGCGGGGCAGGCGGCGTTCCTAGCGGCGCGGCAGCACGGGACAGGCGGGCTTTTCGCTTCTGAAGTAGCGCAGCACGAAGCTCACGCCGGCCACCGCAAGCGCCAGCCCCAGCCCCGTGTAGAAGAAGGCGACGAACCAGTCGGGCACGAGGCCCGCCATGCGCAGGCCGATGCCGCCGCCCATCATGACGGCCATGATCACGTAGCCCTTCTTGTCGAAGAACTTGAATACGCTGGTCTTGTCTTCCTCGTACCCCCGGATGCGCGCGGCGTGCTTGCCCACCATCTTGGTGAACACGAACACGTGGAACAGCACGTAGACGACGAGCGTCCCCAGGCCGAGCGCCCACAGGAGCCAGTCCGGCTCGTTGAAGTACGCGCGAACGCCCAGATTGACGATGTTCGCGCCCGCGGCGAGCCACACGACGCCCGCCACCAGCAGCAGCTTTTCCGTGGAAATCTTCATTGACATGCAGCCTGCTCCTTCGGGTGTTCCCGCGGCGCGCTCGCGCGGCAAGGCGCTTGCCCTCGCGCAAAGCCCCCCCCCCGCGCTCGGAGCGCGGCGCCGGCACCCCATTATAGCCAAGCGCCCCACAAGCGCAAGCGCCAAAGGCGCCGCGGCGTAGCGGAGGGCTGCGCGGGGGCGCGGCAACGTAGCGCGTCGCGGGGATGCGGGGGGATGACGCCCGCGCGGACAGGACGACAGGCGGCGCGAAAGCGCGGCGACATGGCGCGGCACGGGAGCACGGGGGCGCGGCCTCGGCGCATGGCGGCAAGGCGACGTGGCGCATCACGGGGGGGGCGACCTCGGCGCGGGATGGCGTGGCGCATCGCGGGGGGCGACCTCGGCGCGGGATGGCAAGGCGCCGCGGCGTGGCGCGGGGGCGCAGGGCGGCGGTCTGCCGGCATCCGGGGCCGCCGCGTCCGCGCAGGCGCCACAACGCGCAAGCGCCGCTCCCGCTCGCCTCAGCCCTGGAGGAAGGGCAGGTAGGCGAGAACGGCAGCCGCTGCCCAGAACAGCATCTTCATCTTCCGTTTGCTCATGGCGCGTCCTTTCGCTCGCTTTCCGCCGGAAAGGCGCACCCGCCCGAAGCGCGGGCGCGTCCATGCGGCGCTTTCGCCGCAATCGGCGAAGCCCCATTGTGCGCGAAAGGGCGCGCCGGCGGACGCGGGGGCGCGAGCTTGTTGGAAACGCGTTGCGGCGGCGAAACCGCCTTGCGAAGGGAGCCGCAGACACGGGGACGGCGCAACGCAGGCGCGGGCGCAGGCAGCCCCAGCAGGCGCGTCAGGCGCGAAGGGGGGGCCAGCCTGCAGGCGTCAGGCCCCCGGAATGGTCGCACCCTCCACCAGGTCGATGAGTTCCTGCTGGGTGTGCACGCCCAGCTTCGCGTACAGGTGGTACACGTGGGTCTTCGTCGTGGAGGGCGATATGGTCAGCTTGTCGGAGATGTACTTGGCGTTGCGCCCGCGCGCCATCAGCTCGAGGATCTCCCGTTCGCGCGCCGTGAGGCCGAAGCGCTGCGCCACCGTCTCTATCTGCGCATGCCGGCGAAGCCTCCCCTTGCCCTCGCCGTCCGTCCTGCTTGCCACCTGCAAGTCCAGGTTGAACTGCCCGTCGAAGGGATAGCTGCAGAAGAAGACCACGCCCAGGTGCATCCCCAGAAGGAGCATGACCACCGCCGCGCAGGCAAGGGGGACCAGATCGTCTACCGGCACCCCCTGGGCGGGAGCGGAGGGAGCAAGGCCGGCCGAAGGCGCCAACTGGGCAAGGGCGAAAAGGCAGAAGGCGACCAGCATGCCCGAACCGGCGGCAAGCGCGCCGCCGCACACGATGCGCAGCGGATGGTCGTCGTAGTAGCGCAGGAATTCGACGGTCGCAACCGCGTGTATGCAGAAGAACAGCATGGCAGCGAACACCGCACACCCGAACGCCGCGGGGAACACCTCGCGGGGAAGCAGCGCGAACGCAAGCAAAGCCGGCGTCAAAAGGAACGCATGCAGGTACTTCGTCGCCCAGAAGTAGCGCTCGCGGAAAACGGACATGCACACGGCACTCGCGGCGGCGGCCGCCACAACGGCCGAGGAAGCCCAGAACAGAAGATCGTCGGGCGGCACTCCCTGCCGTGAGAGGCACGACCCCACGCCCGCCGCCGCCCCCAGCCCCAGCCCGGTCAAAAAGTCGATGATGAACGAGCGTGCCTTTATCTGCACTTCGGCGCGGGCGGCCAAAAGGCCTTCCACCTCCCTGCCGCGAAACCACTTCCACACGCCGAGCGCACAGGCCAGCGAGAACAGGCCGCAGCATGCCGCCGCCACATGCGCTGCGCCGGCGTCCCGCATGACCAGCCCGACGACTCCCACCGCCGCCACGCCGCCGCACACCGTCATGCGCAGCGTCTGCACCGCGTACGACGACAGGCACGCAGCCCAGAACACGGCCAGCGCCATGCATGAGAAAGCCAGAAACGGAAGGGCCGCGAAGTCAAGCGGGGCCGCCGCGCCTCCCAGCGCGCCTTGGGCCAGCCCCAAGGCGAAGCCCGCGCCCACCAGCGCAGCGGCAACTCGGTAGGCGCGCCCGCCCGCCGCCGCAAGCGGGCGGGCCGCCCTCGCAAACGCGGCTGCAAAGGCGGCCAGGAAAGTCAGGAAAGCCGCCGTTTGCGCATTGCGCAGGAACGTCCCGGCACCCGCCGCGAAGGCGGCCCCGCTGCACAGCAGGTACAGCGCGCAGACCGCGCCGACGGCGCCGGCGACCACCAGCATGCGCTCGACGGCCGGCCCGGCTTCGCGGAAGGGCACCCCCCCCCCGGCCCGCTTTCCCGAATCCGGGGTCTCCCCGGGCCTTTCCGTCCCCTCGCCGACTGCACCCCTCATCGAATCCCCCTGTCAACGACGCGCATACAAACGACGACGGCCTTCCTGCACCCCGCGCCCGCGGGCACGGCTGCCGGCTGGCGGCCGTGCCCCGGGCAGGACCTTGCTGGCACATGCGGGCGCGCCCCACCCGAAGCGCAGCCGCGGGCACACGCGTGCGGCGCGCCTCAGTCCGCCCCTCCCGCCGGCAGGTACTCGGGCACCCAGAGCACCTGTCCGGGCTGCTTCGCAAGCTCCCCGGCAAGCTCGGACACCTCGCCGAAACGCATGACGTCGGCAAGGCAGTGGTGCACGCACACCGGGTCGCGCCCCTGTTGCGTGCGCTCGACGCACAAATCGCACAAATCGGTGGGGACGGGCACCTTGTTCCAGTTGAACTCGTGCCCGTAGAACGCGCCCTCGCGCTTCTCCCACGGGCCGTCGTCGAACACGCGAATGCCCCACACGCCCACCGGGTAGCCGTGCGCCTCTTTGCACGCCACCACGCACGACGCGCAACCCGTGCACAGCTTGTAGTTTATCAGAAGGCCGAACGAGCGCTCCATTTACTTCACCGTCCTTTCGAACATCTTCTCGATACGCTTCATGTCGGCGTCGTAGTTCTCGTCGATGGGCTCCACCTTGCAGAAGTTGCACTTGTACGGCGCCCCGTAGCCCAGCTTGCCGATGTGCTTGTGCGGCACGAGGCTGTTGATGTTGGAGCGCCACACGCCGAACAGGTGCGGCTCGCTGCCGTCCTCCTCGGGGAACCACCAGCCGTGCTGCGCGTGCACCAGGCCCGGATACACCGAGGGGGTCACTTTTGCCTTCAGTTTCGCCTCGCCGAACAGGTTGGATATGCGCACCCACTGCCCGTCGGCCACGCCGAGTGCGCGCGCGTCGTCCGGGTGGATTTCAAGGAGCGGGTTGGGGTTGAGTTCCCTCAGGATGGGGATCTGCCGGTGTTCGGAATGGAAGTAGGCGTAGGTGCGCTCGCCCGTGGTGAGCACGAAGGGGTATTCCTCGAAGACCTCGGGCGTGGACACGGGGCTGTAGGGCGGCTCCTCGAAGTACGGCAGGGGGTCTTCGCCGAGCGCATGGAAGCCCGTGGACCACAGCTCGCAGCGGCCCGTGGTCGTGTTGAAGCCCGGCTGCCCGTCGGGGCGCAAACGCCCGGTCTCGTACTTGCGGTACGGGGCGTTCGCCTGATGGGTCACTTCCTCTTGCAACTCGTCGAAACGCATCTTGCCGCCCAGACGGTGGTCGTCGAGCCAGTCGTGGAGCGTCTCGTACTCCTCGAAGTACTCGGGACGCAGAAGCTTCCCCAGCTCGAAGAGAAGCTCCTGGTCGGACTTGCACTCCCCCACGCTCACGGCCTTGGTCATGGCGCCGGTCACGATGGGCGCCGCCGAATAGTGGGTGAAGGTGACCGCGTCGTGTTCCGCCACGGTGGAAAGCGGCAGCACGAGGTCGCAGCACGCCTGTATCGTCGGCGTGACGAAGCAATCCGTGGCCCAGCCCCACTCCAGCTTGCTGAGCGCCGCATGCCAGCGCAGCGGCTGGGCGGAGTTCGAGGGGGCGAGCGGATTGGACGAATGGATCATGACGGAGCGGATCTGGTAGGGCTTGCCCGTCTCCAGCGTTTCCAACATGAGGTCGGCGTGGGCGTTGAGCGAGGTGGTCACGTAGTAGGGGTACTCCTTGATGCCGATGCACTTGTCGCGCAAGTCGTCGCCGAGGCGGTCCCAGCCATACGTGGACGTGTCAGTTTCCTCGAACTGGTGCCCCTCCATAACCGGCATGTCGGCGAACAGCTGGCCGCCGGGGACGTCGCAGTTGCCGGTGATGGCCATGAGCGACATGGCGGTGTGCCCCGCCTGCACGCCGTTGGGGTTCTGGTCGAACGCCAGGCCCCAGGCGATGGCGGCCGGCTTGGCGTTGGCGTACATGCGGGCCGCGGCGCGGATGTCTTCGGCGGCAACCCCGCATATCTCGGCGGCGCGCTCGGGCGGCATGGTGTCCACACGCTCCTTCAGCTCGTCGAAGCCGTAGCACCACTTGTCCACGAAGTCGCGGTCGTACAGCCCCTCGTTCATGATGACGTTGAGCCACGCCATGCCCATGGCCGCGTCGGTGCCGGGGCGCAGGCGCAAGTGCATGACGGCACGCGTGTTTATCCAGTTCACGCGCGGGTCGATGGCAATGAGGCGCGTCCCGCGCTTCATGAGGTCGATGATGGCGTGGCCGAACATGCCGTCGGGGTTGCTCGCCAGCGTGGACTTGCCCCACAGAACCACGATCTCCGGAACCCGATATTCGGGGTTGTCGTAGGTGCCCGGAAGGCCGCCCGCGTAGTCGATCTCGGGATAGGCGCACCCCAGAATGTAGCTCGACCCGGTGCAGCGCGGAAGGTAGCAGGCGTAGCCCGACTGGGTGTAGCAGGCGTTCGGCGTCTTCAGGATGCGGTGCGCCAGCGTCTGGTTCTCCACGCCGCCATCGCGCCCCGTGCCGGCGATGACCAGCATGGACTCGGGGCCGTACTTCTCGGTGAAGTACTCCACCTTCTCCTTGATGATGGCGTAGGCCTCGTCCCACGTGATGCGCTCCCACGCGTCGGCGTCGCCGCGCTTCTCCCGCGCGCGCTTCATCGGGTAGATCACGCGGCTGGGATTGTAGATGTAGTCCTTGAGCGCCAGACAGCGCACGCACAAACGGCCCTTGGTGATGGGGTTGTTCTCGTCACCCTCCACGTGGTCCAGCCGCCCGTCCTTGTCCACGTAGAACTTGACGCCGCAGCTGGTGGGATGGCACCCCGGAGGCGACCAGACGCTCGAGCGCGTGACGGTGAACCCGTCCTCTTCGTAGCGCCAGGGCTTGCCCCGATCGTCTTTGTATTCCATGCAAGCTCTCCTTTCTCCCCACATGCGCCCGCCGCCTTCGGCAGACGCGTCCAGCATACGGGCAGCGCGCGCCCGCCCTCAAACGACAGCAGGCCCGCCCCGTCGCGCCCGGTTGACAGAACCGCCCCGGTGTCGCAATGCCGGGACGGGGCGGTGCCGCTGCACCGCAGGGGAATGCGGCGCGCCTGCTATAGTGGCACGCAGGCAAAGAGGCGAAAGGATTTCCCATGCATGCCACGGCGACGTTCTTCTACGAGGGCCGGATAGCGGAAACCGGCGAGGTGTTCGACGACGGCAGGACGGAGGGCATCACGGTGGCGTTCGGGAGGGCGCAGGTGATGCCGCCCGTGGAGCGGGCGCTCGCCGACATGGAGGTCGGCGAGGAACGGCTGGTGGAGGTGCCTGCCGAGGAGGGCTTCGGCCTGCACGACCCGAAAGCCGTCCTCGGCGTCCCCTTGAAAGACGTCCCCAACGGCGAGAACCTTCCCGTGGGGGACCTCATCGCATGGCGCAGCCCCCGCGCGGAAAAGCCGCTTCCCGTTAGGGTGGTGTCGGCGGGCGACGGCGTGGCGGTGTTCGACTTCAACCACCCGCTCGCCGGCAAGGACCTCGTCTACTGGGTGAAGCTCGCGGCGCGCTCGTAGCGGGAAAGGGAAAGGCGGGACCGCGACGAAGCACCGGGAGCCAGCGCCGCAGGCAGCCGGGGTGCGCCGCGCGGAAGCCTGCCGCGTGCGCTAGAAATCAGTGAACAAGCTTTCGGCCGTCAACTCTATGGAAACCGCGTCGTCGGTCCTTCTCATGGATTCCGGCGAAAGGGGCCTGCCCTGCGCATCGACGTTCAGCATCTCGTAAAGCTCGCGCGGGACGATGGACAGCACGTCGTCCACCACGGAATACGGCGGCGCATCGCCTTCCAGCCAGTCGCCGAGCGCCCCCACGAAGGCACGCGAGAACGCGCGGACCTGAAACGCGTAGCGGTGCGGGATGGAAGCCCCCTCCGCGCCGCCGAGCCGCAAGGCCACCGAGCGCGCAAGCGAGCGCTGCACGTACTCGAGGCACGCCTGCGTGGCGCTCTTGGCGGCTTTCGACGCGAAGAACTCCTGCGACAGCTTGCGGTTGGCGTCCAGCGACCGGAAGAACAGAAGCAGCGCGCGGTCCCAGGAAAACACCCTTCCCACTTGCGCCAGGTTCGAGCGCATGGTCACCCTGAGGAACCAGTTGTACACGTCGTGCTTCCCCGAGAACAAACGGTAGAACGTCGTGCGCGAAACGCCCGCCTCCCGGCACACGGCCGAGACGGTCAAATCGTCCAGCGGCACCGTCTCCAAACAAGCGAAGGTCTTCTGCAGGATGTGCGCGCGCAGGCCGAAATGCACCACGTCGTCCGCATTGCGCGCCCCGCCCGGTTCCACCCATGCCCGCACGGCATCCACCCCCTAGCCGTCCGCCTTTCCTTCCTCTTCCCTCAGGACGCCCGCCACAGGCCCGCCGCCCGGGGCGGAAGAGGAGGCGCCCGCCACAGGCCCGTCGCCCGGCGTCTTCGCGCCATCCGGCGCAGGCCTGCCACCAGGCGCGGGCGCGCCGCCCAGATCGGACTCCCCCGCATCGCCCGCCACAGGCCCCGCGCCCGCCCCGGCAGGGCCTGCAGCATGCAGGCCGACGCCCGGTGCGGGCGGCTGCGGCGCGCCGCACGAGGGACACGCCGCAACCCGCTCGTCCAAGAGCCTGCCGCACTGCACGCAGCGCAGCAGGTGGGCCGTGCTGCGGGAACACTTGCCGCATTGCCGGCATCCGAAACAAGGCACGGCCTTCCTCCTTCGCACCCCCGGCTTCGCCTCTCTAGGGAAGTCGCTTCCAGTTGAAGACGACGATGAGAATGACGACCACGTAGATGGGCAGAAGGATGGCGTGCGAGGCGAACGCCCAGTCGCCGCCCATGCCCTCCACGATGGCGCCGAAGAACGCCGCCCCGAAGAACATGCCCAGGTTCTGGGCGAAGGCCAGCACGCCCATGGCGCCCGACTGCAGCTCCGGCGCCACGGCCTCGCCGCAGATGGCCCACTGCATGGACCCGGCAGCGCCGCAGGCGACGCCCATGAGGACGACCACCGGGACGTAGATGGCAAGGCCAAGGCCGGCGGCGTCGAACACGAACCACATGTAGACGCACGCACACACATACGAGACAAGCAGCACGATGCGACGCGAATGGATCTTGTCGGACACGGCACCGGCAACGGGCGACATGACGGCGCCGATGACGGCAGCCGCCGACACGAGCGCCGCGGCCACGCCGAGCGAGACGCCCAGGAAGTCGTACACGTAGGTGGTCATGAATCCCTGCACCGCCATGAAAGCCGAGTTGTCGAGCAGGATAACGATGGCAAGCACCCACACCACCGGCAGTTTCAGCGCGCGCTTGATGCTCGGCTTCTCCAACTCGATCCCCTGCGCGGCGTCGAGCGCCACCGCCTGCTCGTTCTCGTCGAAGCGGTACGTCGGGTCTTTGTAGAAGATGGAGAACACCACCAGGGCCACCACGGAAAGGCCGATGGTGAAGTACCACACGGGCTGCCATGCCCCCGTGGACTCGTAGATGGCGGTGTACACGATGGGCCCCACGAACATGGGAACCGACACCCACATGCCCCAGATGCCCATGGGAAGCCCCTGCTTGCTCGGGGCGAACCACGGGGAAATGGCCGGGATGCCGATGGTGCCCATGATGCCCATGCCCGCGCCCTCCAGGACGCGGCTTGCCATGAACAGCGGCAGCGACGTGGAGAACGCCCCGATGACGCCGCCCACGATGCTCAGGCACAGCGCCGCTATGACGATCTTCTTGATGCCGAACTTGTTGGCCAGGCCGGCCGTGGGAAACGACATGACGAATCCCAGCACGTAGAACAGCGCGATCACCCAGCCGATGAGGCCGGGGCCAATTCCGAACACTTCCATCAGGATGGGCGCGAGCGTCGTGACCTTCGCCATGTTGGCAGGCGCGCACAGCCCCGCGAGGAACACCACGCCGAGCACGACCCACCCGTACCCGGTGTTAACTTTGGCGCCCGCGCGTGCGCCCGTTTCAGTGGAAACCATGAAAACCCCCTTCTTTCCTTCCGTTTCCCAACCCCTTCTCGTTTTCCGCATGCCGCAGGTAGCGCCTCCGGCGCCCGCAGGCGCCGTCAGGATACCCGTTCGCGCCGCCGCGCCGCAAAGCACGCGCCCGCGCCCCTGTCGCATCCGCGGAACAGGCGGGTGCGCATGCAACGCGGCCGCAACACCGGACGGCGGCTGTCGCGCCCGCCGCCCCGGCAGGCCGCGCGGATCAGCGACCCGCCTCCTTCCCCGTGGCAGAAACCACTTTTATCCAGTACTTCAAGTCCTCGCCCGCCAGCGGGTGGTTGAAGTCCAAACGGACGCTCGACTCGTCGCAATCGGCCACGAGCACAGCCACCGGCTGGGGCTTCTGGGCGGAGCGCCACACGATGCGCTGCCCGCGCTCCAGGCGCTCGCCCCGTTCGATGAAGGAGCGCGGCACGGTGAGCAGCGCCTTGGGGTCGTAGGCCCCATACGCCTTCTCGCAGGGGACGTCCACGACGCACTCCGCCCCCACCGGCAGGGAAAAGGCCGCCTCCATGATGGGTTCCATGACCGTGCTGCGGCCTGCCACCAGCTCCAGCGGGCGCTCCGGGTCGCTGCGGTCGAACTCGGTGCCGTCGCTTCGGTACCCCACATAGGCTATCCTGACGCGCTCGGGCGTCGCCTGCGCTGCCTGCATGCTCGCTCTCCTTCCGATGCTTTCCCGACGGCCCCTCCGGCTTCTGCCGCCGGGGCCTCCGCCGTGCCCGTCGGAGCAGGCCGCGGGGGCTCCCGCCTCCCGACAGGCCGCCAGGGCCTTCCGCTTCCCGCCTGCCGCCGGCGTCCCTTGACGGCTCCCGCCCGCCGCCGCGCGCACCCCGCCCGAAAGCGCGTTCGCGGCGGGCGAGGTTCCCCTTCCCGTCGCGGGCGGGCGCGGCGGCGCGGCGGCCTAGACCCAGCCGTCCTGGTCGCTCTTGTCCTCGTGGTTCACGTCGTAGCGCATGTAGGCCACGCGGAAGCTCTCGTTCATCTCCACGCTTTCGGGCTGCACGCGCTCGTTGCCGGCGGTCTTCGACTCGAACACCGGGACGTCGTCCAATCCGTCGAGGTAGTCGAGCGGGCTGGTGACCGGCTCGCCGGCAAGCGCGAGCGGGATCAGTTCCTGCGCCCGTTCGGCATCGGGAACGAACAGCACCTGCCGCGGCTTGTCGGCAAGCAGCGCCGAAAGCTCGTCCACCGGGCCATACGTGATGCAGGAAGCAAGGCAGTGGTGCATGCAGGTGGGCTTGCGGCCCCGCGCCGTGCGCTCGGCGCACAAATCGCACAGGTCGGTGGGGACGGGCACCTTGTTCCAATGGATGTGCTTGCCGTCTATCTCCCACGGCCCGTCCTGGTACAGGCGGATGCCGCCCTTCCCAACGGGGAACCCGTGTTCCTCCTTGCAGGCCACCTCGCAACTGTGGCAGCCCGTGCAGAATTCGTAGTCTATGAGAAGACCGTTACGCATTGGAACCCACCTCCCCTTTCGTGATCTGGCAGATCATGCACTTGTACGGGGCGCCGAACCCGAAGGAGCCGTTGTAGCCCTGCACCGGCATGAGGTTGTTGATGTTGGAGCGCCACACGCCGAACAGGTGCGGCTCGTTGCCGTCCTCCTCGGGGAACCACCAGCCGTGGTCGGCCTGCACCACGCCCGGGCGCACGATGGGCGATATCTCCGCGCGCATCTGGCACTTGCCGAACATGTTCTCGATGACCACCCAGTCGCCCTGATGCAGCCCGCGCGCCTCGGCGTCCTTGGGGTTGATCTGCACGGTGGGGTCGGGGTGGATCTCGCGCAAGTACGGTATCTGCCGGCCTTCCGAATGGAAGTACTCGTAGTGGCGCCCGCCCGTGGTGAGGACGAGCGGGTACTGCTCGAACAACTCCGGCGTGGACAGCGGGCTCATGCGCGGCTCGCCGTAGTAGGGCAGCGGGTTCTCGCCGTACTGCGCGTAAAGGGTGGCCCACAGTTCCACGCGGCCGGTGGGCGTGTTGAATCCCGGCTGCCCGTCGGCGCGCAGCTTGCCGGTCTTGTACTTGTAGTAGCTCATGGGCCGCTGCTCGTACACCTGCTCCTTGATGTAGTCGTGCGTGTACTCGTTGCGGAAGCGCAGCGAGTTGATGAAGTCCATGCAGGTGGGGAACCGCTCCCACGTCTCGGGGTTCAACCGCTTGCCCAGGTAGTAGGCAAGCTCCGCGTCGCTCATGCCCTCGCCGCATTCCACGGACTTGGTGAGCGAGCCGTAGATGACCGGCAATGCCGAATAGTGCGTGAACACTGCGCCGTCCTGCTCGGCCATCGTGGAAAGCGGCAGCATGACGTCGCAGGTGGCCTGCACGGAGGGCGTGATCCACATGTCGAAGCCCACGCAGAACTCCAGCGACTTGACCATGGCGTCGTGCCAGCGCTTCGGCTGCGCGCCGTTGCAGGCGATGATGTTGTTGCCCATGTAGAAACCCATCTTGAGCGGGTAGGGCTTGCCCGTTTCGAGCGCCTCGAGCGCCATGGCGTTGTTGCAGTAGAGCGTGAGGCTCGTGTAGACCGGGTACTCCTCCAGTCCGATGAGCTTCTTCTGCAGTTCCTCGGGCATGGAGTCGTAGCCGAAGCCGACCTCGTTCAGGGCGTCGTTCGCCCCGCCGATGATGGTGCCGCCCGGCGCGTCCAAACAGCCGGTGAGCGCCATGAGGGCGCAAATGACCTGACCGGCCTGCGAGCCGTTCTCCTTCTGGTCGATAGCGAGGCCCCAGGCTATGGACGAGGGCTTGGCGGTGGCGTACAGGCGCGTCGCACCGATGATGTCCTCCACGTCGAGGCCGCAGATCTTGGCGGCGCGCTCCACGGGCATCTCCGCGCAGCGCTCTGCCAGCTGCTCGAAGCCGTAGGTCCAGTTCTCCACGAACTCGTGGTCGTAGAGGTCTTCCTCCACCATGATGTTCACCATCGCCATGCCGAGCGCGGCATCGGTGCCGGGGCGCAGGCGCAGCGCGTATTCGGCGCGGGTGGAAAGCCACGTCGCGCGCGGGTCTATGGTGATGATCTTCGTCCCGCGCTTCATGAGTTCCACCACCGCATGCCCCCACAGGCCGTCGGGGTTGGAGGGCAGCGGGTCCTTGCCCCAGCAGATGATGCACCCCGGCACCTCGTAGGCCGGGTCGTCGTAGCGCCCCGGCAGGGCGCCGGCGTAGTCGATCTCGGGATACGTGGCGCCCAGAATGTAGGAACACACGGTCAGGCGCGGCATGTAGCAGGCCGAGCCCGAAAGGCCGTCCACCATGTTCGGCGTGCCGTAGGTGGCGCATCCCATGGGCATCATGATGCCGCCCTGGCGGCCGGTGCCGGCGAACCCGATGACGCTTTCGCGCCCGTACTGCTCGGTGATGCGGCGGTATTCCGATTCTATGAGGTCGAACGCCTCGTCCCACGTGATCTGCTCCCACGCGTCGGCCTTGCCGCGGTCCTTCGGGTCGCGCTTCAGCGGATGCAGGACGCGCTGCGGGTGGTAGGTGGCGTCCTTGAGCGTCAGGCACCGCACGCACAGCGTGCCGTGGGTGATGGGGTTGTTCTCGTCCCCCTCCACCTTGACCAGGTTCCCCTCCTTGTCGGTGTAGTACTTGATGCCGCATGCCGTGGGATGGCAGCCCGGGGCCGACCATGCGCAGGCGCGCGTGACCGTAAGCCCGTCTTCCTCGAAGCGCCACGGCTTCCCGATGTCCGTCGTGAAGTCCACAGATCCCATCTCCTCTCGGTCGTCTTCCGTCGGCGTCGCCCCGCGGACGGGAGCAGTCGGAGCCATCCCCCGCTGCCAAGCGATGCCGGCCCGCAGCGCCGCCGGAACGCCGCCTCGCGGCTGCAACCCCCTTTCGCCCCTTTCGCCTCGCCCCTGCCGGGGCATCGAAATGGCGGGCCTTGCAGGCAAAGGGCACGATAGGGCGGCGGAAGGGGCGCTGTAATCATGAGGCGCACCGTATTTCCCACTCTCAGGTCGCCCTCATGAGGGCGCGGGGAGAGGTCATCTTCGCGGTATGAGAAGGACAGGAAAAGACATGGGGGCGTGTTGCAATCTGTGGAAAAGCCATGGGAAGGCAGCGGGAGGAGTCCAAGAAGGCACTTTGGCTGGCGCGCCGGCACGAGTCCATGGGAAACGCGTTGCGGCGCACGGGGGCGCCCCGCGAAGGGAGCCGGCCACAGGCGTCGGGCGCGCAGGGGCGCCCCGCCACACGGCGCCGCCATGCGCCACGCGATCCCGCACCGCCCCGCGATCCCGCACCGCCGACCCGCCGCACGCCGCCCGCCGCTTCACTCCGCGAAAGGAGCCGGCCCGCAAGCGTCAGGCGCGGGGATGGGCCTGGGCGTGCACCTGCTTGAGGCGCTCGGGCGAGAGGTGGGTGTAGATCTGAGTGGTGGAGAGGCTGGAATGCCCGAGCATCTCCTGCACGCTGCGCAAATCGGCGCCGCCGTCCAGCAGGTCGGTGGCGAAGGTGTGGCGCATGTCATGGGGCGAAAGCCCCTCGTCCAGGCCCGCCGCGCGCAGGGTGGCCTTGAACATCTTGCGGATGGCGTCGGTGCCCATGCGGTTGCCGCGCGCCGAGACGAACACGTACTCACTGCTTTTCCCGTCGAGCAGGCGCGGGCGCCCCACGACGATGTAGGAGCGCAGCGAGGACAGCGCCATGGCATGCAGGGGGACGATGCGCTCTTTGGACCCCTTGCCGAAGACCTTCGCCTGCCCGGCCGCGAAGTCCACGTTTCCCATCTCAAGCCCCGACGCCTCGGAGACGCGGGCGCCGCAGGCGTACAGGAACTCCAGAAGCGCCTGGTCGCGCATGTCGGCCGGCGACTGCTCGCGCGGGTTGCCCTGCGCGTCGCGCTTGCCGTGCACCGAAAGGAGCCGCACCATGTCGGCGGCGCGGATGACGTGCGGCAGGCTCTTGGGCTGCTTGGGGCCCTGCAGCACGCAGGCGGGGTCGGCCTGCGCGCGCCCGGTCACGTTCAGCCACCGGTAGAAGCCGCGCAGGGCCGAAAGGCGGCGGTTGACGGTGGTGCGCGAGTACTGCGCGCGGTCGAGGTCGGCCAGGTAGCGGCGCAGCTGCCGGTGCGTGGCGGAAAGCGGGTCCACAGAGACGCGGCGCGCCCAGCGGGCGAAGTCCATGAGGTCGATGCGGTAGGCGCGCACGGTGTGGGCCGACGCGTTGCGTTCGACGCGCATGGCGTCGCAGAACGCCTCCACGAGCGCCGCCGCCGCAGGGTCGCAGCCGTCTGCGGGCGCTTCGGCGAGCGCAGACTCCTTAGGCGCGGCTGCGGCGCCGCGAGCCTCCGCAGCAAGCGGCTCGGGTGCGGAAGCGGGTTTTTCGGACGCGGGGGCGGCGGCGTGCGCGGTGCGCGCCCCTTGCGGGGCCGACGGCCGCGCCGGGACGGGAGCGGGATCCCCGGCGCAGGGGCGGGCAGCGCAGTCGCTGGCGGCCTGCGGCCCGCCGTCCGGCACCGACGCCCCGGCGACCCGCCCAGCTGGCGCCTCCCCCGCCTGCCCAGCCGGCGTCTCCCCAGCCTGCGCGGCGGGGCCTTCCGGCAGAAGCCCCGCGCGCGAAAGCCCGCGGCAGTAGGCGTCGAGCGCCTGCCGGCCGCGCGCGGCGTAGGCGGCATAGCGCTCGCGCTTGTTGCGCACGGCGGGGCGAAGCGGCTCCATGATGCCGAAGTTCACGTGCATGGGCTGGTAGTCCGCCGTGGCCGGGTCGCACGCCCAAGCCAGAAGCGCGCCGAACGCCGTCTGCCGGGGCAGTTCCGGCAGCGGGACGCCGCGCAGGTCGGCGGCCACGGCAAGGGCGGCATGCAGGCCCGAGCGTATGGCCTCGCAGTACCCCTCCGTGCCGGAAATCTGCCCCGCCACGTACACGGGCGCAGGCAGCGCGGCGGCCGCGGGCGTCGTCAGGCGCAGGTGGGAATCCAGCAGGCGCGGCGCGTCCAGGAAGGTGTTGCGGTGCATGACGCCATAGCGTGCGAACTCCGCATGCTCCAAGCCGGGGATCATGCGGAACACGCGCCGCTGCTCGGGGAAGGTGAGGTTGGTCTGGAACCCCACCAGATTGTAGCTCTGCCCGCCCGCGTCCTCCGCACGCAGCTGCACGGCCGCCCAAGGGCGCCGCCCCGTGCGGGGGTCGGTCAGCCCCACGGGCTTGAGCGCGCCGAAGCGGGGCGCGTCGTGGCCCGCGCGGGCTATCTCCTCGATGGGCTGGCACGCCTGGAACAGGTCGTGCGACTCGAAATCTCGCCGCACGACGCGGTCGGCGGAAACCAGCGCGCGGGCGAACGCGTCGTATTCGTCCCGGTCGAACGGGGCATTGAGGTAGTCTCCCCCGCCGTCTTCGTAGCGGCTTTGGCGAAAGACCTTCGAGAAGTCCAGCGAGTCGGCCATGACGATGGGCGCGGCCGCGTCGTAGAACGCCAAGTGCTCCCGGCCCGCAAGGCGCGCGAGCGACGCCGCGAGCGCCTCGGTTGCCAGCGGCCCCGCAGCCACCACGACCGCATCCGCCTGCGCGGCCGCGTCTTCGACGCTGCGCGCCTCGGCGCGTTCGAAACAGACGTTGGGATGCGCCTCCAAGAGCGCGGTCACGTCGGCCGAGAACGCCGAGCGGTCCACGGCGAGCGCGCCCCCCGCAGGCACGGCGTGGCGCAGCGCGGCGGCGAAGAGGTGCGACCCGAGGGCGGAAAGCTCGGCCTTGAGCATGCCTGCCGCGCTTTCGGGCTTCGTCGCCTTGAGCGAATTGGAGCACACGAGCTCCGCCGCGTCGGCGCCTCTGTGCACCGGCGTGGGCACGAGCGGGCGCGCCTCCACAAGCCGCACCGAGAACCCGCGGGTGGCCAGCTGGAGCGCCGCCTCGCTCCCCGCGAGGCCGGCGCCGATTATGACGACGGTTTTCGACATGCCCGCTAGGATACCAAAAACGCGCGCATGAGGGCGGAAACGACCACGAAAACCACGCGCGGGCGCGGCGCGGGGACGCGGCGGCGCGGCGGCGGGCGGCATTCGCGCGGGGCGCGGGGCGGAGTGCCCGGGCCGGCAGCGTGCGCCACGCCGCATGGCAAGCCGGGAAGCCCGGCGCACGTGCCATATGCGGCCGCCATGGCGCGACGCGCGGCGAGCGCTGAGCGGGGCGGCGGGCGGCGCGGCATGGCCGTCAGGCCGGAGGGATTGCCGGGCCCCACCTTCCGTCGGGATAGCGCGTCACCAACCCCCGGGCCTCTGCTTCCACGAGGCATTCCATGAGCCATGCATGCGCGTCGCCGCCTGCGTGCAGGCGGCAGGCCAGCGCATGGAGGTCGTCGGAGTTCAAAGGCTCCGCCCGCAGCGCCGCCACGAGGGCGTCTCCCTTCCGCGTCCCCGGCGCCTCCCGTGTCGGAGGCGCGCCGGCCGGAGACGCCCCCGCCGGCGCCACATCGGCCGGAGGCGCCCCTGCCGACGGCGCCGCACCCACAGGAGGTGCCATGCCCACCGGAGACGCCATGCCCACCGGAGACGCCCCCGCTGGAGGCACCGCACCCACCGGAGGCGCCGCACCGGCGCCGGCGTCCCCCACCGCCTTTCCCCGCGCCGCCGGACGCGGCCGCGCACGCCTGCGCGGTTTCGGGGACGGCTCGGCAGCGTCTTCCTGCTTCAAACACCCGAACAGGGAAAACATCGCATCCTGAAAGGAGTCGTCGTCAACGATGGGAGTGGCGCCCTGATAGATCAGGCGGTTCGCGCCACGCGAGGACGCCGACGTGATGGCGCCGGGCACCACCAGCACTTCGCGGTTGGCCGCCAGCGCCTCGTCCGCCGTCGAGAAAGTGCCCGAAGGCAGCCCCGCCTCCACGATGAGCGTGGCGCGCGCCAGCCCCGCAATCAGCCGGTTGCGCGCACGGAACGCATAGGGCATGGGGGGATGGTCCCAAGGACGCTCGGACACCACCGCCCCGCCGGCGTCCACGATATCCTGGAAAAGGCGGTAGTGCGCGGCCGGGTACAGCTGGTCGCACCCGCCTCCCAGAAACGCCACGGTTGGGCACCCTGCGGCAAGGGCCGCGCGGTGCGCCTGCGCGTCGCAGCCACGGGCCCCGCCCGATATCACCACGATGCCGCGCCGCGCCGCCGCGGATGCGAACCTCTGCGCGCAGCCCAGTCCGTAGGGAGTCGCCTTGCGGGCCCCCACCACGGCAAGACCCTCCACGAGCGCAGCCGGGTCGCCCAGGACGTAGAGCCGCTCGGGCGGGTCGTGCACCACTCCCAAGGCGGCGGGAAACGCCGCATCCCCTCGCTCGACCACCGTGCGCGGCCCCTTCAAAAGCGGGCCGCCGTATCGCCTTGCCCCCATGCCCATCCTCCGTTTCCACTCAACCCGGGCATTGCGCGCCGTCCGGCGAAGCCGCGCCGGCAACGTCCATCCGCCCCTTGCCCGCCGCCGCGCCGAACGGGCCGGCGCAGCGTGCCGGACGCCATGGCGCCACGCCTCACAGGCCGGGGATTCCCGTATCGCCCTCCCGCAGGCGGAAGCCGACCGCCTCGCACAGGTGCCGCTTGGCAACGGCGGGCGACTCGTCCATGTCGGCCACCGTGCGCGCCACGCGCAGGACGCGCATGATGGCGCGGCCGCTCATGTGGTTCGCCCCAGCCACCTGCTCCAGAAAAGCGGCATCGGCTTCCGAGAGGCGGCATTCCCGCACCAGCGCGGCAGGCGAGCCGCAGCCCGCGCCGGGTTCCACCAGCCCGCCCGCGCCCCCTCCTGCCCCTTGCGGACGGGACGCGCCCGGCTGGGAAGGCCCGCGCGCCGCGCCTTCGCGCGCACGGCGCCAACGGGCAAACGCGCGGGCGCGCATGACTCCCTCGCGCAGCTGCTCCGAAGACGTTCCCCCGCCCGTGCCCATCACCTCGTGCGGCGTGGTTCGCCGCACGTCCAGGTGCAGGTCTATGCGGTCCATGAGCGGCCCGCCGATGCGCCCCTGGTAGGCGCGGATCTGCGCCGCCGTGCAGCTGCAGGTGCGCTCGCGGTCGCCGAAGTAGCCGCACGGGCAGGGGTTCGAAGCCGCCACCAGCATGAACCGGGCTGGAAACGTCACGTTGCCGTCGGCGCGCGTGACGCACACCCGGCCCGCCTCCATGGGCTGGCGCAGGCTTTGCAGCGCCGCCGGCTTGAACTCCGGCAGCTCGTCCAGGAACAACACCCCGTTGTGGGCAAGCGAAACCTCGCCCGGGCGCGGCGGGTTGCCGCCACCCACGAGGCCGGCCACGCTGGCGGAATGGTGCGGGTTGCGGAAAGGCCGCCTGCCCGCCAGCACCGGCCCCATGTCCTCCCCCGCCACCGAGTGGACGAGCGCCGTCTGCATGGCCTCGTCCCCTTCCAGAGGCGGCAGTATCGAAGGGAGGCGCGCCGCGAGCATGGTCTTGCCCGAACCGGGAGGCCCCGTCATGAGCACGCCATGCTCGCCCGCCGCCGCTATCTGCAGGGCGCGCTTGGCGCTTTCGTGCCCGGCCACGTCGGCGAAGTCGGACACATCGGCGCATTTGGGGGAACGGCGGGCACGGGCAGGCTCGAACGCCCCCGACCGTATGCGGCCCAAAGTGCGCAGCACCGTCTGCTCCACCCCTTCCACGGGCACGTGGTCGCCGCCCGCACCGCACACGAACGCGCACCCCAGCCGGCGGGCGGCGAGCGCATAAGCCAAAAGCCCCGCCACCGGACGCACCGCGCCCTCCAAGGACAACTCGCCCACGAAAAGCCGCCCTTCCGCCAGCGAGCGGTCCACCTGCCCGGTTGCCACCAGAATGCCCACCGCGATGGGAAGGTCGAAGCCCGGCCCCGTCTTGCGCAGCGACCCCGGGGCAAGGTTCACCACCACTTTCTCGCCCGGCATGGAGAACCCGCTCGCGCGCAGGGCCGCGCGCACGCGCTCGCGCGCCTCTTGGACGGCCGCGTCGGGCATGCCCACCACGGACATCCCGGGCAGGCCCGCCGAAACCACCACTTCCACGTCCACCGGCAGCGCCTCCATGCCCCGCAGGGTGGCGCTCTGCACGCAGCATTGCCCGAACACGGCGCTACCCCACCCCGAACGCGTCGATATGGTGGCGGATCATCGCGCGGTCGGGCGCCACCACCACGATGGACACCACGTCGAACCGCAGCGGCACGTCCACGACTTCGTATTCGGCGAGAAACGCCGCCGCTATCTTCTCGTAGCGCTCGCGCTTGGCAGCCCCCACCGCCTCGGCCGGCAAGCCCTTCGTCCGGCTGCTCCGCGTCTTCACCTCCACGAACACCACCGCCGCGCCGTCGCGGGCGACGATGTCCGCCTCGCCCGCGAAGCACGTCCAGTTCCGCGCGACGATGTCGTACCCCCGCCGCTCCAGAAAGCGCGCCGCCGCCTCCTCGCCGCGCCGCCCGAGTTCCCGGTTGCGCTCGCCTTGGCTTTTGCCGCCATGCTTGCGCGAGGCGCCCTTGGCCCGCGCGCCGTCCTGCGCGGTCGGCTCCACGACGCCTTCCACGCCCCTGTCCACAAGCCCCGTGCCCGAATGCAGGGCGGGCGCCCCCGCTTGCTCGCCCGCCGCCCTTTCCGCCTGCCGAACCATGCCGCCACCCCTTTCTCTTTGCTGACTGCCATGATAGAGACGCCGTCTGACAGCCTGCTGGCAAAAGCCCGGCAAAAGGGGCGGGGAAAGACCGGCGGAAAGTCGGCGGGAACGCGGCGGATGGGAACCTGGAGCCCTGCCGCAAGGAGGCCGGGAGTCGGCGAGAGATCGGCCAGAAGGCGGCAGGCAGTCGGACGGGAAGCGGCAGATGACCGGTCGGAAGACGACAGGCAGTCAGACGGGAGTCGGCAGGCGGGCGGAAAGCCCGCGGGAAGGCGGCGACATACAAGGGGGGGGGGGCGGGAACGCCGGCTCCCTGCGGGGGGGAGCTCCCCGCGCAAGCGGGGCGGCGGGCGCGGCCAAAGGACGCTCAGAACAGGGTCGGCTGCGTGAAGGCGGTGCAGAACGTGGCGCGGTGCACGGGAGTGAGCCCGTGCCGCCTGATGGCCCGGATGTGTTCCGGACTCGCATAGCCTTTGTGGGATTCGAACCCGTATTCCGGATACCGTTGCGCCAAGCGGCACATGAGGGCGTCGCGTTCCACCTTGGCGACAAGCGACGCGGCGGCAATGGAGGCGCAGCGGGAGTCGCCCTTGACGACGTTCACCTCGCGCGCGTCCATGTGGAGCGGATTGCCGTCCACCAGCACCACGTCCGGGTGCACGCCGGCCGCCTCGATGGCGGCCAAGGCAGCGCGGAACGCCTTGACGAGAGACGCCGCCATGCCCGCCGCGTCAATCGTCTCGGCATCCACGTACTGGACGGTCCAGGCAAGGGCCGTCTCCTTCACCCGCGCCGCCACCCGCTCGCGCGCCTCGGGCTTCACCTGCTTCGAGTCGTTCAGTCCTTCGACGAGGGGAAAGGCGGGCAAAACGCACGCGCCCACGGCGAGCGGCCCCGCCAAGGGACCACGTCCCACCTCGTCGAGGCCCACCACCACCTTGCCGCCGCGCGCCTCGGCCAGCGCGCGCTCGTAGGCGTAGAGCCCCTCCAGCCGCCGGCGCTCGGCCTCCTCGGCCTCGATGCGCCGGCGCGCCGTTTCCACCGCCGCGCGCACGCCCTTGCGCGCGTCGGCCGCCAAAGCGCGCTCCAATACGGCGAACCCAGGCGCGTCCGCCTCCTGCAGCCTGCGCCTTATCTCCGCCACCGTCAGTTCCGTGCCCTTCATGCCGCCTTCCCTCCGCATTCCTTCCGCCGTCCGTCCCGCGCGCCGGCGCCGGCGCTGCGCCTGCCGCCCGTCGCCCAAAGCCCGCACCGCCCGGAAGCCGCAGGCCTGGCACGCACGTCCGCACACACGCGACGCGCCATCCAGCACCCGCGCCACCCGCAAGCCGCCGCCCAACACACGACCCCGCCGCGCCGGCCATGACCGGCGCGGACCGCCTGTCCTGCCGAACCATGGCGCCGCACGCCCCCTGCGGAATCCGAAGGGCAGGCGCGGTCGCAGCACGCCGCGGCAATGCCTCACGCGGCGCCCGCAGCGATGCCCCATATCGCAAAAAAGGCCCCCGAAGGGGCCTTTCCGAGCACTTCGACGCACAACGCGTCTCTAGCGGAACGACTTCTCCTTGATCTTGGCAGCCTTGCCCACCTTGTCGCGCAGGTAGTAGAGTTTGGCGCGGCGCACGTCGCCGCGGCGCACGACTTCGATCTTGTCGATCTTCGGGGAGTGCACGGGGAACGTGCGCTCCACGCCCACCGAGAAGCTGATCTTGCGCACCGTGAACGTCTCGCGGCTCGAATGCCCGTGGCGGCGGATGACGTCGCCCTGGAACACCTGAATGCGCTCGCGGTTGCCCTCGGTGATGCGGTAGTGAACCTTCACGTTGTCGCCCACGTTGAAGTCAGGAAGGTCCTGCTTGATCTGCTGCTGCTCGATAGCGCGAATGATGTCCATGTTCGGTTCCTTCTATATGTTCTACAGTCTCGTGCTTGTTGTCTGTGGAAAGACACGATTGGACAGTATACCTCCATGCCGTCCGATATGCAAGGGGCAATCGCCGACCGAAGGGGTCGGAGTGCGCCTTCTTCCACGCAATCGGCACACGCCCGCCCAACGCCGCGACACCCGCGCCCAACGCCTGCCGCACACGCGCACAGCGCCGCGGCGCAACGCCTTCGACGCCGCGACACACGCCCTTGCCGCCGCCGCATGCCCATTCCGCCACCGCCCGTCCGCGCTTCCGCCCCGCGCCCTTGCCGCCGGCCCCGTCGCGACGTGCCGGGGGGCCGCAACGCGTCGGCGCTCCTGCCGGCGCACAGCCCGCACCCGCCGCGGCAAGACGCCTACACCAAAGTCAGGAGCGCATAGGAGGCCACGCCGGCCACGGCGCACCACAAAAGCGACTTCGTCTTGCACGCGACCACGCACACCACGAGCGCCGCCACAAGCGGGGCCGCGGCCGGCCACAGGCCGGCATCGAACATCCCCGGCGAGAAAAGGTCGTTCGCAACGAGGGCCGCGAAGGCGGCGGGCGGGATGAAGCCCAGCGCGCGCTCCACAGAGCCGGGCAGCTGCCTGCCTTTCAGCAGGAACAGCGGCAAAACCCGGCACGCGAGCATCGTGAGCGCGCAGCATGCGAGCACGGCCCAGAAGTCTCCCCAGCTCACGACTCCACCGCCTCATCGAAGCCCTCGGCGGACGAGCCATCCGGACGCACTTGCGAGCCGCCGCGCGCCCCCTCGGCAGGCGCATCACCCGAACGCCCCCCGCCGCGCACGGCCACAGGCGCCGCCGTGCCGTCCGCCCGCGCAGGCTCTGCCGCGCCCGTCGGCCACATGCCGCCACGCGCCCCTTCGGCAGACGCGCCGTCCGAACGCCCCCCGCCGGGCGCGCCAGAGCCGCGCGCCGCCGACACCGCCAAAGCCGCAGCCACGCCGGCAAGCGCCCCCAGCAGGATGGCGGGGCCGGACAGCCCCACCAGCTTGCAGGCGAACACGCCCGCCATGGCCGCCACAACGGCGACGGCGTTCTCCGCGCTCGCCTTCTGCGAGCAGAGCAGGCAGATGAAGATGGACGTCATGGCGAACGACGCGATGGCGAGCGGGACGCCCACGGCGCTTCCCACCAGAACGCCCACGACGTTGGAAAGCGCCCACGACGCCTGCGACAGCAGGTTCACCGCCGTCGCGCGGCCCACCGACCACTCCCCCGCCTCGAACCGGGCGGTGTTCACGCCGTAACTCTCGTCGGTGACCGTGGCGGAGAACAGAAACGCCAGCCGCTTGCGCACGCCCACGCAGCGCGGCGCAAACGATGCGGCATAGAGCATCTGGCGCATGTTCACCAGCGACACGCTGGCCACGATGGAGGCGACAAACGAGCCCGCCAGGAACATGTTGGGGATCATGAACTGCCCCGCGCCCGAATAGAACAGCGCCGACAGCAGGAAAACCTGCAGCGCATCCAACCCGATGGAGGCGCTCAGGATGCCGCAGGGCACGCCGATGGCCACGTAGCCCAGCATGATGGGCAGGGCGGCCGAAAACGACTGTCGTATGTGTTCGCGGGAAAGCATGACCCGGCAATTATACCGGTTTGCGCCACAGACGCAACGGCATGCCTCCCGCGCAGCCGCACTCGCAGCCGCAAGCCACCCGACTCGCGGGCGCAAGCCGCCACGGGACCGCAAGCCGCCCGGTCCACGACCGAGAGCCACCCGATCCACAGCCGCAGACTGCCACGGGAACGCAAGCCGCCCGGTCCGCCGACACGGGTCGCCGCAGACCGCAAGCCACCCCGTCCGCGGCCGCAAGCCGCCACGGGACCGCGAGCCACCCGGCCCATGGCCGCAAGCCGCCACAGAAGCGCAAACCGCCGCCACTTGACGCAGTGCGGGTTGCCACGGGGATGCAAGCCGCGCCCGCCGGCACGGCACAGACCGCGCCCGTGCCAAAGCCCCGAACATGCCGGGCGCGCCTTTTATGTGTCGAGCGCGCCTTTTATGGCAATGAAATGCAGAGGCTGCCCTTTATGGCAGAGCCTCCGGCGAATCCGCAGGGAGAGGCGAAGGAAAGCTCGCGAAACCCCTGGTCGCGCATTTCATCGACACACGAGGCCCCTGCACCCCATGCCATAAAGGGAAGCCTGCGCGCCACAACCGGCACCCTCCGCATTTCATTGCCATAAAAGGCAGCTTTGACATGTGCAGGCACCACAAGCAGGCATCGCGCGCAGACAGCCCGCACGCCGCGGCGCCCGCGCGGCCCAACACACGCCTGCACGCCCTAGAACTGCAGCGAGTGCGGCATGAACAGCTTCTGGAACTGGCTTTTCGCGAAGCGGTCCGTCATGCCGGCTATGTAGTCGGTCACGGCGCGCGCGTCGTCGCCGCCCGAGATGGCGCGGTACTCCTGCGGCACTTCGCCCGTGTGCGCGATGTAGTATCCGAACAGAACCTCTATCAGGCGCGTCGCCTTCCCCACTTCCTCCATGACAACGGGCGCCATGTACACGCGGTCGAACAGGAACGCGCGCAGCTCCATCATGGCCGCCCACACCGGCTCGCTCATGCGGATGTCGTCGGTGGCGGCCGAGGTCTCCACCATGTCCACCACCAGCGTCTGGATGCGCGAGGAATGGTCGGGGCCCAGTACCGCGTGCGTGGAGGCCGGCAGGTCGCCCTCGCGCAGGATGCCCGCGCGGATGGCGTCGTCTATGTCGTGGTTCACGTAGGCTATGCGGTCGGCCGTGGCCACGATGCGCCCCTCCAGCGTCTCGGCGCGCTGGCTGCCGGTGTGGCACAGGATGCCGTCGCGCACCTCCGCCGTCAGGTTCAGGCCGCGCCCGGCGTTCTCGATGCACTCCACCACGCGCAGGCTCTGCTCGTTGTGGCGGTACAGCGCGACCGCCTCGGGCGAAGCCGGGTCGATGCCCGCATGGCGGGCGAGGCAGCGCGCCAGCGCCTCTTCGCCCGTGTGCCCGAAGGGGGTGTGCCCAAGGTCGTGCCCGAGCGAGATAGCCTCGGTCAAGTCCTCGTTCAGGCCGAGCGCCCGGGCAATGGTTCGGGCTATCTGGGCGACCTCGAGCGTGTGCGTGAGCCGCGTGCGGAAGTGGTCGCCCTCGGCGGCAAGGAACACCTGCGTCTTGTGCGACAGGCGGCGGAACGACTTCGTGTGGAGGATCTTGTCGCGGTCGCGCTGGTAGTCGTTGCGCAGGATGTCGGGCTCGGTGGAGCGGTCGCGCCCCTCGCTCTCGTCGGAGAACGCCGCGTCGGGCGACAGCATGCCGTGTTCGCGCTGCTCCTGGTCTTCGCGGTGCATGATGCGCATGGCCCCTCCTTCTCCCGCCTTTGGAACCGTCCCGCCGAAACGCGCGCGGGCGGCCCGTCATCCATCCATTTCCGCAAGGATGCCCTTCACGCCCTCCACGAACGGCTTCAATTCCTCGAACAGCACCGAAGACACCATCTCCCAGTTCGTTCCCTCGTAATTGTGCACGAGACGGTGGCGCAGGCCCGCAATGCTCGCCCACGGCTGCCCGGGATGCGCTTCGGTGATTTCCCGCGAAAGGCAGTTCACCTGCTCGCCGATGTCGAACAGCGGCGTCGATACCAGCCATTGCGCCCGGTAGTCGGTCGAAAGGGAGTCCCGCGTGATGCGGAGTTCGTCCATCGTGGACAAAAGCCGCTCTCCCAGTTCCACTATGCGACCCAGCCGGCATGCATCGGTTTTCACAACTCCACCGCCTCTCGCAGAACGGCGTTGCGGAACGGACCCGGCTCCAGCTCCGAAATCTCGTAAACGTCCACCCGTTTGCCCGAAAGGCGATGAAGCTCCTCGGCAATGCCGAAAATTCCCAAGGGACGGAAACCCCGGTTGCCCACGAGAAGCACGTCTATGTCCGAAGCCTCGTTCGCCTCGCCACGGGCATACGAGCCGAAAAGACTCGCCGAAGCCATGTCGTATTTCCTCAGGAGCGGCACGATCATGTCGCGCAGCTCGCCCGTGGTGTACACCGCGTTCGACATGACGCCCTCACCACCTTGCGAATCGGATCCGTGCTCTTCCCATCATACCACAGCATGCAGTGACGCGGCATGCGGGCAGCCCCTCGTCTTTGATAGGAAAGGTATGCACATTCCCTATCAAAAAGGGCGTGATGCGCCCCCATTCACCTGAATTGCCGAAAGAAGGCCGCCTTGCCGAGCGATATCAAGGAGCGCGCTGTGTTCTGGGACATGAACTCCATAGAAGCCGAGATAGAGGAAGCCGAGCCGAGCGATTCCGACAGCGAAGACGCCCCGCCCGCCAAGGTGCTGCGCGTCACGCTCTCGGCCAAGACGGCGGAGCAGATGGCGTCGGCCTACGGGTTCGACG
>CAJFUR010000165.1 GCA_904420215.1 uncultured Eggerthellaceae bacterium
TGCCGCAATGGCCACGCGCTGCCGCTGCCCGCCCGAAAGCGAAAGCGGATGGCGTTCCCGCACGTCCACCAGGCCGAAGTCGTCCAAGGCCGCCGCAACCTTGCGCTCCACGTCCGGCTGCGGCCCTCCCGGCCCGCATTCCGCTTCCGGTTGCGGCCTTCCCGGCCCGCGCTCCGCTTCCGACTGCAGCCCTCCCGGCCCGCTCGCCGCGCCCACCCGCCGCGATCCGTCCAACCCGCCCTCCGCCGCGCCGCGGGCAGACGTCGCGCCCGCCGCCGCACCGCGCGCAGGCGCCATGCCCTCTGCCGCGCCGCGGGCGCGCACGGCGCTTTCCAGTTCGCCCGCCACCGTGTCGCTGAACAGCTGGTAGCCGCTTTCCTGCATGCCCAAGTACACGCGTCCGGCCCGCTCGCGCGCAGACAGCGGCACGCCGCAGACTTCCACCTGCCCCGCCATCTCGCGGTGCAGTCCGGCGAACACGCGCGAAAGCGTCGTCTTGCCGGCGCCGTTGCGCCCGATGAGCGCCACCACGCGCCCGGCACGCGCTTGGAAGTCGGCATGCGCGACGCAGGGTGTGCGCCTGTCGTAGCCGGCCGCGACGCCATGCGCCGCAAGCGCCACGGCTCCTGCTTCTGGCCGCGTGCGCACCGGCAGTGCCACGTCGGCGACGTCCCACGCGCGCACGCCCAGCCGCTGCCGGTCTGCGGCCGAAAGCCCGCCGAACTCCCCGGCCTCCATGTCGGACACGATGCGCCCGCCTTGCATGAGCACCACGCGGTCGGCCACGCCCCGCAGCCACCAGAGGCGATGCTCCGCAATCAGCACGGCGGCGCCGGAGCGCTTCAGGCGCGCGACCGCATCGCGCAGGCGCAGCATGGCGTCCACGTCAAGGGCGGCCGTCGGCTCGTCGAGCACGTAGGCCATCGGGCGCATCGCGCATGCCGAGGCCGTGGCCACCAGCTGCTTCTGCCCTCCCGAAAGCGCCCGGATGTCGCGGTCCAGCAGCCCCTCGATGGAAAGCATGCGGGCGGCGCCGTCCACGCGCGCGCGGATCTCGTCGCAGGGAAGCCCCGCGTTCTCGCAGCCGAACGCGATTTCGGACGTGGTGTCCAAGTTGAAGAACTGCGTGCGGGGGTTCTGGAAAACGCTGCCCACCACCCGCGCAAGCCCGTCCAACTCCCACTCCTCCATGAGAACGCCCGCCACGAGAACCGACCCCTCGGCAACACCCGCGTACATCGCCGGAACGAGGCCGTTCACCATGCGCGCAAGCGTCGTCTTCCCGCAGCCCGAAGGCCCCGTGACCACCACCACTTCGCCGGCATGCACCACAAGGTCGATGCCGCCCACCGCGCCCGCCTCCGCCGACGCGTAGCGAAACCCCGCCCCCTTCAACTGGATGACCGCATCCATCAGGCAACTCCCATCCTCGTGCCCAGCAGGTACACGGCCAAGGCCGAAAAGGCCGCCAGCAGGAGCCAGTCCATCGCGCCCATGCGCAGACGGTAGTACGACGTGCGCCGGCAGGCGGAATCCATGCCGCGTGCCATGGCGGCGTTGGACAGCTCGTCGGCCACGATGGCAAGGCGGCTCATCACGGGCACCAGCACGCGCTCCAGCGTGCGCACCGGATGCCGGACGACCGACGCCGCCGTCAGGGGCATGCCCCGCACGCGCAGGGCGTCCCTCACCGAGGCGAACTCCTGCGACAAGGTGGGGAAGAACCGCAGCGCCACGCAAATGGCGATGACGCCGTGTTTCGGGACGTGCAGCCACTGCAGCGCGCACGCCATCTCGCCCACGCGCGTGGTGGCCACCATGTTCGACGCGAACATGCCGATGCAGAAGACGCAGCGCACGAGCACCGCCATCGTGGCGAACGAGGCGGACACCGTCTGGGGCGTCAGCATCAACAGCCCCGCCACGGCCATGATGGCCGCGTAGGCCACGCACCACCGCACGGCCGCCCCCGCGCGCCCGCACCACACGCAGGCGCCCGCCAGAAGCGCCACCATCAGCACCTGCACCCCCACCAGCTTGGGAGCGAACGCCGTCGCGTTCAAAAGCAGCAGCACGGCAAGCGAGACGCGCGGGTCTATCCGCCGGCGCGGCGGCGAAGCGGGGTCGGCTTGCGCGTCCGCGCCGCGGGCCGCTTCCGCGCTGCGGGTCGCAGCCGCACCGCAAGCCACAGTTTCGCAGGTCGCAGTATCGCAGGTCGCCGCATCGCCCGCCACGGGGTCGCAGGCCGCGCGTGGGCCACAGATGGCGCCACCGCCCACCGGCGCACCGCAAGCCGCATCCCCGCTGCAGATCGCCAGCGCACCGCAAGCCGCGCCCCCGGCGTGGACCGATTCGACAACGGCCGCCACCCCGCCCGGAACAAGCGGCTCCCGCATCGCGCAACCTTCCATGCCCTGCCTTTCCTTGCTTTTTTGTAAACCAAGGCTTACCATTAACCAAGGCTAACATATTAGCGACGCAACCGACTTTTTCACGGAGGATCGACCAAGGCGGCGATTTCGCCGAAATTCGTTGCAAGCGCGCCGAAACCCGCCCCGCAGGGAAAGACGGAGAAAGGACGCCACCATGCCCATCGCCAACACGCTTGCGAAGAACGCCGCCGACCGGAAAGCGCGCATCGAAGACGTCTTCGTCCCCCAGATCACCGACATGCACGGCATTCCCTTCGAGGGTGGCGGCGAACGCAGCTGCGGACACGGCTGGACCATCGACCCGCGCTGGGGCGAGGGCACCTATTGGTACCTCCCCCTCGACGACATGTTGGCCGTGGCCTCGTTCGACCTAACCTTCCA
>CAJFUR010000166.1 GCA_904420215.1 uncultured Eggerthellaceae bacterium
ATGCCGATCTTGTTTCTGATAGCCGTCTTGTTCATGGGACATAGGCTATAGCCAGCCTTGCCGGAATGTGCTTGAAATCAGAAACAGAACCTCCAAGTTTTCGATCGGTTACGCTGTCGGTTATTTTATCCGAACTCGAACCTCGCCCCGCGGTCTTTCGCTGCGCGTGCCGAAATCGAGAGCAACGGAAAACGGGTATACGCCAACTTCGCGCGAGGGCATGCATGCTGCCTTCCCCTGCGCTTGCGGGCGGCGGGCCTGCGAAGAGCGCGAGGGTGGAACGCGGAGCGCGGAAGGGGAGCGCGGAAGGGGAGTGCGACGGAATCGTGGCGTTGTGTCCGTGGGCAGCGGATTGGGCTTTCGAAGGCGCCGGCACGGGAAATGGTGTTCTGTGGAAACTGGGTGGTTCGTGATGCCGCGCTTTGGCTTGAAGTTGTATTATAGTACAATATAGGGAAGGCGCGGAGCGGGCGGCATTTCGAGGCGGAAGGGGGCCGAATTCCATGGATGGACTCTCGGTGCATGCCGTGGCTTGGGCGGCCCTCCTTCTTGTTGGCGCGGCCTTGCTGGGCGCGTGCGCCGGATTTCTTGCCAACCGTGTGGCGGAAGGCGTCGTGAGGAAAGTTCGGCGGCAGGAGGAAGCGACCCGGTTCATGCGGGCGCGGCCTGTGGAGGCGCGCCCCGCGAAAGGGCAGCTCTCGGCGGCCCGTCCCGCAATGTTGCAGCCTGCGGCGGCCCGTCCCGCGGCAGGCTGCCCCACAACGCCGCGCCCTGCAGCGGCCCGCGCCACATCAGGGCGCTCCGCATTGGCGTGTCCTATGGCGGCGCGGACTGTGGCGGCGTGTTTGCTTGGTGCCGCCTATTTCGCAAGCGTCGTGGGAGTGTACGGCTTGGGGGTTCACGCGTTTGCCCTGTGCGTGCTGGGAGGCATTCTGCTGAGCCTGTCCTTGGTTGACTTGGATGTTCGTCTCATTCCCAACGGCTTTGTCCTTGCGGGTGTTGCAGTGTGGGCGGCCACGTTCGCCTTTTGGGACGTCGGTGTCGGCGTCGGCGCGTTTGGCGGTTGGTTGGCGGCAGGCTGGGCTGCCGTGCTTGACCCCGGCGGACTGGCGGCAGGCGCGTCGGCTGTGGCTAGTGGCGATGGCTTTGCGGCCGCTGCGCTTGGCGGCGGCTTTGCGGCGGCGCCGGCCAATGCGACTTGGCTGACGACGCTGGTTGACGGGCTTGCCGGCGCGCTCGTGGTGCCCGGCGTGGCGCTTGCCTTGTCGTTTGCCGTGGACGCGGCAACGGGGCGGCCGAGCCTGGGCGGGGGCGATGTCAAGCTCCTGTTCGTGGTGGGGTTGTTCCTAGGGGGCGTGGCCAGCGCATTCAACCTGATGGTGGCATGTGGCATGGGCGTGGTGTTCTGGCTGGCGACGCACCGGGCGTGCGTGCGTGCCGCCGCCGAGGCCGCTGAGGGCGTTGAGGGTACCGAGGGCGTAGAGGTTGCCGAGACCTGCCCCGTTCCCAAGCCCTGCAACGCGACCGCTTCTCAGGACGCTGCCTCCGCCGCCGAAGCCAATGAGGCCGTCCGTTCCCGCCGCACCGCTCCTGACGCCCCCGCTCTGCCTGCCGCTGAAACCTGCGCCGGGGAGCCATGCTGCGACTCCCATGCGTTTCCCTTCGGGCCGTCCATTGCACTGGCCACGTGGTTCACGCTGGTTGCGGGCCCCTCGGCGTTGGCATGGCTTTTCGGCCCGTTGTAGCGTGCCCGCGTATCGCTGCCGCCGGCCTGTGTGCCCGCGCATTGCAGCTGCCGGCTCGCACGTCTGCGCATCGCCGCCGCTGGTTTGCGACCGAGGTAGAGATGCCGGCGCATCGATGCTTCGGCTCGCACGTCTGCATATAGCCATCGCCGGCCTGCGGTCGGCTCGCGCGCGGCGTGTTGGCGCGGCAGACTTTTTTCGGGGGAATTCGGCCTGTGCTTATTGACCTCCACCTTGGGTGCCGGTACAATATCCTCCCGCGTTCTCTTTGGACGCCTTATGTGGTCGGGTAGCTCAGTTGGTAGAGCAGCGGACTGAAAATCCGCGTGCCGAGGGTTCAAGTCCCCCTCCGACCACCACGAAACACAAGCGCCCTTCACGGGCGCTTTTTGTTGGCTGGGGTGCGAGCGGATGCCCGAATGCCCATCGATGGAGCTGCGGGCGGTCGCCCGGGGCATGCGGCAAGGGTGCAGGCGGGCATTCGGGTGCTCGTTGGCAGAGCCCGTTGTCAAAGGCTCCGGCACATGCCTGGGCGTTTCGGATCGAAGGAGGGGTTGCCATGTCATGCGAGGAAAAGAGCCCGGTCGTCGGCATCATCATGGGGTCGGAGAGCGACATGCCGGCAATGGAGCCCTGCATGAAGCAGCTTGACGAGTTCGGCGTTCCCTACGAAGTGAAGGTGGCAAGCGCGCACCGCAAGCCGGCCGAGGTGCACGAGTGGGCCTCCACGGCGCACGAGCGCGGCATCCGCGTGATCGTTGCGGCGGCGGGCAAGGCGGCGCACCTGGGCGGGGTGGTGGCGGCCTACACGCCGAACCCCGTGATAACCGTGCCCATGAAGACGAGCGATCTGGGGGGCCTCGACTCGCTGCTGTCCATGGTGCAAATGCCCTCTGGCGTGCCGGTGGCCTGCGTGGCCATCAACGGCGCGAAGAACGCCGCCATTCTGGCCGTGCAGATCCTCGGCACCGGCTGCGACGCCGCCCGCCAGAAAGTCATCGACTTCAAGAAGGCCATGGCCGAAGCCTAGGGTTGCGCTGCAGGCGGGGGGTTTCCGGCCGCATTCGCATCCGCGCTTTATGCCTTTTCGCCGTCCGTCCGACGCGCCCTGCTCATCTTGCGCAGGTCCTTTTCGGAGGGGGTATTGAGACACGCTTTTGTCCCATAACTCCCTCCCTTTTAAGCGCAACCCGAAACACGGCTCCTTTCCGGCAACCTTGCGCCTTGCCCGCCCGCGCGGTGGGCGGGAACGGCGTTGCCGCGCGCCGCGAGTGCGCTACAATGGGCGTATCGAGTCACCGAACGGGGAGCAGGCGAGGCTATGACGAAGAAACTGCTGATGGGCAACGAGGCGTTTGCCCATGCCGCGCTCGAAGCGGGCGTGCGGGTGGTTGCGGGCTATCCGGGAACCCCTTCGTCCGAACTGATAGAAACCGTGGCCGCCGAGCGTGCCGCCGGCCGCGCCCAAGGCGTGCACGTTGAGTGGTCCACCAACGAAAAGGCCGCGCTCGAATTGCTGGCGGGCGCGGCGTATTGTGGCGCGCGCGTGCTGTTCACCTGCAAGCAGGTGGGGCTGAACGTGGCCAGCGACGCGCTGATGAGCCTGAACTACGTGGGCGTGAAAGGCGGCACGGTGCTGTTCGTGGCCGACGACCCCGGCCCCATTTCGTCGCAGACCGAGCAGGACACCCGCCGCTTCGCCGCTTTCGCCAAAGTGCCCGTGCTCGACCCGGCAACGCCCGAACAGGGCTTCGCCATGATGCAGGCGGCTTTCGACCTTTCCGAGCGCTACCGCACCCCGGTTATCGTGCGGCCCACCACGCGCATCGACCACGCCTCGGCGTTCTTCGACGTGGCCGACGAAACTCAGGCGCGCCCCGTGCCGGAAGAAGGATTCGAGCGCGACCCCCGGTGGGTCATCTTTCCGAAGCGCGCCTTCGACGCGCACGGGGAAATCCTCGAGCGCCTGCGCGCCATCGCGCATGACTTCTCGGCCGACGCGTCGCTGGCCGCGTTCAATCCGCAGTTCGAGGGCGGCGGCGGGCCTGCTGGCGAAGCCCTGCCTGCCGGCGAGCAGCGCCCGCGCTTGGGCATCATGGCCGGCGGCGTGTCGGCGGCCTACGCGCGCGAGGCGCTGCGCATGCTGGAAGGGCGCGCCGCAGCCGAGGGCGCGCGCGTTCCCGCCTACCGGTTCATGCAGGTGGGCACGCCGTACCCGTTCCCGGAGGAAGCGGTTGCCTCCTTCACGGAGGGCCTCGACCGCATTCTGGTGCTGGAAGAGCTCGACCACGTGCTGGAAGACGCGCTGCTGGCCTTCGCGGGCAAGACGCACGCGCCCTTCGACGTGCGGGGGAAGCTGACCGGCGATGCGCGCGACCGCGGGGAAAACGACGTGGACGACATCGCCGAGCGCATCGCACGCTTCTTCGGGCTTCGCCTTCCCGCGCCGGAGCCCCTTGCCTACGAGGCGTCCGACGACGCGCCGCTTCCCGTGCGCCCGCCGGTGCTGTGCGCGGGGTGCCCGCACCGGGGCAGCTTCTATGCCGTCAAGCGCGCGCTGGCCGGGCGGCCCGCGGTGCTGTGCGGCGACATCGGCTGCTACACGCTGGGCAACGCCAAGCCGCTCGACGCGGTGGACACCTGCCTGTGCATGGGCGCGGGCATCACCATGGCGCAGGGCTTCGCGGTGGCCGAGCCGCAGAAGAAGCAGGTGGCCTTCGTGGGGGACTCCACGTTTTTCGCCAGCGGGCTGACCGGCATCGTGAACGCCGTGTACAACGGCCACGACATAACCATTGCCGTGCTGGACAACGCCACCACGGCCATGACCGGCTCGCAGCCGCACCCCGGCACGGGCGTCACGCTGATGGGCGCGAAGCGGCGCCCCGTGTCCATCGAGGGCATGCTGCGCGCCATGGGCGTGGAATGCATCGTGCGCGCCAACCCGCTTGCGCTGGCCGAAGCGCAGGCAGCGGCCCGCGAGGCCATCGACTTCGAAGGCCCCTCGGCCATCTTGTTCGAGTCTCCCTGCATCCAGCTGAAGAGGCCCGGCCCGGCGGCGGAGGTGGACGCGGGCCGGTGCACCGGCTGCAAGAAGTGCATCGCCGAGATAGGGTGTCCGGGCATTGGGTTTTCCGCCGAGGCGCAAGGGCCGAAAAGCGGCGCACGCGGCCAGGCTTTCGTGGACGCGAGCCTGTGCAACGGCTGCGGGCTGTGCGTGCAGATATGCCCCTTTGGTGCGCTGGGGGAAGGGGGCGCCCATGATTGACGTGTTGTTGGCGGGCGTGGGCGGCCAGGGGACGGTGTTGGCGGCGAAGGTGCTGGCGCAGGCCGCCGAAAGCAAGGGCTGGCATGTGCGCACGGCGGAGACTATCGGCATGGCGCAGCGCGGGGGCAACGTGACCTCGCACGTGCGCATGGGCGACGGCGGCGAGGAAGTGTTCGCGCCGCTTCTGGCCCGCGGCTCGGCCGACTTGGCCATTGCCTTCGAGCCTGGCGAGGCGGCGCGCGTGCTGCCGTATCTGGCGCCGGGCGGCACGCTGGTGACGGCCACCACGCCCATCCAGCCGGTGAGCGCCGCGCTTTCGCAGACGCCCTACCGCGCCGAGGCGCTGGTGCGGCGGCTGGGGGAGCAGCTGGCGTCCGCAGGCGGGTCGCTCGTGGCCATTGACGACGCGGCGGTCACGGAGCGCGTGGGCAGCCGCAAGGTGCTCAACACGGTGCTGCTTGCCCGCGCGCTGGCATTCGGCCGCATCCCGCTTGGCGTGGACGATTTGCGCCGCGCCGTGGAGGCGTGCGTGAAGCCGGCGTTCGTGCAGCTCAACCTCGATGCCATCGATGCCGCGCTGGCCTGACGCCGCTCCGGACGGAAACGCCTGTGGCAATCGTGTATCATGCAGGGTGTTCGCGTGGCAAGACGTTTGCAAGACTTCGACGAAGGAGGATCATCCATGGAGAAGGAACTTTTCGACTACGTGTCCGAGCGCGTTGACATTCTGGCCGTGGCCGACACCAGCACGCAGATCACCAAGGACGCCGCGACCGCATGGAAAGACGCCGTGTCCGCCGATTCCAGCGACGCCGCGGTGGACGAGGCGACCACCAAGCTGCTCGACGTTCTGGAAGGCCGTCCCACCACGATAGACGGCGTCATCGCGTTTCTGCAGGGTCCCGCCATCGAGCTGTTCGGCGAGGACGCGGCGGCGCAGGGCCTTGCCGAGCAGGAAAAGCGCAAGGCCGAGGGCGCGAAATGGTGCAATTGCGAGGCGTGCGCCGCGGCGTCGGAGATCCTTGCCAAGTTCGGCCGCGTGGAACTGTAGCGCCTAGCCCGGTTCGCGGCTTTTGCCAACAGCCATCCCAGCACCAGAAAGAGGCTTTTCATGCAGATGACAACCGAGCAGTTCGACCTCGTCAAACGCCAGTTCGCAACCTTGAAGGAGCGCAGCCCCTTCTATGCGGCCAAGTTCGCCGACATCGACTTGGCCGACGTGCAAACTCAGGAGGACTTCGAGAAGCTGCCCTTCTCCGAAAAGGACGACCTGCGCAACGCCTACCCGCTGGGCCTGCAGGCGGTTCCCGACGAGGAAGTGGTGCGCATCCACTCGTCGTCGGGCACGACGGGCACGCCGGTCATCATTCCGTACACGCAGCAGGACGTGACCGACTGGGCCATCCAGTTCGCGCGCTGCTACGAAACGGCGGGCATCACCCGCGCCGACCGCATCCAGATAACGCCGGGCTACGGCTTGTGGACCGCCGGCATCGGCTTCCAGCTGGGCGCCGAACGGCTGGGCGCCATGGCCATTCCCATGGGGCCGGGCAACACGGAAAAGCAGCTGAAGATGATGATGGACCTGAAGTCCACGGTTCTGGGCGCCACCAGTTCCTACGCCCTGCTGCTGGCCGAGGAGATAAACCAGCGCGGCATCCGCGACAAGCTGTGCCTGCGCAAGGGCGTCATCGGCAGCGAGCGCTGGGGCGAGAAGATGCGCCAACGCATTGCGGGCGAGCTGGGCGTGGAGATTTACGACATCTACGGCCTGACGGAAGTGTACGGCCCGGGCATCGGCATCTCCTGCAGCGCGCACCACGGCATGCACCTGTGGGACGACTACGTGTACGCGGAGATCGTCGATCCCGCCACGGGCGCGCCCGTGCCCGACGGCGAAGTGGGCGAGCTGGTGCTGACCACGCTGCGCAAGCAGGGAGCGCCGCTCATCCGCTACCGCACGCACGACCTCACGCGCATCATCCCCGGCGATTGCACGTGCGCCTACGGCCACCGCCATCCGCGCATCGACACGCTCACCGGGCGCACCGACGACATGTTCAAGGTGAAGGGCTGCAACATCTTCCCCGCGCAGGTGGAGGAAGTCATTGCCGCCACCGACGGCACGTCGAGCGAATACCAGGTGATGATAGAGAACATCAGCGGCAAAGACGTGCTTACGGTGCTGTTCGAAACCCCGCTGGAGGGCGAAGCGAAAAGCCGCGCCGAGGAAGAACTGGCGCTCATCTTCAAGGCGAAATGCGGCTGCACGCCCGACGCCAAAGGCGTGCCCATGGGCGAGCTGCCCCGCAGCGAGAAGAAGACCAAGCGCATTTTCGACAGCCGGTACTAAGTTGGTTCCGCCGGCCTGCGGCCGGCGGAACCTCCCGACGCTGCGAGGCGAAAAATTTCTCTTGTGTTGCCGCTTTATTGTGGTAAAGTGTGCCCATGCTTTTTTCGGAGGGACATACCGCGTGCACGAGTGCCGAGAAGAACGCTCTCATGAGCGAGGTCTTCGCCATGCAGTGTAGCAGCGAGGCTGCGCGCGCCCTCATGAGCGAGGTGTTCGCGCAGCAGTCCGCCTTGGGCTCGCGCCTGCGTTCCGGACACGCCTATTCCTATCGATACTGCTAGCACACGGGTTTCTGCCGGGTGCTATTTTTTTGCACCAGAGGACAGATGGTCGTGTGCGCCTTTGACCGCGCGGCGCGCGTCGTGGGACGGCGTGTGCCGCGTTACCGTATTTGACCAGGAAGAAGGAGATGCGGGCTTGGCGTTGCCGCGAAGGATGCGCGGCAGGTCCGCCGGTTGCGTGGAGGGTCCCGGGCGAGCGACCGCTTCGGCGAGGGCGAAGAGGGCCTGGACGCACGATAGGAAGGC
>CAJFUR010000167.1 GCA_904420215.1 uncultured Eggerthellaceae bacterium
GGCGTTGTCCCACGCGCCGCCGCCGCTCGTCATGGAAATGGCCACGAACAGGCCCGTGATGATGGTGCCCACGAGCGCGCCGCCCAGAACCAGCGTCGTGAACTCGAACGCGCCCGCATAGCCGCACGCCTGCAGGATGAAGCCGATGACCACGATGAGGATGGGCACGCCGATGGGGATCATGGCCGGCAGCACCATTTCGCGCAGGGCCGCGCGCGTCACCAGGTCAACGCACTTGGCGTAGTCGGGCTTGCCCGTGCCCTCCATGATGCCGGGGATCTCCTTGAACTGGCGGCGCACTTCCTCCACCACGTCGCCGGCGGCCTTGCCCACGCTCGTCATGGCGCGCGACGCGAACAGGTACGGCAGAAGCCCGCCGATGAACAGGCCAATGAGCACGAACGGGTTCGCGAGGTCGAACGAGAACACGGCGCCCGTCTCCTCGGTGACGGTGTGCGTGAAGTCGGCGAACAGCACCACGGCGGCAAGCGCGGCCGACGCGATGGCGTAGCCCTTGGTCACAGCCTTGGTGGTGTTGCCCACCGCATCGAGCGCGTCGGTGTTCTCGCGCACGCTCTCGGGCAGGCCGCTCATCTCGGCGATGCCGCCCGCGTTGTCGGTCACGGGGCCGAACGAGTCGATGGCCACCACGATGCCCGCCATGGAAAGCATGGAGAGCGCGGCCACGGCGATGCCGAAGATGCCGCCCAAAAAGAAGCTCGCCAGCGTGGCCACGACGATGACCAGAATGGGGAAACCAGTGGCCTCCATGCCCACGGCAAGGCCCTGGATGACGTTCGTGCCGTGGCCGGAAACGCTGGCCTCGGCAATGGACTCGACCGGCTTCTTCTCGGACGAGGTGTAGTGGTCGGTGATGTAGACCATGGCCGCCGTGAGGGCCACGCCAATGACGGCGCAGATCCAAATGGACAGCGGCGTGACGCCCGCCGGCGCGAGCGCCGTGTTCACGACCTCGACGCCGCCCAGCATCCAATTCGTGATCGGGAAGAACGCCACGATGGCAATGACGGCGGAAATCCACAGGCCCTTGTACAGCGCGCCCATGATGGTGCCGTTCTGCCCCATCTTCACGAACAGCGTGCCGATGATGGAAGCCACGATGGAGGCAACGCCGATGACCACCGGGAAGCCCAAGGAGATGGCGGCGCTTTCCGCACCGAAGGCCAGGTTGCCGATGAGCATGGCGGCCACCGTGGTGACCACGTAGGTCTCGAACAGGTCGGCGGCCATGCCGGCGCAGTCGCCCACGTTGTCGCCCACGTTGTCGGCGATGACGGCGGGGTTGCGCGGATCGTCTTCGGGAATGCCGGCCTCCACCTTGCCCACGAGGTCGGCGCCCACGTCGGCGGCCTTCGTGAAGATGCCGCCGCCCAGACGGGCGAACACCGAGATGAGCGAACCGCCGAAGCCCAGGCCCACCAGCGCCGAGAACTCGGCCACGCCGGAGAACACCAGCATGGACATGATGGACACCGAAAGGATGCCCAGGCCGATGACGAACATGCCGGTGACGGTGCCCGACTGGAACGCCACGCGCAGGGCATGCCCCAGCCCGGTGCGTGCCGCTTCAGCCGTGCGCACGTTCGCCGCAACCGAAATGCGCATGCCGATGAAGCCGGCAGCCGCCGAGGCCGCGCCGCCGACCACGAAGCCGATGGCCGTCCACACGCCGAAGCCGGACACGCCCAAAAAGCCGGGCACCAAAAGCACGATGGCCACCACGACGCCCACGATGGCGACCGTGCGGTACTGGCGGCCCAGATACGCCATCGCGCCCTCCTGAATGGCGGCGGCGATGCTCTGCATTTTCTCGTTGCCTGCCGGCAACTTGTTGATCCGGCTGATCAGGACGCCCGCATACAGAGCGGCCAGAATGCCGGCTGCGAGCCCCAGAATCAAGGGGATCGACGGTAGACCTGCCATGTTTCATCCTTCCTTGTCTCGCGAACATTGACGTACCTGCATACTATACAAGAAAAGAGGCCCGACGCGCACCAGGCCTCCCTTCTCTTTCGCCAGCGGGCCGAAACGGCCCTTCGCGCCCTTCGGCGCCCCTTACGCCTCGGCGTAGACCTCCTTGAGCTTGAGCAAGTGCCCGTAGCGCTCCATGGCGGCCTTCTCGTTGCGCTCGAACAGCTCCTCGGCGCGCTCGGGGAACTCGCGCGTCAGGCGGCTGTAACGCGCCTCGTTCATGAGGAACTCCTGGTACCCGCCCGCAGGCTCCTTGGAGTCCAGCACGAACTTCTTGCCGGCGGGAGCCGCGGGGTTGAAGCGGAACAGGTTCCAGTAGCCGCAGTCCACGGCCTTCTTCATCTCGTCCTGGCAATTGGCCATGCCGCCCTTGATGGAGTGCATCTCGCACGGGCTGTAGCCGATGATGAGCGAGGGGCCGGGATACGCCTCGGCCTCGGTGATGGCCTTGATGGTCTGGGCGGGCTTGGCCCCCATGGCCACCTGCGCCACGTACACGTAGCCGTAGGCCATGGCTATCTCGGTCAGGCTCTTCTTCTTGATGTCCTTGCCGGCGGCGGCGAACTGCGCCACTTGGCCGATGTTGGACGCCTTGGATGCCTGCCCGCCGGTGTTGGAGTACACCTCGGTGTCGAACACGAACACGTTCACGTCCTCGCCGGAGGCCAGCACGTGGTCGAGGCCGCCGTAGCCGATGTCGTAGGCCCAGCCGTCGCCGCCGAAAATCCACACGGACTTCTTGGCGAGGTATTCCTTGTTCGCGAGGATTTCGGGCGCCACGGGGCACCCGTCCTCCGCGGCTGCCTCCAAGGCGGGCACGAGCGCGCGGGCGGCCTGTGCGTTGGCGGCGCCGTCGGCAGCGGTGGCAAGGTAGGCTCGGATGAGTTCCTTCGTGGCTTCGGGGGTCTTGTCGCTCGCCTCCATGTCGGCCAGCAGGCCCCCAAGGCGGTTGCGCACCGCCTCGTGGCCGAGCAGCATGCCCAAGCCGTGTTCGGCGTTGTCTTCGAACAGCGAGTTCGACCACGCGGGGCCGTGCCCGTCGGCGTTCACCGTGTAGGGCGAGGTGGCCGCGGGGCCGCCCCAGATGGACGAGCAGCCCGTGGCGTTGGCCACGTACATGCGCTCGCCGAACAGCTGGGTGACCAGCTTCGCATACGACGTCTCGGCGCATCCCGCGCAGGCGCCCGAGAATTCCAGCAAGGGCCGCTTGAACTGGCTGCCCTTGACGCTGGCGTCGGCCAGCTCGGGCTTGTCGGACACGTGCGCCACGCAGTAGTCGAACACTTCCTGTTCGGCCAGCTCGCCTTCCGTGGGCACCATGGCAAGCGAGTCGGTGGGGCACTGCCCGATGCACACGCTGCAGCCCATGCAGTCCAGCGGCGAGACGGCCAGCGCGTACTGGTAGCCGGCAGCCGCCTTGCCCTTCGCGGGCGCCGATTTCATGCCCTCCGGCGCGCCGGCCGCCTCCTCGGGCGCGAGCGCGAACGGGCGGATGGCGGCGTGCGGGCACACGAAGGCGCAGTTGTTGCACTGGATGCACGTCTCGGCGTCCCACGTGGGCACGCTCACGGCCACGCCGCGCTTCTCGTAGGCGGCCGCGCCCTGCTCGAACTGGCCGTCGGCGTGCTCCACGAACACGGACACCGGCAGGCGGTCGCCGTCCATGCGGCCGACCGGCTCCATGATCTCGCGCACCTGCTTCACCAGCTCGGCGCGCCCGCCAAGTTCCGGCGCCTCGCCCGCGTCCACGGCGTCCGCCCACGAGGCGGGCACTTCCACCTGCCGGAAGGCCGTCGCCCCCGCGTCGATGGCGCGGTGGTTCATGTCAACCACGTCCTGTCCCTTCTTCAGGTAGGACTTCGTGGCCGCCTCCTTCATGTAGCGGATGGCGTCTTCCTGCGGCATGACGTTCGCCAACGTGAAGAACGCCGACTGCAGGATGGTGTTCGTGCGCTTGCCCATGCCGATCTCGCGGGCGAGGTCGATGGCATTGATGGTGTAGAGCTTGATGCCGTTTTCCGCAATGTAGCGCTTGGCCTCGGCGTTCAGGTGATGGTCCAGCTCCTCGGGCGACCACTGGCAGTTGATGAGGTACGTGCCGCCCGGCTTCACGTCGTTGACCATGCGGAAGCCCTTGGTCACGTA
>CAJFUR010000168.1 GCA_904420215.1 uncultured Eggerthellaceae bacterium
ACCCGAACCCGAACCCGAACCCGAACCCGAACCCGAACCCGAACCCGAACCCGAACCCGAACCCGAACCCGAACCCGAACCCTTGGATCCTTCCCCTGCCTTGTCGGCGGCTTCGCCGAAACGCCGCTTCGCGCGCTTCCGCCACCTCTACGAAAGCCGCGACGGGGGGCTGTGCGTGTTCGAGGACGAAAGCGGCCACCTCGTCGCCGTCGATGCGTCGCGGCTCGCCTAGGGCGGCCTGCGGGCGTGCGGCCGCCCTGCGGCTGCGGGTTCTTGCGCGTGCCTCCTAGCGCGCGGCGGGCTTTTCCGGCACGGTGCGGTCCACGAAGTAGATGCGGTACCACACAAGGAACATGTAGACGATCCAGATCTTGCGGGAGCGGTCGGCGCCGGCCTTGTGCTCGTCAAGCAGCCGCACCAGTTCGGACGTGTCGAAGAACCGCTCGGCAATGCTCCCGGTGAACCATTCCCGTACCTGCTGGTAGTAGCGCTCCTGCCGCAGCCAGTTCACCACCGGCACGGGGAACCCAAGCTTCTCCTTCTGCGCCCAGTCGCGCGGAATGGCGCGCTCGGCCGCCTCGCGCAGCGTGAGCTTCGTCTGCCCACCGTCGGCCTTCAGGCGCGTGGGGATGGTGGCCGACACGCGGAACACTTCCTTGTCCAGAAACGGCACGCGGCTTTCCAGCGAATGGGCCATGGACATCTTGTCGGTCTTCAGGAGGATGTCTCCCACCAGCCAGAAGAACAGATCGACGTATTGCATGCGCGTCGTTTCGTCCAAGTCCGCCACCTCGGCATACACGGGAGCCGTGACTTCCTGCGGCGTCGGCGGCACGCCTGCCTGCGCCGCCGGGACGCTTTCGCCCGCGTGGCATGCGCTGCCGTTGCCTGTCGCCCCCGCATCTGCCGGGCTTTCGCCCGTGCGGCCCGCAATCCCACCTGCCGCACGGTCTGCATTCCCGTCGCCCGCGCGGCCTGCAATCCCGCCGGCCGTTGCGGCCGCGTCTCCGTCCCGCCGCGCTGCCGCGTCCGCCTGCGCGGCGCTTCCCGCCGCTCCGCCGCGCTTGCCGGCGCGCAGGCGCTCGCGCTCCTCCACGGAAAACGCCACGCCGTTGGCATTGGTGTAGTACCAGTCCTCCACCGTCTCGCTCGCGCGCTCGAGGTAGTTCGCCCCGCGCACGCCCAGCGCCCGCGCCGCCTTCGCGGCCCCGCGCAGCATGGGCTTCGGGCACCACGCCAGCTTGGCGTTCGCGAACGGCGTCTGGTAGATGCGGTAGCCCCCGAAGAACTCGTCGGCCCCTTCGCCGGAAAGCACGGCCTTCACCTGCGTGGCGGCCAGTTGGTCCACGAAGTACAGCGCCACGGCGGAAGGGTCGGCGGACGGCTCGTCCATGTGCCATTGCACGCGCGGCAGGCTCTCCCAGTACTCGTCTTCGGATATGTGCTTGGAAGAATTCGCAATGCCCAGTTCGTCGGCCAGTTCGCGCGCCCACGATATCTCGTCGCGCTCTCCCTCGTACTCGGCGAAACCCACGGTGAACGTCTTGATGGCGGGGTTTTCCTTGGCAAGGCACGCCGCCATGTAGCTGGAATCGATGCCGGACGACAAGAACGAGCCCACCTCCACGTCGGCCACGTTGTGGTAGCGCACGCTCTCGCGCATGGCCGCGTCGATGGCCGCCACGGTGTCCTCGCGGCTGCGGCTCTCGTCGAAGGCGTAGGCGGTACGCCAGTAGCGCCGCATTTCGGTGGTGCCGTCGGCGTGCACGGTCAGGCAGTGCGCGGGCGGCAGCTTGTAGATGCCCTTGAAGAACGTCTCGGGCAGCGCCGAGAACTGGAAGCACAGGTACTGCTCCAGCGCCTCTTCGTTGAGTTCGCGCTCGTAGGCGGGGTGTTCGAGGATGCACTTGATTTCGGAGGCGAAGACGAACTGCGCTCCGCGCCCCGTGTGCTGCAACGTGTAGTAGAAGGGCTTGATGCCAAAGAAGTCGCGCGCGCAGAAAAGCTCGCGCGTCGTGCGGTTCCAGATGGCGAACGCGAACATGCCGCGGATGCGGTCGAGCACGCCCTCGCCCCAGGCGAGGTAGCCCGTGAGCAGCACCTCGGTGTCGGAGCCGGTCTTGAACGCCCAGCCCTGCGCCTCCAGTTCGGCGCGCAGGTCGCGGTAGTTGTATATCTCGCCGTTGAACACGATGGCGAAGTCGCCTGTGGCGTGCGCGGCCTCGGCGCCGGCTGCGGGCGTGCCGTCGGAGCCGAGGGCGGGGGAGGTGACGCGGGCGTCGTGCTCGCCGGTCGCGCGCACCATGGGCTGGTTGCCGCCCTCGAGGTCGATGAGCGAAAGCCTCCGGTGTCCCAGCGCGATGCCGGCGTCGAGGTATTGCCCCTCGCCGTCGGGGCCGCGGTGCGCCATGATGTCGCACATGGCTTTCAGGATGGGGCGGTCGTCTTCGGTTGCCCCCGTGAATCCGCAGATGCCGCACATGTGGTGATGCTCCTTGCTCGCGATTGGCTTTCGTGTTGGCCCGTTGCCGCTGCCGTTGCCGTTGCTGCCGGGCTGGGGGCGCGGGGCCATGTGGGGCTGCAGAAGCTGCGCAGCCTTCCGCCCCGCACGACCCCGCGCCCCCAGCCCGGCAACGACGCGGTTGCGCCGGCTGCCCTCTCGCCGCAACGTTCTCGCATGCTGCATGCCGCAGGCGCGCCGTGCGCCGCGTGCGTGCCGGCTGGCACTCACATGATAGTGGAAACCGCCCGCCTGCCCAAGGATATCGCCAAAAGCGCAGATATTCGGTGGATTTCCGGTATAATGGTTAATTCGTTGTTCGCGTGTGCCGGCCGTGTGCGGGCGCGCGGGCGAGAGGGGACCGCCGGCAGGGGTTGCGGCGGCGAGAGGCTTCGGAGGTTTTCGATGACGGCAACTGGCAAGCCCGCCCGTTCCGCATGGTCGGGCAAGTGGGCGTTCATACTGGCAGCGGCGGCGTCCGCCGTGGGCCTGGGGAATATGTGGCGCTTCCCGTATCTGGCCGCCAAGTACGGTGGCGGCACGTTCCTGCTCACCTATCTTCTGCTCGTGTTCACGTTCGGCGTGTCGCTGCTCTTGCTGGAGACGGCTTTGGGCCGCCTGACGGGGCAGTCGGCCATTGGGGCGTTCAAGCAGTTCGGGCGGAAGTACGCCTTCATCGGCATCCTCGCCTCCGCCGTGCCGTTCATCATCACGCCGTACTACTGCATCATCGGTGGGTGGGTCACCAAGTACGCAGTGGCCTATCTGGTGGACGGGCCGGCCGCGCTGGCCGACGGCGGGGGCTTCTTCACGGGGTTCATCACCAGCGACGTGGAAAGCTACCTGTGGATGCTCGTGTTCATGGCCGTCGCGTTCGCCGTGGTGGCGCTGGGGGTGAAGGGCGGCATCGAGAAGGCGAACCTGTTCATGATGCCCGCACTCATCGTCATGGCCGTGGGCATTGCCGTTTACACCCTCACCATGCCCGGTGCGCTGGAAGGCGCGCTGTACTACCTTGTACCCGATTTCAGCAAGTTCTCTCCCGAGCTGGTCGTCGGGGCGCTGGGGCAGATGTTCTACAGCCTTTCCCTTGCCATGGGCATCATGATCACGTATGGCTCGTACCTTGACCGCAAGTCGAGCCTGACGCAGAGCGTCGTGCGCGTGGGCGGGTTCGATCTGGGCGTGTCGTTTCTGGCAGGCCTCATGATCGTGCCGGCGGCGTTCGTGGCCATGGGGTCGGGCGAGGCGGTGGCGGCCAATTCCGGCCCCTCGCTCATGTTCGTGACGCTGCCTGCCGTGTTCGCCGACATGGGCGGCGCGGCCGCCGCGATAGGCTTTTTGTTCTTCTTGTTGGTGCTGTTCGCCGCGCTGACGAGCGCCATCTCGCTCACCGAGACGTGCGTGTCCATCGTGCAGGACGGCGCCGGCTGGTCGCGCAGGAAGTCGTTTGCCGTGGTGATTGCCGTGGTGGTCGTGGCGGGCATCGTGGTGAACATGGGGTACAACGGCCTTTCGTTCATCGAGCCCTTGGGCGCCGGCACCAGCCTGCTGGACTTCTTCGACTTCCTTTCCAATTCGGTGGTCATGCCCATTGTGGCGCTGCTCACGTGCGTGTTCGTGGGCTGGGTGGTGAAGCCGAAACTCATCATCGACGAGGTGGAGCGTTCGGGCCCCTTCCGCCTGAAGAAGCCCTGGACGGTCATGGTCAAATACATTGCCCCGGTGCTGGTGGTGGTCATTCTGGTGGCCTACGTCGCCCAGACGTTCGGGATCGTCACCTTCTAGGGGCGCGCTTCGCTTTTCGCGGGGCTTACGGGGCGCACACGGGTTGGCAAAGGCCTCCAGGGCGCTTCCTTGGCACGGGGGGCGTTGCCCTATCATCCTCTTTGCGTGCGGGGCGCATGCCGTGCTGCGGGCGGACGCGGGTTTCCGCCGCATGCGGCGATAGCGCCCCTTTCGACGCTCTGCCCTGTGGGCGGGAGAAGCGACAATCCGAGCGAAAAGAGGATCCCATGATGGAAGACACGATCGACGAGTTGAAGGGCCAGCCCGAAGGCTACGGCAAGGGCGAGAACTACGGCAAGGGCGAAGGCTATGCCTCCGGGGACCGCTACGGCGACGGCGAGCGCTACGGCGAAGGCTACGCGAAAGGCGAGCATTACGGCGCGGGCAAGGAAGGCTATGCGGAAGGCGAGCGCTATGCCGGCGGGGGACACTACGGCAAGGGCGAGCATTACGCCTCGGGCGAGAAGTACGCTTCCGGTGAGAAATATGCTTCCGGCGAGAAGTACGCCGGCGGCGAGCGCTACGGCTCCGGCGAGAAGTATGGGGCGGCTGCAGACGGCGGCGAGCGGTAAGTCCTCGGCATGCAGTCCGTTCCCGCGTGCAGCGTTGCCGACGTGGCGGCTGCGGCCCGTGCCCGTGGCCTGACGCTTGGCGAGGTGGTCGAGCGTGCCATGGAACTGGCGGGCCGCAGCCATGCCCAGCGCCTCTACGTCGGCTCCAACTTCTGCAGCCAATACTTCCTGCGCCAGTCGATGTCGCTGTGGCGGGAGGCGTTCGCTCTCTGCCGCCGGGAGGGCATGGCGGCCACGCTGGTGGTGCCCGTTGTCTCGCAGCGCGACCTGGCCGAGGCGTGTCAGCTGGTGGAGGAGATCCTCACGTCCTACGGCGACATGGTGGACGAGATCACCGTCAACGACGTGGGCATGTTCGCCTATTGCCGCCAAAGGTGCGGGCGGGCCATCAACCTGGGCCGCCTGTTCTTCAAGGAGCCGCGCGACCCGCGCTATGCCGACCTGTTCGAGACGCGCCATGCCGTGGGGCTGCCGGCGGTGCTCACGGGGCTTTTTTCCCGCGGTGAGGTGGCCGGGATAGAGATAGACCCCACGCACGCCGCGCTGGACCTGTCCGAGGTGCGCGGCTTCCTGCCGCAGGTGAGCGTGGGCGTGCACATGCCGTACTGCTACCTTTCGACGGGCAACGTGTGCGAGTTCGCGGGCATCGGCCGCCCCGTGCGTGAGAAGTTCCGCCCGAACGCCCCCTGTGCGATGGAATGCGCGCGCTGCTCGGTGGGCTATGGGCTGCCCTATGGCACGCGCATGCTCAAGTGGGGGCGCACCGTGTACTTTCCCAACCATGGCTGCACCGTGTGCGAGGGCGAGGACTTCCGCATGATCGTGACCCCGTTCGACGTGCTGGTGCCACGCCGCGACAGCGCGACGCGAAACGGCCCCACCGCCGTGTTCCGCCCGGAGGGGCGCACCGCGCCCGCGGCGCGTGCCGGCGTGCGGGGCGCCGCGGCGTCGGGTGCGCTTGCAACAAGGGGAAAGCCTGCGGGAAGAGACGATTTGACGGCGGCGGGCGCTTCCGCGCGAAAGGGCGACTTGGCGGCGGCAAGCATGCGCGCGGCAACAGGCGCCCCTGCGGAAGCGGGCGCGCTGGCAGTGGACGTGCCTGTGGGGGCGAGCCTGCCCACGGCGGCGGGCGCGCCTGTGGGAGCGGGGGCGCGCCCGTGAACACGCTGGTTCCGGTGAACGACCGCGCCTATCTGGGGCGCTATGCGCGTGCGGGCGGCGACGAGTTCTACGTGGGCTTCCACGACGAGGCGTGGCACGCCCGCTTCGGGCGCGCGGCCGACCTCAACCGCATGACCAGCTTCCTCGACCAGGCGAACCCCTACTCGTTCGAGGAAGTGCTCTCCATTGCCGACGAGGTGCGCGCGCTGGACCGGCGGCTCTACGTGACATTCAACGCCAACGCGTACTCGCGCGCGCAGCTGGATTTCCTGTTCGGCTACTTCGAGCGCTTGCGCGAGGCGGGCGCGGCCGGCGTCATCGTGTCGGTTCCCGAGGCCGTGGAGGCGGCTGCCGACAGCGGGCTGGAGGTGGTGGCGTCCACCATGTGCGGCGTGTACAACGCCCAGATAGCCTGCGTGCTGCGCGACTTGGGCTGCACGCGCGTCATCGTCCCGCGCGACGTGTCGCTGGGCGAGGTCGAGTGCATCATGCGCGCGGTGCCCGGCCTGGAGTACGAGGTGTTCCTGATGCGCAACGGATGCATCTTTTCCGACTGCTACTGCCTTGGCCGGCACTTCAAGGGGCGCAACGCGCTGTGCTTCGACGTGCGCGACGTGCGCCGCGAGTTCTTCGTGGAAGGCCCGCCGGCTCTTGCGCAGGCGGCGCGCGAGAACAACGGGGCATACGGGCGGTTCCACCGCGCGGCGTGCGGGCTGTGCGCGGTGTGGCGCTTCGAGCGCATGGGCGTTTCCGCCGCGAAGATAGTGGGGCGCTCGGACGACTCGGAGTTCATTTTGCGCGACATAGAGACGATCCGCCGCAACGTGGAGATTGCGCGGGACTGCGGAAGCGAGCGGGAGTTCCTTGCTCGCATGCACGTGCCGCCTGAACGCGCCGCCGCCTGCGGCGAGGGCCTGAACTGCTACTACCCGGAAGTGCGCTTCGGGTGAGGGCGCCTCGCGCCCGATGGGCGCCTGCGGCGGGCGGGCGCCGGTCGCGCCGGGGGCCGGCAAGCGCCGGTGGCGGGTGGGGAGCCCCGCGGCGGGTGGGGGCCCGCGGCAGGCGCGAAGTGGGGATTGCATCGGGGGCATCCCGGCTGGCGGGTTTGTTTGCTATCATGGGGCGGACACGTAAAATGCGCAGGCGCATGCAACCCGCACGGAGCCTTCGGACGCCGGGTGCGCGAGTGCCTGCCGCGCGAGGCATGCAAGCAAAGGAAGTCCCATGTCGCTCTCCATCGGTATCGTCGGGCTGCCCAACGTGGGCAAGTCCACGCTGTTCACGGCCCTCACGAACAAGGGCGGCCTTGCGGCCAACTACCCGTTTGCCACCATCGAGCCCAACGTGGGCGTGGTGCCGGTGCCCGATGCGCGGCTGGACGCGCTGGCAGCCATCGACAACCCGGCGCGCATCGTGCCGGCCACGGTGGAGTTCGTGGACATCGCGGGCCTGGTGGCCGGGGCGAGCCAGGGGGAGGGGCTGGGCAACCAGTTCCTTGCGAACATCCGCGAGACGGACGCTATCTGCGAGGTGGTGCGCTTCTTCGGCGATGCCGACGTGGTGCACGTGGCGGGCCGCGTGGACCCGGCTTCCGACGTGGAAACCATCAAGACCGAACTCATCCTGGCCGACATGGCCACGCTGGAAAAGGCCCTGCCGCGCCTTGAGAAGGAGGCCAAGCGCGACAAGGCCGGCGCCAAGAAGCTGGAGGTGGCGAAGAAGGTGCTCGCGGGACTGGACGAGGGGCACCGCGCGCGCACGCTGGACTTGGACGACGAGGAGCGCGCGGCGCTGTACGACTTGCACCTGCTCACCATGAAGCCGATGCTCTACGTTGCCAACGTGGACGAAGACCAGCTGGACGCCAGCCTGCCGGAGATCGACGGCTGCGCGCCCGTGCCCATTTCCGCGAAGGTGGAGGCCGACTTGGCAGAGTTGGACGCGGAGGAGGCCAAGGAGTACTTGGAAGCCATGGGGCTTGAGGAAAGCGGGCTTGCGCGCCTGGTGCGCGAGGCGTACCGCCTGCTGGGCCTGCAGAGCTACTTCACCAGCGGCGAGACGGAGACGCGCGCGTGGACCATCCCCATCGGCGCGAAGGCCCCGCAGGCCGCCGGCGTCATTCACACCGACTTCGAGCGCGGCTTCATCAAGGCCGAGACGGCGTCGTTTGCCGACTACGTGGAACTGGGCGGCGAAAAGGGCTGCCGCGACGCCGGCAAGCTGCGCCAGGAGGGCAAGGACTACGTCGTCCAAGACGGCGATGTCATGCACTTCAAATTCAACGTGTAGGGGGCGCATGCCGTGGCGGGCGGAAGGCGCGACATAGAACCCCTTCTCGAGGCGGCCGTGCCGCTCATGCGGAAGCGCGGCATCGCGTCGGCGGTGCTGTTCGGGTCCTTCGCCAAGGGCACGGCGCACGCCACGAGCGACATCGACGTTGCCGTGTGGCCGGGGGAGGGATGGACGGTCCGCGACTGGGACGCGCTGCAAGACGACCTGGAGGCGCTTCCGTCCCTGAGGAAATGGGATCTCGTCCGCATGAACGGGTTCGTGAGCCCGACGCTGAAGGAGATGATCGACCGTGACGGAATTGTCCTATATGGACCGGCTGGCCAACCTTGACGGATTGCTGTGGGAATTGGGCCAGGCCTATGACAAGCCCGTGTTCGAGGACACCTACGTGCTTTCCGGCCTGCTGAGCAAGTTCAAGCTCGCCTTCGACCTTTCGTGGAAACTCATGAAGGACATACTCGTCCAGCGCTACGGCATCGTGGACTGGCCGAAAGGCAGCCCGCGCGAGGCCATAGAGCAGGCCGCCTACAACGGCATCATCGAGGACGACGCGCGCTGGAACGAGATGCGCCTCATGCGCAACGAGCTTTCGCACAGCTACAACGCCGAGTTCGCAACGGGCTGCGCCCTGAAAGTCCTCGACGAATGGATACCCTTCCTGCAGGCGTTCGGCAGGGACATCAATGCGAAGGCGTCGGCATGGCAGAAGGAGGGCCGTTAGGGGCGCTTGGGCGAAAGCGCTCCTTCGCAAGAAGCCGGTAGACGTGCGGTTTGCGAAGCCTGTAGACACGGGGTCGAATGCGAAGACAGCACGCCGACGCACCCGACGGCCTCTACGACCTTGCCGCCCGCGCCCTTCTGGAATTCGCCGAAGCCGACAGGCGCTTCCTCGCCAACGCGCTCGGCGCGTGAAGGCGGCGCTGCCGGGGAATCATGGCTCTTCGTACAGGTCGCGCATCGAGACGAGCATGAGGTCGCCACGGGCGTCCGCCTTTTTCGCGGTTGCGGCGCCTGCGGGCTTTTTCGTGAAAAGCGCCAGATGACGCTGGTCGTATCCCTTCACGAGCGCTGACCTCGACGCCAGCTTTTCCAACGCATCGGTCTCGTTGAGGGCGCCGCGCCACTTGCATTCCCCAAGCAGGATCTGCCCGGATGGCTTGTCGGCCGCTATGACGTCGATGTCCACCTGTTCGCGGGCGGCGGGGTCGGTGCCCCACCAGCGGCCGAACGAGGAAGCGGGGAAGGGGAGCTTTCCTTCCCGGTTGCGCCGTGCAAGCCATTGCAGGCATATGTCCTCGAAGCGTTTCCCCACGTAGGTGGAGAATGCCTCGCCGAACGCCGTTTGCGCCGCCGCCCGTCCCGCGCCGCTTTCGATGGCTCCCACGTTGGGGCTCACGAATCGGTACCAGTACGCGAAGAAGGGGTCGCGCACGATGTAAAGGCCCTTGCGGGACTTCTCCGGATTGTCGCCAAACGGCACGATGCGCTCGACAAGTCCCAGGCTTTCGAGCGTTTTCAGGTACTTCCCGACCGAAGCCTGCTCGATGCCCGCTGCTTCTGCAATCCGCTTGGGGGAGGTTGCCCCGCCCGCGATGGCGCTCAGCACGGAATTGTAGTTTGCCGGTTCGCGCAGCTCCTGACGCAGGAGCATCATGGGTTCTTCGTACAGCAGGCCGGCTTTGTTGAAGAACAGGAACTCGACGTTTTCCTCGAACGGCGCGCCATCGTCAATTTGCGCGAGGTAGTATGGCGTGCCGCCGAACGCCGCGTAGTATGCGACACGTTGATCGTCTGTTGCCGACGGAGTCATGCGCGCGGCGTCCAAATAGTCGAATGGCTGCAGCCTGATCTGGGCGGTACGTCGCCCGAAAAGAGGGCTTTTCGCTCCAAGAACCTTGCTTTCTATGAAGCCTTCGTTGCTTCCGCTGAGGATAATCCGTGCGTTCGTTTCCTTGAATTCGTGATCGATGGCAATCTGCAACGCGGAGGGCAGCGAAGGCTCGGATTCGGCGGCATAGGGGAATTCGTCGAACACGAAAAGGAAGGGGCCGCCCCTGTCCTTCGCCCGGTTTGCGACGAACGAGAAGGCGTCCGACCATGAGGCGAACGGCCCGGTTGATGTGGGCAAGTCAAAGAAGCGGTAGGCCGCTTTCGAGAACGAGAGAAGGTTCATTGCGGCGCTTTGGACTTGCGCGGTGAAGTAGAGGGTCGGCTTTCCCTTCGAGAACTCGCCAAGCAGCGTCGTCTTGCCGACACGCCGCCGCCCGTAAAGCACGACCATCTGGAAACCCCGTTTCCGGTAGAGCCGCTCGAGCATGCCGAGTTCTTCCTCGCGTCCCACGAACATGGCGCCTCCTGACCGTTGTAACTGTCTTGCGAGTATCTTACCCGCAAGACAGTTATTTTGCAAACGGGTGGTGAAAGCGGGTGCGATTTTCAAAATAACGCAAAGACGCTATGCTGCCACTGTACCGGCAAAGCCCGCGAATCGTTTAAAGGATGGCGGGCGGAGCGGTACAGGCGAATTGGGGGCTAGTTGCCGCTAGCCCCGCTTCTTCTCCCTCTCCATCCGTTGGTGCTTATACTCTTGCCATAGGGCCAGCACGAAGCTGGCTATGTTGGCCGTTGCTGCCAAGACAAACAAGACTTCATTCATAGGCGGTTACCTCCTTTGTGGTTTGGCTCCGCCCGCACGCGAACTCTGCTGGTACGCGACGGGGGTTCCATCAGATCGAGCGAGCGAAAAACAGCGAATGGGAATTGGAGGGGGCGTGTCTGCCGGCTCCGCCGTGCACGCAGGTTGACTTGGAGTGCGCTTCATGGGGTATGCTGTCGCGCGTGATTAGCGGGAGGCGGACTGTGGCGCGTTGGCGGCCCCGGCTGGCGGCGCTCTGGCTGCACGGGCTGCGCTGGTGGTGCCTGCGGCGCCGCTGGGTGCAAGGGCACGCCGAGCGCCGGCGGTGCCGACGGTCGATGGCGCTGATGGCGGCGGCGCCGGCGGCAGCAGGCTACGCCGGCCGCCGGTGGCGCCTTCGGAGGCGGCGCGTGCGGCGCGCCGACGGCAGGTCGAAACGGAAGGACGGGCGATGCGCGGAGATGTGGCAACCGGGCCGGGGCAGGACGTGGGCGCAGAGGCGCTGGAGGACTTCTTCGCGCGCACGCCGCGCCTTGCGGTGGCGTTTTCGGGCGGGTGCGACTCGTCGTACCTGTTGGCGGCTGCGCTGCGCGCCGGCTGCGACGCGAAGGCCTACATCGTGCGCACGGCCTTCCAGCCCGCTTCCGAAATGGAAGACGCCCTGCGGCTCGCCGCCGAACTGGGCGCGCCGCACGAGCTGATCGACGCCGACGTGCTCGCGCGCGGTGAGGTGTGCGCGAACGGGCCCGACCGGTGCTACCGCTGCAAGACGTTCATCTTCTCCACCATCCGCGCGCGCATGGCGCGCGACGGCCTTTCGGTGCTTGCCGACGGCACGAACGCCAGCGACGACCCCGCACGCCGCCCCGGCTTCCGGGCGCTCGCGGAACTGCAGGTGGTTTCGCCCCTGCGCCGCGCGGGCATGACGAAGGACGACGTGCGCCGCGCCTCGCGCTCACTTGGGCTGTTCACGGCCGACAAGCCGAGTTTCTCCTGCCTGGCCGTGCACGTCGAGGCCGGCCAGCCTCTCACGCAGGAGGCCCTCGCCCAAGCCGCCCGCAGCCTCGCGCGCTAGCCGCCGCGCCGTCTGGGGGCTGCTCCTGCAGGTTTTCGGTCGGTTCCGCCGCGCCCGCGCACTTCCCGCGCGTTCCCGCTTTCCGCTACTCCAGCGTGTTGAGGATGCCCATGAACACGGGGAAGTTCGTCCGCTGGTCGATGATCAGGTACAGGAAGGGCCGGTCGAGGTGCACGGTCTTCTCGTCCTCGGGAGCCATGGCCGATGCTGCGTTCATGCTCATGGCCGTGGCTGCGCCCGCTTTCGTGCCCTGCTCGTCCACGGCGATGTGCGCCTTGTGCAGCACCGAGCCGATGTACAGCCCGTTGGCATCCGGCGACAGGCGCGCGAAGTCCGCCAAGCCGGCGTCGAACGCGTCGGGCATCCCGAGCGCGCTCAGGCCGTCCGCGAGGTCGATGGCGTACTCGCTTTCGAACTTCGGCATGCTGGCGTGCACCACGATGTCCCGCGAACCCTCCAGAATGCCCTGCAGGCGCCCGCCGTCGAGCGTGGCCGCGTAGTCCTGCACCGACATGCCCTCGGGCGGCAGGATTGCGGCGAAGGCGAACGGGCTTTCCTCGTAGGCGTAGGGCTTCACGAACCCCACGGCCTCGCCGTCCTCCAAGTAGTGGTGCTCGGTCGAGAACATCATCCGGGCCTCCTGCGCCGTGCCGTCGGCGGCGGCGAACGTGCCGTCGCGCACGGCGTCTTCGGTGTAGGGGCTGGCCCAGTCGGCGTCGAAGGCCAAGGCGTTCACCAGGTACAGCACGGCCTCGGCGGGGATTTCCCCGATCAGGTTCTCCACCATGCCGTCGGTGTTTTCGCTCACCCACGCGTTGATGTCGCGCGCGGTGCCTTGGTCGAAGGCCGCGCGGAAGGCGCCGGCGGCGTAGTAGTCGGCGTTCGTCTGGAGAAACGCCTGTTCGACTTCGAAGCCGTCCCTGATCCAGAGCGCGTTCGCCAGCTTGAGGGGGCTTGCTGCCGCGCCCGCATCTGCGGCGCCGCCAGTGGCGTCTGCGTCCCCGCCCGCGCCCTCGGTCGTGCCAGCGACGTTCGCGCCGCCGATGCTCCCTGCCGCCCCGGTGGCCACATACGGCTCCGCGAGCGACTGGTCGAGCGCGTGCAGGTAGGCGTTCACGTCGGCAACTGGCGCGCCCAGGACCTGCTCGGTTTGGGCCAGCGTTTCGCCGTCCATGCCGTTGGCGGCCATGCCAAGCGCGTACAGCACGGAAAGCGGCGACATCACCACGTTGCCCTCCGCGGCGGCGCCTTGCTGGAACAGCGCCACGGCGAAGTCGGCCGCGGCCGTGGCCGCCGGCCCGTCGAGCGCCGCGGGCATGGCCTCCACGTTGCCGGCCTCCACGTTCTCCATCAGGTCTTCGGAGGCCAGCGCCTGCGTGGAGGAGCAGCCCGAAAGGGCGCCCGCCCCGGTGCCGGCAAGCGCGAGCGCCAGCAGGGCGGCCAATGCGGCGGCGAGCGCCTTTGACGTTGCGGAAAGTTTCACGAATGCAGGTTTCATGCCCGTCCTTTCGCGAGGTCGCGTTCCCGAGGGCCGCGCGGACTGGCACGCCTGCGGCCCGTGCGGGCCGGTCCGCCGTCGGGAGCCGCGCGTGTGGGTTGCGCCCATTCTACCATGCGCGGCGCCGGGTTTCCGCCTTCGCGCCCGTCCCGCAGGCGCGTCGCCGCGCGGGATGCGTCCCGCCTGCCGCGCCCCGCGCCCTGCGCCCTGTGGCGCCCCGCGCTCGTTGCCCGCTTTGGTTTGCGTCCCCCGCGCCCCGCGTCCCGGCCATTCCGCGCGCCGTGTCCCCATCCCGACTCTCGCCACTGCGGCAGCTCCCGCCCGTCCCGCGCCCGTTCCGAGCGCAATGCGGTATGATGGCGGGCGAGGAAAGAGGGCCGTGCCCGTGCGTCCGCGCGGTGCACGAGCACGGCGAGAGAGGCGTGCCCATGCGGTGCAGGCACGGCGCGCGGCGCGTCCGTGCGGGCACGGGCGAAGGGTGGGGCGTGGAGAATGGCGAGGGAAGACGGACTCATGGACAGGGGAGAGCTGGCGCGCAGGGCGCTCAAGGAGTGTTTCGGGTACGACGCGTTTCGCCCGGGGCAGGGGGAAGTGGTGGACGCGCTGCTTTCGGGCCGCGACGCGCTGGCGGTCATGCCCACGGGCGCCGGCAAGTCGGTGTGCTACCAGGTGCCGGGCATCGTGCTTCAGGGCCTCACGCTGGTGGTGAGCCCGCTGGTGTCGCTCATGGGCGACCAGGTGCGCTCGCTTCTGGACGCGGGCGTGCGCGGCGCCTACCTCAACTCCATGCTCACGCCCGGGCAGCAGGCCACCGTGCTGCGCCGCGCGCTCGCGGGGGCCTACCAGATCATGTACGTGGCGCCCGAGCGCCTGTCCGACCCGCGCTTTCTGGACTTCGCCCGCGAGGCCTCCATCCCGCTTGTGGCGGTGGACGAGGCCCACTGCGTGTCGCAGTGGGGGCAGGACTTCCGCCCGTCGTATCTGGCCATCGGCGACTTCATAGCGCAGCTGCCGAAGCGCCCCGCCGTGGCGGCGCTCACGGCCACGGCCACCGAGCGCGTGCGCCGCGACATCGTGCGGCTGCTGGGGCTGCGCGACCCCTTCGAAACCGTCACCGGGTTCGACCGCCCGAACCTGTACTTCGGCGTGGAGCGGCTGGAGCCCAAGCGCAAGGTCGCGCGCATCGCCGCCTACGCGCTGGAACACGCTTCCGAAAGCGGCATCGTGTACTGCTCCACGCGCAAGGACACCGACAAGATGCACGCCGCGCTCGTTGCCGCGGGCGTGCGGGCGGTGCGCTACCACGCCGGCATGCCGGCGGGCGAGCGCGCGGAAAGCCAGCGCGCGTTCATTGCCGACGACGCGCCTGTCATGGTGGCCACGAACGCGTTCGGCATGGGCATCGACAAGTCGAACGTGCGCTACGTCATCCACCACAACATGCCGGGGTCGCTGGAGGCGTACTACCAGGAAGCCGGACGCGCCGGACGCGACGGCGAGCCTTCGACGTGCCTGTTGTTCTGGAGCGACGGCGACGTGTCCACCTGCCGTTTCTTCATAGAACAGGAGTCCGGCAACGAGGAACTCACGCCCGAGGAGGCCGACGCCGTGCGCGCCAGCCGCCGCCGGCTTCTGGAGGTCATGTGCGGCTACTGCCTCACCACCGGCTGCTTGCGCCGCTACATTCTGGACTACTTCGGGGATTCGCAGGTTTCGCCGGCTTGCCAGCCAGCGGAACGGGCCGACGCTGCGGGGGCTTCCGGCGCCGAATCTTGCGGTTCCAAGCCCTCCTCGCAATGCGCCCGTTCGGGCGCAAAATTGGTTTTCGAACAAGCCACTGGCTTGTTCGACATCGGGCTTTCGCCGCAATCTTCGGCACCAGAAGCCCCCTCGCTGACAGGGGGGACAGCCAGTGAGAGCGGGTGTCCCGCCGGCCCGCAAGCTGGCGGAGCCTTGCGCTGCTGCTCCAATTGCGCGGGGGACTTCGAGGCGGTGGATGTCACGGCCCTGGCGCGCGCGGTCATGCGGTGCGTGCAGGAGTTGCGCGGAAGGTTCGGCAAGGGCATGGTGGTGGACGTGCTGCTCGGGTCGCGCAGCGCCAAGGTGCTGGACCTGCATCTGGACGAGGCGGCCAGCTTCCATGCCGTGGACGCCCCGGCCGCGCAGGTGAAGGAGGTCGTCGAGCTTCTGGCGGCAGGCGGGTACCTGTCCATCACGGAGGGGTCGTACCCGGTGGTGGGGCTGGGGCCGCGCGCCCGCGAGGCGGCCGAGGACGGCTTCGCGCTGTCGATGAAGCGCGTCGTGCGCAAGCCGGCGCGCGGCCGTGCGGGCGCGGGTGCGGCTGGCGGGGGCGGCGCGGTGTTCGGCGGCTCGGGCGGCGCGTCTTCCGCGGATGCCGACCCGGCGCTGTTCGAGCGCCTACGCGCGCTGCGCAAGCGCCTGGCCGACGAGGCCGGCGTGCCGCCCTACATCGTGTTCTCGGACGCGACGCTGCGCGACATGTGCGCGAAGCTGCCCGCCACCGAAGACGAGTTTTTGGACGTGTCCGGCGTGGGCGCCACGAAGCTCGCGCGCTACGGCGACGCGTTCCTGCAGGAGCTGGCCTCTTGGCAAGAAGGGCAAACGCGCTAGCGGGGAAATGCCGCGGAGGCGGGCTGCGCGGGGCCTCGTGCGCGCTGCGGGGGGGGGGTCGTGGGCGGCTTCCCCTGCGCGCCGCGGACGTCTGCCGATTTTGCAAGGCATCCCCGAAGCGGCGGCTCGAACCGGGCCAAGCGGACGTGCAGGCTTGCCGTCGCCGGTTCCGGCCCGCGCACCGCGCGCCCCGCGGGGCGATCGAAATCGGGCCACGGCCCCTTGGCGCGCTTCGCCGTCCATGCTACAATGGAAACAGTCGGTGCCCCGCCTAGCCGGGCGGCATCGGTTTTTTGGTTAAGCCGGTTTTCCTTGCAGGGGTGACCGGCTTTCTCCTTTCTCCAACACCGTTCGCCTACTCCTCCCTCGCCAGATCGACGATGGCAACCACCACAGTCAGCAGAGCGCAAATCGCGATGACAGTCTGGGCGTCCATGGCACACACCTCCTTCCGGAGATGCCGCCCGGCAGGATGCGGCGACGCACCGCCCCTATTGTAGCACGAAAGTGCCGCGATTGCGAGGGGGGGGGAAGGCGAATGCACTAGAAGCGTTCGCGCCTTCTCGATGCGCGCGTCTTTCCCGCTGCCCCGTTTCCCTGCGATGGCCAGAGGACGGGGACGCTTGTGCTGCCGTGACGCAGCGAAAAACGTTACGTTACGGCAGCTGGATGCAGGCCGAAGGCGCGGGTTCTGCCGCCCTTGCCGTCTTTACGTCTGCTGGCGCTGCTCGGGGACGGACAGGTCGTAGGAGACCACGAGGGTTCCCCAGTCGAACCCGGCTTGCGCGGCGGCGAAAAGGGCGAGCGCGGTGCCGCAGGCCAGAAGTGCGGCGGCCGCAGCGAGGGTGACCTTGCGTGCTGGGGACAGGAGAACCTTCCGGCATTTGGCGTTCGTGCTCGCAACTGTCCCGCCCGCCGCACCTGCGCGCGCCGTCGCCCCCATGTTCGCTTCCGCCTCCATGTCTGCGCGCGCCGCTTCCGCGTCTACGGGTGCTGGGCCGCTTGCTGCGCCGGCGTCGGCTCCCGCGCGCGGGTCCGCCTCCACGCCAATCCCCGCTCTCGCAGCCGCGTTTGCGCCCATGGCGCTTGCGCGCGTCGTCGCCCCGGCGCCAATGCCCGCTTCCGCAGTTCCCGTCGTGGGCTTCACGAAGCGGCTTTTCAGCCAGCTGCCGAACTTCCCGGTGAGGCCCGCGAGGCGCTTGCTGGCGGACAGCGCGCCGAACAGCGCGAACAGTCCCACGCCGCTTGCCACAAGGCCGACGCCCATTTGGAACGCCCCGGCCGCCGCCTGCCCATGGGCCGCGCCCCATGCAAGCGCGCACGCGCCGAGTGGCGCGCACAGGACGAGGGCTGCCACCGTCAGCCACAACGCCGCGATGCACAGCCAGATGCACAGATACACGCCCGCGACGGCCAAGGCAAGTGCCAGCGCAAGGGGCACCCAAACGGGCGACAGCGCCGCCAGCAGCACGACGTTCAGGGCGCGGCTGCCGGTGCTGGCTTTCGCCATGGCTTTCGGCACAGGCGGCAGTTCGGCTATGATCTGCGCCGCAATGGCATCGACAGGTCCCAAGGCCGCCACGGCGTCTTCCTCGCGCATGCCGTCCTCCATGCGGTCGGCGATCATTTCCTCGTAGAACGCCACCGATTGCTCCACCTCGTGGGACGGCAGCTTGCCAAGCGCGCGTCTGAGCGCCCGCGAGAATTCGGTCCCGTTCATTGGTTGGCACCTCGCTTCACGTAGTCGTAAAGGGACATGACGTCGTCCTGTTCGTTCAGGAACTCCCGGATGTGGGCGCGCCCGGCGTCGGTGATGCGGTAGTACTTGCGCAGCCGCCCGCCGTGCTCGACGGAGTACACCGTCAGAAGCCCCGCTGCCTCCAGTCGTTTGAGCAGGGGATAGAGGGTCGATTCGGTGAGGTTCAGCACGGCGGGCACGTCCTTGACTATCTGGTAGCCGTATGAGTCCTGCCGGCCGATTGAAGCGAGCACGCACACCTCCAGAAACCCGCGCTTCATCTGTGCGTCCATCCGTATACCTCCTTTCGCCATATACTATATGTAACATAGTATATGACGTCAAGAAGTGTGGGAGAGCAACCAGCGGAAGGAAAGGAGCGGCGCAGGGGCGGATGCGGACGGTGTTCGAGGTGGGACGGTCGGGAGGTGGGTGGCGGATGGGCACGGCGCGCAGGAGCGCGGGCGAAAGGAGTCGAACTGCGGGGAAGGGGTTCGTTCGGGCAACAAGCAACAAGCAACAAGCAACAAGCGTCGGGCGTCTTGCGTGTTCGCTGATAAAATGGCGCGCGTTGCGGCTTGAGCGCCCCTGCGCGCCGCCGCTTTGCTATCATGGACACCGTTGAATGTTGCCCGCCCCGTGCGCCGCGCCTCGACAGCGCAGTGCGGCTGCCGCCCGCCGCCCCATGGCCCTGCGGGCCGCCCGCATCCTGCGACGTGCCGGCTGCCCTGCGACGCGCCCGACGGCCCGGCTGCCCTGCGGCCCCGCACCCGGCGCCCCGCGACCCGACGGCCCGCCGTCCCGCGACGCGCCCGACGGCCCCGCGGCAAGCGCCCGCGGCCCGACGGCACCGTCGCCCTGCGGCGCGTCCGGCGCCCGGCGGCCCGCAGGCGTGTTGGCGCGCGGGGGCGGGCGAAGCGAGAAGGGAAGAGCGAACCCCCATGACCCAGCATCTCACCGAACGCGACGTGCGCGGCATTGCGGAATATGCGCGCATCGGGCTTTCCGACGCCGAGGTGGCGCAGATGACCATCGACCTGAACGCCATCATCGACAGCCTGAAGCCCATCACCGAATACGACCTCGCGGGCGTGCCGCCCACGTTCCATCCCATCGGGGGTCTCTCGAACGTCATGCGCGAGGACGCCGAAGAAGCCGGCTTCCCGCAGGCCGTCGCCTTGGAGAACGCGCCGAAGCAACAGGACGGGTGCTTCCTCGTGCCGTCCATTCTGGGCGAAGGGGGCGATCGCTGATGGCCGCGACGCGCGACGCGTTCGCCTGCATGGGCGTGCGCGACATCCAGGCGGGCCTCGCCGCCCGCGAGTTCAGCGCCCGCGAGGTGGCCGCATCCGCGCTCGATCGCGTGCGCGCCCTCGACGGCGCCACCCACGCCTTCTTGGAAACCACCGAGCAGATGGCGCTCGAACAGGCGGAAAAGATCGACGCGGCGCTGTCTGCGGCCGTCGCGTCGGTCCCGGGCGCGGGCGCGGCTGGGGCTGCCGGCACCCGCGCCGCCGCCGAGGCCGCCGGTGCCGCGCTTGCCGCATGCGGCCCGCTTGCGGGCGTGCCCGTGGCGTTCAAGGACAACATGAACCTTGCGGGCACGCACACCACCTGCTCGTCGCGCATGCTCGCCGCCTATGTGTCGCCCTACACGGCCACGTGCGTGGCGCGCGCCATCGAGGCGGGAGGCATCCCGCTCGGCAAGCTGAACATGGACGAGTTCGCGTTCGGCAGTTCCACCGAAACGAGCGCCTTCGGCCCCAGCCGCAACCCGTGGGACCTCCAGCGCGTCCCCGGCGGCTCGTCGGGCGGCAGCGCGGCCGCCGTGGCCGCGGGGCTGGCCACCGTCACGCTCGGCAGCGACACGGGCGGCTCCATCCGCCAGCCGGGCAGCTTCTGCGGCGTCGTGGCCGTGAAGCCCACTTACGGCGTGGTCAGCCGCTACGGCGTGGTGGCTTTCGGAAGCTCGCTCGACCAGGTGGGCCCGTTCGCGCGCTCGGTGGCCGACGCGGCGCTCGCGCTCGATGCCATAGCCGGTCGCGACCCGCTGGACTGCACCAGCCAGGAGGCGGGCGCGGGCTTCGCGGAGAACCTTGCCGAGGGGGTGCGCGGCATGCGCGTGGGCGTGGTGCCCGCGTTCATGGAGGCCAAGGGCCTCACGCCCGAGGTGCGCGCGAAGGTGGAGGAGGCCGCCGGGCACCTGCGCGCCCTCGGCGCGGACATCGTTGAGGTGGAGCTGCCCAACGCCCAGGCTGCCATGAGCGCCTACTACGTGCTGGGGCCGTGCGAGGCGTTTTCCAACCTGGCGCGCTTCGACTCCGTGCGCTACGGCTACTGCGATCCCGGCCACGCCGACTTGGGCGGCCAGTACGAGGCCAGCCGCGCGAAGGGCTTCGGCCCCGAGGCGCGCCGGCGCATCATGCTGGGAAGCTACCTGCTTTCGGCGGGCGTGTACGAAACCTACTACTACCCGGCGCAGCAGGTGCGCACGCTCATCACGCAGGATTACGCGCGCGCCTTCGAGCAGGTGGACTGCATCCTCGCGCCCGTGTCGCCGCGCACGGCGTTTCGCTTCGGCGAAGTGTCCGACCCCACGGACATGTACCTGTCCGACATGTTCACCATCTCCATCAACATCGCGGGCAACGGCGGCATGAGCCTGCCGGTGGGCCTGGGCGCCGAAACGGGCTTGCCCGTGGGCGTGCAGCTCATATCTCCGCAGTTCAAAGACCATAACATGCTGCGCGTGGCCGCCGCCTTGGAAACCGTGTACGGCCCTGCGCCGGTGGCCCCCGACTTCCGCGAATGCGCAACCTTCGAAGCCCCCGCTGCCATTCCCGACGCCGCCGAAGCCGTCCCCGGCAAAGACCTGCCGGGACTCGCCACGGACGGGGATGCCGCCGCGGGCGCCCCGGTGCAGGGCGCAACGAACAAGGAAAAGGGAGGTTCCCCCATGCGAAGCGAAGGCTGCGAAGCTTCTGAGCGCAGCATGGCGGAACCTCCCGCCCCGCAAGTCAAAAGGGGAGGCGAAGGAGGAAGGGCGTCTTCCGCGGCGCCCACAAAGCGAGTTCCGCACGAGCAGGGCAGTCCGGTGGACTGCCCTGGCGAGCCAGGACTGTCTGAGCGACTGGGCGCTGCGGAAGACGCCCGGTCGCAGGTCGAAAAGGCAGGTGAGTAACATGCGCAAGCTCGAAGAGGTCCTGCAGGACTGGGAGGCCGTCATCGGCCTCGAGATCCACGCCGAGCTCACCACGCTCGAAACCAAGATGTTCTGCAACTGCAAGCTGGAGTTCGGCGCCGAGCCCAACACGCACACCTGTCCGGTGTGCCTGGGCCTGCCGGGCGCGCTGCCGGTGCCGAACAAGGCCGCCATCGAGTCCATCGTGCTGGCCGGCCTTGCCACGAACTGCGACATAGAGAAGCGCACGATGTTCTACCGCAAGAACTACATGTACCCCGACATGGCGAAGAACTTCCAGACCACGCAGGGGCCGGTGGCCTTCTGCATGCGGGGGCATCTGGACTTGGACGTGGACGGCATCGCCGCCAAGGAGCGTCCCGGCGCGCTTGGGCGCGAAGTGGGCGAGGCGTGGGAGAACGCCGTGCGCACCGACGAGGGCTACACGGCGCACGTGGGCATCACGCGCATTCACATGGAGGAAGACGCGGGCAAGATGGTGCACGTGGGCGGCGGCGAGGGCCGCATCGCCGGTGCCACGCACAGCCTGGTGGACTACAACCGCGCGGGCACGCCGCTCATCGAGCTGGTCACCGAACCCGATTTGCGCACGCCCGAGGAAGCGCGCCTGTTCATGCAGAAGCTGCGCCAGATTTATCTGGCACTGGGCATTTCCGACTGCTCCATGGAGGAGGGGAGCCTGCGCTGCGACGGCAACGTGAGCCTGCGCCGGCGCGGCAGCGGGAAGCTGGGCGTGAAGACCGAACTCAAGAACATGAACAGCTTCAAGAACCTGCACGACGGGCTGGCCTACGAAATCTGCCGCCAGGCCGAGGTTCTGGAGGAAGGCGGCCAGATCTACCAGGAGACGCGGCATTGGGACCCGTCGGCCAAGCGCACCATCGTCATGCGCGTGAAGGAGACGGCCGACGACTACCGCCTGTTTCCGGAGCCGGACTTGGCGCCCTACGACCTCACCGACGAGTTCGTGGAGCGTGTGCGCGCGAAACTGCCCGAGCTGCCCGACGCGCGTGCGGCACGCTTCGCCCAGACGTTCGGACTTGCGGCCTACGACGCGCGCCATCTGGTGGAACACCGCTCCACGGCCGACTTCTTCGAGGCGTGCATGGAATGCGCCGGCGAAGACGCCGCCGCGCTTGCGAAACCGGTGGCGAACCTGGTCATCAACGACGTGACGGCGTGGCTGAACGCGCAAAAGGGGGCCAGCCTGCAGGCGTCGCCCCTCACGCCCGCGCGCGCGGTGGCGCTCGTGCGGCTGGTGAGCGCGGGCGAGCTTTCCTCCAAGCAGGGCAAGGAGGTGTTCGCCGCCGTTCTGGAAGAAGACAGGGACCCCGCCGCCATCGTGGAGGAGCGCGGGATGAAGCAGGTGAGCGACGCGGGCGCCATCGAGGGCGTGGTGGACGCGGTGCTCGCTGCCAACCCCGACAAGGTGGAGCAGTACCGCGGCGGCAAGACCGGGCTTCTGGGATTCTTCGTCGGCCAATGCATGAAGGAAATGCGCGGCCAGGGCAACCCCAAGGTAATCAACGAACTCCTGGCCAAGAAACTGGGCTAGACCGGGCATCGGCGGTTGGCAAGGGGGCTTCCGGCATCCTTGGCGACCGCCTGCGAGGTTCTGCGATGATTCTGGTTCGCGGCGTAAGGCGTTCGATGTGGCGTGAAAAGGAGTTCTTGTGGCCGACAACGATTACGTTCAGGTATGGGAAGAATCTCAAGAATACGAGCTCGATCTTTCCGATTCGGGGAAAATCATAGACTTTCTTGAACCCGAAAAAGAGAGGCCAAACAAAGCCGAAGAACGCGTGAGGCAAAGAATAGCTCGCGTGCTCCATTTCGAATACGGGTATCCCAAGGAGTTGATGTGCTTCGAAGCCCCCATTCGTATGGGCAGGGATTTGAGGCATGCGGACATCGCCATATACGCAAGCCCTGCGGCGCGCGTCCAGAAGGATCAAGGAAAGATTCTTCTGGTGTGCGAAGTGAAGGCTCCCGAAATCAAGGAGTGCGACGGACAGCTCGTCTCCTACGTTTCGGCTTCTTCGGCCGAGGGGGGATTGTGGACCAACGGCACGCAAGTGGTCTATGTGCACAAGGATGCGGTTGCGGGGAAGATACAGGGCTACATGGGCATTCCTCGATACGGAGAGGCGTGGGACAGCATTGGACGGCTGGACAAGTACAGTCTTTCGACTCCCGTCGATCTCAAACTGGTGTTCAAACGGTGCCACAACGAACTCTACAAGGACGGCGCTTATTCCGAAGACATAGCGCTCGACATGGTGCGGATCATTCTTGCGAAGATAGAAGACGAGTGTTCCAGCAGCGAGAGGTGCGAGTTCTACATTACGCCCAGCGAATTCGGGTCGGCCGAGGGGAGGAAAGCCGCATGCAGGAGAGTGCGCACGCTGTTCTCGTCCGTGAAGGCAAAGTACCCCGAGGTGTTTTCCGAATCCGAGGAAATCAACGCAAGCGACAAGACGCTAGCCATCGTGATCAGCAGTCTTCAGATGTATTCCCTGCTCGATGCTCCTTACGACGTGATAGGGACGGCATACGAGACATACGTTGCTTCTCATTTGAAAGGGGAGCGCGGGCAATACTTCACCAACCGGCTTGTCATCGACATGATGGTGGACATGGTGGATCCTCGCCCTGGGCAAGTGGTGCTCGATCCCGCCTGCGGATCCGGTGGGTTCCTGATCGCTTCGATGAACCATGCTCTCGAGGAGATCGAGGCGATGTCCATTTCCTCAATGGCCAAAGAAAAGAAGAAAGGCGAGGTTGCTTCCAGCCTGTACGGCGTCGATGTGACGAAAAAGCTGGTGAAGGTCGCAAAGGCAAACATGATGCTTGGCCACGACGGTCACGGCGGCATCATTCACCACGACAGCTTGTCCGACTTCGAAAGCTTTCCGGCGCTTTTTTCGGAACGGGCCGGAGAGGGCAAGCCTCATTTTATTCTGACGAATCCCCCTTTTGGCGCAGGGCATGACACGCGCATCAAGGACTCCGCGGTTCTTTCGCATTTCAAAATCGGCCATGTCTGGCAAGTGACGGAGAACGGGGAGGTGCAGTACTCGGACGCTCTCAACACGAACCAGGGCGTTGCTCCCGAGCTGCTTTTCTTGGAGCGGTGCATCCAGTGGGTTGCCGATGGGGGCGTGGTGGGCATCGTCATGGCAAAAGGCCAGCTGGACAACAAGGAAGCGCTTGCCGCAAGGAAATTGCTGCTGGACAGCTGCCGCATTCTTGCGGTCGTGAACTTGCACGAAGACACGTTCGAGCCGTTCTGCGGGTCGAAGGCTTCTGTGATCATTGCCCAGAAAGGGGCCCATCCGGACGCTTATCCCGTTTTCATGGCGATTTCCAACAAGATTGGGCAGACGTCTCGCGGCGTGCCGGTGTTCAAGCGCGACGATCAGGGTCGCTACATTCTCGAAAATGGGGAAAGGGTTCTCGACGAGGATCTGTCGGACATTGTGCTCGCTTATCGAGCCTTTAGGAAAGGCGAGCTCAAAGAGACGGCGTTTCGGTTTTCGGTCAGCTCGACTCAATTCCTGCAGGGCAGTTTCTCCCTCAATCCCGTTCAATACCTGCCTGCCCATTCCGACGCCCAGAAGCGGGTGCTCGAACTGGGCGAGACCGATGATTTCGAACTGCGCAGGATAGGGGACATAGCCACGAGGGTGTTCAATGGTCCCCGGTTCGTGAGACCTTATGCCGAGGAAGGCGTTGTTGAGGGGCCGGGTATTGTCAAGTATTTTACCGGCACGGCCATCACCCAGATAAAGGCGGAAAACGTCAAATATCTCGATAGGAACAAAGCAACGCCTTTGCAAAACCGCCAGCTCGACGAATTGACGGTCCACAAGGGCTACATTGTGGTGAGCGACAGCGGAACCATAGGGAGGGTTGACTACCTGAGGGCGCAGCACGACGGCTGTGTTGCCACGAATAATCTGATCAGGATTGTCATCGAGGACGAGTTCCTGCGCGGTTTCGTGTATCAGTATCTGAGGGGGCCTATTGGCCAAAAACTCCTGAAGAAGAATGTGTACGGGACGAATCAAGAACATTTGGAACCCTATATGGTCGCCGACATTCTGGTGCCCGTTCCCAAAGATCGCAGAATCGTGGAGGACATAGGCGGGATGGTCATCAGGGGAATAGAGAGCCTGGAAGAATGCGCAAGGTGCGAAACGGGTGCTTCCGCGCTCATGGATCAGCTCGTCACGGGTCAATGACACGTCGGAAATCCGCTGCCGGCATGTGGGAAGTGGTGCGCCTGCGACAGCTGCAAGGGCGGTTCCGCCAACCCATCGCCCTTTTCCCTATGGGTGTTTTTCGCAGGTGTGGGGGTGTTTTGCCGAGGGCGGGGCGGGTGCGCTATGATGCTTGCGAAACATGACTGAAAGCGTCGGCGCAAAGGACGGGTTGCATGACGAGGCTTCGCGGGGGCCACACCATGGTTCTGGCCGGTCACGGCTTTGACGGGGAAGGCCCCTACCTTTCCCTCAACGACATGGAGGCGCGCGCGAAGGTGCGCTACCACGTGCGCGGCAAGACGTTCACGCTCACGTGCTTGCCGCGCCGCATGTGCACGGGGCGCTTTGACCTCGCCACCCACCGGGCGGAGGTGTGCCCCCTGGACGTCGAACTGTCGCCTGGCTTCAAGGGCACGGTGTGCCCCGCCTGTCAGGAGGCGACGGGCTTCAACCCCTCGTTCTACTACGCGATCTCCGTTTCGGCGCAGCAGCGCGCCTTCAACGAGCAGCCGCATTACACCTATCTGGCGTACTTCGCGCCCGGGTTCGTGAAGGCGGGCATCTCGGCGGAGGCGCGCGGCGTGCGCCGGCTGCTCGAGCAGGGCGCCCGCGCGGCGCGGGTGGTGGGACGCTTCCCGAACGCCTATGCGGCGCGCGAGTTGGAGGCGGCGCTGTGCATGCAGGAGGGCATCTGCGAAACCATGCGCCTGTCGAAGAAGGTGAACCTGTTGGCGCATGCGCGCTTCTCGTTCGCCGATGCTCGCGCCGCCCTTGACGAAGCCGCCGCGAGCATCGATCTGACCCCCGGCGCCGTCGCAGGCCAGCCGGCTGGTGGGGGCGTCGCTTCCGACCCCGCTCCTGCCGCCGGTGCGCGCCGCCCGACCGGCGACGCTGCTCCCGTTTCGCGCCCCTGTGCGTCGAAGCGCAGCGAAGGCGTTACATCCCATGGCGCGCCTGCCGCTTCCGATCCCGTTCCTGCCCCCGTCCCTGCCGCCGGTGCTGCTGCCGCCACGCCGCTCGATGCGGCCATGGAGCGCATGGGCTGCGGCGAAGGCGGACGGTACTTCGACTTCACGCGCGCCTATTTCGGCGACGCGTCGGTGCCGGCATGCGACGAGATGCAGCCCGCCGACCTCGCGGCCGGCGCGTGTGCGGGCCGCTGCGTGGGCATGGTGGGCGGCATTCTGGTGCTCGAGCAGGGCGGCATGCACTTTCTGGCCCCCGTGAAGGAGTGGGAGTCGCACGTCGTGGAAATCGACGACGGCGAAGTGCTCCACGAGCACGCCTTCGCCCCCGTCCAGATGTCCCTGCTGTAGGTTGCTCGCTGCATTCTCCGAAAGGAAAGGGCAACGCCCGTCCCGAACCATTGCAGGCGATAACGCTGGGGGCGGTCAATCGGGCGCGGTGACCGTTGCTTCCAGGAAACGCGGGACGTATGGAATCCTTGCGGGCAAGCATTCGCCTGCTGCCCGAATCAGAGAAAGCGCCATGGCCAAAGCCGCAGGAAGCATGGCGAAGCTGCAGGAAGGAAACATGGTGAAGCTCTGCCCGTTCTCCCCTCGTAGTCTGTTCTCGTCCAATAAAGGATCGAAAACAACATGCTGCGTTCTCCCCATGGGATCCGCGACGAGGGCGGCGGGGCAGTGAAAGTCACGACGGCCCACGACGAGCAATACCCAGAAGGGGAAAGTCGCCACGCACCCTTTTCTTCCTTCTTCGTGTGCTGGGACCTGGGGCGGCTGCTCGCGCTTCTTCGTCAACCTCCCTATGAGTATTTTCTGCAGATGCGGAGACCGCCGTTTGCAACGCTCGGCTGCGGAGGCTGCCGTTTATGGCAAAAAAATGCAGAGGTTGACGTTTGTGGCGCAGAGGATGCCGTTTATGGCAAAAAGATGTGGGCGTGTGCGGGGGAAACGGAAAAGGCACGATGCTCGCAGGTACATAACCGCAGGTAATTGAGATCGTACCGCGCACCGTGTGCCGCGGGTTGCGAAGCCGCCCTGCCATAAACGGCAGCCTCTGCGCTCGTTTGCCATAAACGGCAACCTCTGCACCCTCTGCAACCTCCGCAGTCGAGCACCATAAACATCAGCCTCACCGGCGAGTGATGGCTCGCGGCCTTTTGGGAGAAATCCACGGCGCCCGCGCTGACGTAGCGGACGTGACCCTCGCCGAAGGCAGCGCTACCACCGTGTGCGCGCCACTTGGGGATGTCGTTCGCCACGGGGCGCAAACTCAAGCATCCGATGGCCATTATCGGCGCGCCGGCGCCCTTCAAGCCTAACATGACGTAGCTTGCGGGAAAACTCTTTTCCACTGGGCTCAGACTTTTCCGCGGGATTCTTTCATTGCTTGACTTGGAGCGTGCTTCAAGTGTTTTAATGGTGTGGAACGCGACATGGACGACGGTGCGCTCTGCGGCGGACGACTTGCATGCGGCTCGCGCTGTCGCGGCGACGTCATGGACGACGCGGCCCTGCGGGTGCGAACGCGCTGGCTCATGACTGGCGGCGCCCGCGCCCGGTGCGCGCTGGCGCGACCTCGGTGAGCGCATGGCAGGCGCCCTGCGCGCCTGGTGTTGCGAGACGCATCGCCGAAAGGGGAAGACGCTTGGAAAGGGGAGAGGACGCCCAATGAAGATAGCCGAGGCGAGCAAGCGGTACGGCGTTTCGGCCGACACTCTGCGCTATTACGAGCGCGTCGGGCTGTTGCGCCACGTGCCGCGCAACGAAAGCGGCATCCGCGACTACGACGAGGACAGCTGCCGCGCCATCGAGTTCGTGAAATGCATGCGCGGCGCGGGGGTTTCCATCGAGACGCTGATAGAGTACATGGCGCTGCTGGAACAGGGCGACCATACGGCCGCCGCGCGCAAGGCCCTGCTGGAGGAGCAGCGCGGTGTGCTGCAGGAGCGCATCGACACCCTGCAGGCGGGCCTCGACCGGCTGGACTACAAGATCGCCAACTACGACCGCCTGATGGCGTCGCTTGGCTCGGCCCCGAAGGGCCAGGCGTGAACCGCGCAGAGACGCGGCTCCTGTTGGAGCAGGTGGCGGCAGGGGAGTTGTCGGCGGAAGAGGCCGCCGCGCGGCTGGAGCGTGCGCCCTTCGAGGACTTGGGCTACGCCAAGCCCGACTTCGCGCGCGCCGAGCGCCAGGGCGTGGGTGAAGTGGTGTACGGCGAAGGCAAGACCGCCCAGCAGATAGAGGGCATCTGCCGTGCGCTCGTGGCAAGCGGGCAGCCGCGCGTGCTGGTGACGCGCTTGGACGACGCGAAGGCCGCCGCGCTGGCCGAGGCGTTCGGGACGGCTGCGGATGCGGGCGGGCGCGGCGCGGATGCGGCTGCGGGCGGCGCGGATGCGTGCGGCGCGGGCGACGTTGCCGGAGCCGCGCTGGCCGAGGCGGGTACCGGATGCGCGGCCGCCGGCGCCGGCGTGCCTGCCGAGGGCGCCCCCGTGCGGGGGCTTGCGTTCTCGTACCGGCGTGAGGCGCGATTGGGCCTGGTGGGCGGCATGCCGGACGGCCCGGGCGAAGGGTGCGTCGTGGTGGCGGCCGCCGGAACCAGCGACGTGCCGGTGGCGGAAGAGGCGGCGCTCACGGCCGAGTTTCTGGGCAGCGCGGTCGTGCGCTGCTACGACGTGGGCGTGGCGGGCATCCACCGCCTGTTCGCGTGTGCCGACGACCTGTCCCGCGCGCGGGTGGTCGTGGCCGTGGCGGGCATGGAGGGCGCTTTGCCCAGCGTGGTGGCGGGGCTGGTGTCGTGCCCGGTCATCGCGGTGCCCACCAGCGTGGGGTACGGGGCGTCGTTCGGCGGCGTCACGGCGCTTCTGGCCATGTTGAACTCGTGTGCGAGCGGCGTGTCGGTGGTGAACATAGACAACGGCTTCGGCGCCGGCTATCAGGCGAGCCTGATCAACCGCCGGTGAACGTGTCGGCTGGCGTTATTGCACGGAGGAAAGGTTGGGAAGACGCATGGGGAACATGCTGTACTTGGAATGCACGTCGGGCATCAGCGGCGACATGACGGTGGCGGCGCTGCTGGACGCGGGCGCGCGCGAGGACGTGCTGCGCCGCGCGTTGGACAGCCTGCCGGTGGACGGGTTTTCGGTGCGGGTGAGCCGCGTGAAGAAGTCGGGCCTCGACGCGTGCGACTTCGCGGTGCTTCTGGATGCGGAACACGAGAACCATGACCACGACATGGCCTACCTGCACGGCCCGACCGGCGCGCCCGGGGATGCCGGTCGCGGGCACGCGCACGGCGGCGATGACCACGGCCACTCCCACTCCCACTCCCACTCCCACTCCCACTCCCACTCCCACCCCTACCCCCATCCCCGTTCCCATGATCACGAGCATCGCGGGCTGCCGGAGATCCTCGCGCTCATCGACGCCGCGGACATGACCGACCGCGCGAAGGCCATCGCGCGCCGCACCTTCGAGGTGCTTGCCGACGCCGAGGCCAAGGCGCACGGCGTTTCGCGCGACGAGGTGCACTTCCACGAGGTGGGCGCCGTTGATTCCATTGCCGACGTGGTGGCCGCGGCCGTCTGCTTCGACGACCTGGGCGCAACCGATGTGGTGGTGCCCCTGCTGTGCGAGGGGCGTGGCACCGTGCGCTGCCAGCACGGCATCATTCCCGTGCCCGTTCCCGCCGTGGTGAACATCGTTTCCGCACACGGCATCCCGCTGCGCCTTCTGGACGTGCAAGGCGAACTCGTCACGCCCACGGGCGCGGCGCTGGCCGCCGCCGTGCGCACGCGCACGCAACTTCCCGAGCGCTTCGTGGTGGAGCGCGTGGGCATCGGCGCCGGCAAGCGCGACTACGCCACTCCTGGCATTCTGCGCGCCCTCGTCATCCGCGAGGAAAACTGACGGAAAGCGGTGCGCTGTTCAACCGTCGCCCTGTTCCATGGGAGATTCCATAAGGGATTCTCTGGGGGTGTGTCAGCGCTGCGAGTTCCCAGTCCACCGCACGACGATAGGACTCCGATTTGCCGATGCCTGCGCGTTTGGTCGCTGCTTCCGCGGCTGCAATGCAGCTGACGGCGACCCTGCGCGGGTGAATGTGGTAGCTGCACGCGGAAGATTTGCAGAATGTGCGGGGAAATGCGGGAACCGTTGTTTTTGCGCCAGATTGAAACTAGGGTATTGATCTGGTGAAATGCTGAATAATGCCTGTTCAGAGAGGTGGTACAGAATCGACGATTCCTGCAGAATTCTCCCATTGAGGTCTTTTTCCTTGTACTTTATCACTATACTGTGCTAAAGTGTTGGGCGGCGACAGAGGACCGGGGGACGGGAATGGCCCCGCCGCGCGCCGCACGCCGCGCGGCCCCGGCGTCCCGGTGCCGCCCTCCCGTCCTCCGCTGGCAGCGTGCAACTCTGCTGTTTTCGTCGTGCGGGCGTGCGGGCGCGGCGGGAGGGCTATCATGAAAGACTCGGACATCGATGCGAAAAGGATGCGAACGTTGAACCTCGTCACCCCTTCGGGCTTCCGCGACGTGCTCTGCGAAGAGGCCGCCGCCCGCGAATCCATCACGCGCAGCGTGCAGGACCTGTTCGCCGCGCGCGGGTACCTGCCGCTTGAAACGCCCACGCTGGAAGTGATGGACGTGCTGCAGGAGGGAGGGCGCCTGCCGGGCGCCCTGTTCAAGTTCTTCGACTCCAAAGGCGCGCTGGTGGCCATGCGCCCCGACGTGACCCTGCAGGTGGCGCGCATGTGCGCCTCGCGCCTGAAGGGCGAGGCGGGGCCGTGGCGGTTCCGCTACACGCAGCGCGTGTTCCGCGAGGCCGAGGGCGAGCGCGAGTCCGCCCGCGAGGTGACGCAGATGGGCGTGGAATGCGTGGGCGAGCGCGGTGCCGGCGCGGATGCGGAAATAGTGGGGCTGTTCGCCGAGGCGCTGCGGAAAAGCGGGGTCGGGCGCTTCACGGTGGCCCTTGCCACGGTGGGGCCGCTGCGGGCGCTGCTCGACCGTTCGGGCGCGTCCGACGCGTGGAAGGAGGCCGTGCTGGCCGCCTACCACGCCTCCGACTTCGTGGAGCTCGACCGCCTGACCGCCGCGCCCGCGGCGCCTTCCCCCGCTGCGAAGGCGGGCGTGCCGCCGGCGTATGCTGGGGCGGTGCGGTGCCTGCCGCGCATCCGTGGCGGGCGGGCGGCCATCGACGAGGCGCGGCGCCTGGTGGAGCCGCTGGGGTGCACCGACGGCCTCGATGACCTCGCGCGCACGTTCGACCTGCTGGCACAGGCGGGCCTCGAAGACATCCTGATGGTGGACTTCTCGGTCATGAGCTCGTTCGACTACTACACGGGCATCGTCTTTGCCGCCTACTCGCCCCATCTGGGCGCGGCTTTGGGTTCGGGCGGCCGCTACGACCGCATGATGGGCGTCTACGGCGCCGACCGTCCGGCGGCGGGGTTCGCCTTTTTCCTGGAGCAGGCCATGGCGGCCTCGGCGGCGGAAAGGGACGCGGACGTTGCCCCAGCCTGCCCTCTGCGCATCGCCGTTCCCAAGGGGTCGCTCAACGCCGACGCGGTGGAGGCGCTCGCGGCGGCGGGACTGGACGTGGAGGGGTTGGCGAACCCCGGGCGGCAGCTGGTCATCCGCAACGGGAATGTGGAGTTCGTCATCGTGCGCCCCACCGACGCACCGGTGTTCGTGGCGCTCGGTGCGGCCGACTGCGGCATCTGCGGCAAAGACTCGCTTCTGGAGGCCAACCTCGACGTGGTGGAGCTGGCCGATCTGAAGTTCGGCGCGTGCCGCTTCGTGGTGGCCGAGCCTGCGGGGGCGGCTGCGGCGGTGGACGCGCACTACCGCCAACTCGGCTCCATCCGGGTGGCCACCAAGTACCCGCGCATCACGCGCGCCCACTACGCCAAGTCCGGCGTGCCGGTGGAGGTGGTGAAGCTGCACGGCAACATAGAGCTGGCGCCGCTCACGGGCATGGCCGAGCGCATCGTGGACATCACGGCCACGGGCACCACGTTGCGCGAGAACGACCTGGTGGTGGTGGAGGACGTATTGGCGTCCACGGCGCGTTTCTTTGCGAACGCCTGCGCATTCCGCACCGACGCGCGCATCGTGGATCTGGCCCGCGCCCTGCAGGCCCATGCAGCCGCCTGCGAGTACGCCCCCGTTCCCGGCGGCGCGGCTCCCGCAGCCGCCAGCGCTCCTGCTGCAGCCTCCGGCGCCCCTGCGGCAGCGCTCGGCGCTTCCGCGGCCGACGGCATTCCCACCGCCCCAGCCGCCAGCGCTCCTGCGACCCCTGCGGCCGCAACCCCCGTCCCGTCCGATCCCGCAAAGGAGAACCTATGAGACGCATCGTGCTCAACCCCGGCGAAGCGTTCGACGCCTCGCTCATCAACCGCACCGGCGCGTTCAACGCCGGCGCCCTTTCGGCGGCCACCTCCATCATCGAGGACGTGCGCGCCCGCGGCGACGAGGCGCTGCGCGACTACACGGAGAAGTTCGACGGCGTGCGCCCGCAGGCGTTCCGCGTGCCGCAGCAGGCCATCGACGAGGCCGCGGGCCGTGTGGACCCGAAGACGGCCGCCGCCCTGGAGCATGCCGCGCGCCAGATCCGCGAGTTCCACGAACGCCAGAAGCAGCAGAGCTGGTTCTTCGCGCGCGAGGACGGGGCGCTGGTGGGCGCGAAGGTGACGCCGCTCGACTCGGTGGGCATCTACGTGCCCGGCGGGCGGGCGCTGTATCCGTCATCCGTGCTGATGAACGCCTTGCCTGCCGCCGTTGCCGGCGTGGGGCGCATCGTGTGCGTGACGCCGCCCACCAAGGACGGCACGCTGGACGCGGCCATCCTGGAGGCGTGCCGCATCGCGGGCGTCACGGAAATCTACACGGTGGGCGGCGCGCAGGCCGTGGGCGCGCTGGCCTACGGCACCGAGTCCATCCGCCCCGTGGACAAGATCACCGGCCCCGGCAACGCCTACGTGGCGGCGGCGAAGAAGATCGTGTCGGGCGACGTGGGCATCGACATGATAGCCGGCCCGTCGGAGGTATGCGTGGTGGCCGACGAGACGGCCGACCCGGCGCTCGTGGGCATCGACCTCATGGCGCAGGCCGAGCACGACCCGTTGGCGGCGTGCTACTTGGTGGTGTTCGACGCGGAATACGCCGACGCGGTGGAGCGCGCGGTGCAGCGGCACTTGGAAAGCTCCACGCGCGCCGAGATAACGTCTGCCTCCCTGAACGACCAGGGGCTGGTGGTGGTGTGTCCCAGCCTGCAGCAGGCCATCGGCGCCGTGAACGCCATCGCGCCCGAGCACTTGGAGTTGCACGTGGCCGACGCCATGGGCCTGCTCGGCTCCATCCGCAACGCGGGCGCGGTCTTCCTGGGGGAATGGACGCCCGAGGCGGTGGGCGACTACGTGGCCGGCCCCAACCACACGCTGCCCACGGGCGGCACGGCGCGCTACGCGAGCCCCCTTTCCGTGGACGAGTTCGTGAAGAAGACGAGCGTCATTCAGTACACCCCGCAGGCGCTGGCAAACGACGCCGACGCCGTCATGGCCATCGCGCGCCACGAGGGCCTGTGGGCGCATGCCATGAGCGTGGAGCTGCGCTGCAAGCTGCTGGAGGAAAAGGGGGATGGCCCGTGGACCGCGTGAGGCCGTCCGCCCCGCAGTTGGCAGGGCTGGAACCCTACGACCCCAAGTACCTGCCCGCCCGCACGCTGCTTTCGGCGAACGAGAACCCGCTCGACGTGGACGCGCGCCTGCGTGGGGAGATCATGCGCGAGGTGGGGGCGCTTTCGTTCAACCGCTACCCCGACCCGCTGGCCAACGACCTGCGCGACCTCATAGCGCAGGCGAACGGCCTCGCGCGCGAGCAGGTGCTGGTGGGCAACGGCGGCGATGAGCTTCTGTTCAACCTCGCGCTGGCGTGGGGCGGCCCGGGCCGCACGATGCTGAACCTGCCGCCCACGTTCTCGGTGTACGCCGCCAACGCGCGCCTGACGAACACCGCGGTAGCGGACGTGCCGCGTCTGCCCGACTTCTCCGCGGACGAGGACGCCGTGCTTGCACGCGTGGCGCAGGGCGGCATAGACTACGCGGTGGTCACCAGCCCCAACAACCCCACGGGCAACCTGGCCGGCGAGGCGTTCCTGGAGCGGCTCTTGGACGCCACCGACGCGCTGGTGGTGGTGGACGAGGCGTACTTCGAGTTCTCGGGCGTCACCATGGCGGGCGCCCTCGCGCGGCATCGCAACCTGTGCGTCCTGCGCACGTTTTCCAAGGCATACTCGCTGGCCGGCGTGCGCATGGGCTACGTGTTGGCAAGCGCCGAGGTCGTCCGCGAACTGGTCAAGGTGCGCCAGCCGTACTCGGTGGACGCGGTGTCGCAGGCCATCGCGCGGGTGGTGTACGCGAACCGCGCCGCTTTCGAGGCCGGCGTCGCGCGCATCGTGTCCGAGCGGGAGCGCCTGTTCGGCGGGCTGGGAAAGCTGCCGGGCATGACGGTGTTCCCGTCGGCGGCGAACTACCTGCTCGTGCGCATGGACGCGGCCGCGGCGCCGGCTCCGGCGCCGGCGGGCGACGCGGAACGTGCGGGGCGCGCGTGGCAGTGGCTGTATGGGCGCGGCGTGCTGGTGCGCGACTTCTCGCGCACGCCGCTTCTGGAGGGCTGCCTGCGCGTGTCCGTGGGCACGCCCGAGGAGAACGACGCGCTTCTGGCGGCCCTGCGCGACTTCGCGCTGAACGGGGAATAGCGGACTTGGCCGGCGGCTTTGCCGGCGGGAAGGGAAACGATGGACGAACCGAAGGCAGGCGCGCACCGCACGGCGAGTGTGGAGCGCACGACGAAGGAGACGGACATCCGCCTCTCGCTCGACTTGGACGGCACGGGTGCGGTGGACGTGGAGACGGGCGTGCCGTTCTTCGACCACATGCTGGACGCGTTCGGGCGGCACGGCCTGTTCGACCTTTCCGTGCGCGCCGTGGGCGACATCGACGTGGACGCGCATCACACGGTGGAGGACGTGGGCATCGTGCTGGGGCAGGCGTTTTCGCAGGCGCTGGGCGACAAGCGCGGCATCGCGCGCTTCGGCTCGCAGTTCGTGCCCATGGACGAGGCGCTGGTGCTGGCGGCGTGCGACGTTTCGGGCCGCGGGCAGCTGCACTACGACGTGGCGCTGCCCATCGAGATCATCGGCACGTTCGACACCACGCTCGCCAAGGAGTTCTTCGTGGCGCTGGCGTCGAACGCCGGCGTGACGCTGCACGTCCGCAGCTTCGCGGGGGAGAATGCGCACCACATCATAGAGGCCGCGTTCAAAGCTGCCGGGCGCGCCCTCTGCGCCGCCTGCGCCCCCAACCCCCGCATCGAGGGCCTGCTGCCTTCCACGAAGGGCTCTTTGTAGTTGTGCTCCTCGCTGACGCGAGGGTGACCTGCAGGGCTTGAAAACGGCGGTTTTTGCGGTTGACGGCATGGGACACACGGAATGGGAACGCATGAACCTATGATAGCGGTTGTCGATTACCACAAGGGGAACTTGAAGAGCGTCGAACGCGGCATTGCGGCGGCGGGCGGCGACGCGCGCGTCACCGACGATGCTGCACTCATCGCGCGGGCCGACGCCATCGTGCTGCCGGGCGTGGGGGCGTTCGCCGACGCGGCGGCCACCATGCAGGCGCTCGGCCAGACGGGCGCCGTCCGCCGCCGCATCGAGGCGGGCGTACCGTTTCTGGGCATCTGCCTGGGGATGCACCTCATGTTCGAGGAAGGCGTGGAAGGCGCGCCCGACGAGGACGACGAGACGTCCTCCCACAACGCCTGCGGCCTGGCCATCCTCCCCGGCGTCGTGACCCCCCTGCCGCGCACCGACCCCCAAGGCCACTCCTACAAGGTGCCCCACGTCGGTTGGAACACCGTGGAGTACCGTGGCGGCAGCGAAGGGTCCGGCGGCCTTCACAAAGCGAGTTCCGCACGCGCCGAAAACCCCAGTGGGGTTTTCGTGCGCGCAGGACTGTCTGAGCGACTGGAGGCTGCCGGACCCTTCGCGGAACAGGTCGCATTCGCCAGCCCCCTGTTCGCGGGCATCCCGTCGGGCACCTATTTCTACTTCACGCACAGCTACGTGGCCCCCGATGGCCCCTTCGCCACCGCGCACACCACCCACAGCGTGACGTTTCCCTGCGCCGTGCAGTTTGGCGACGTGGCCTTCGGCGTGCAGTTCCATCCCGAGAAAAGCTCGGAGGCGGGGGCGCGGCTTCTGCGCAACTTCGTTGACATCGTGAAAGGAGCGTGAGGCATGCACCTGCTTCCCGCCATCGACATCCTGGACGGCAAGGCTGTCCGCTTGGCAAAGGGCGACTACGCGTGCGTGACCGTGTACAACGACGACCCGGTGGCCCAAGCGCAGGCGTTCGAAGACGCGGGCGCGGAATGGCTCCATGTGGTGGACTTGGACGGCGCGCGCTCCGGCCGGCCGGAGAACGTGGGCGTCATCGAGCGCATTCTGGCGCGCACGCCGCTCAAGGTGGAGGTGGGCGGCGGCGTGCGCTCGCTTGCCACCGTGGAGCGCCTGGCCGAGGCGGGCGTGTCGCGCATCGTGCTGGGCACGGCGCTGGTGTCCGACCCCGCGTTCGCCGAGGCGGCCATCGCGCGCTTCGGCGACCTGCTTGCCGCGGGCATCGACGCGCGGGGCGGGGAAGTGGCGGTGGCCGGCTGGCGCGAGGGCGCGGGCGTGGCCGCCGACGAGCTGGCGCGCCACGTGGCCGAACTGGGCTTTCGCCACCTCGTGTACACCGATATCGCGCGCGACGGCATGCAGGTGGGCATCGACCCCGCAGCCTACGTGGCCATGGCGCAGGCGTTCGGGCACCCCGTGGTGGCTTCGGGCGGCGTGGCCGGCATCGCCGACATCGAGCGCTTGGCCGCGGTGGCGAAAAGCATCGAGGGCGTCATCGCCGGCCGCGCCGTCTACGAAGGCGCCCTCGACGTGGCGGAAGCCGTGCAGGCGTGCAGGGCTTCGTCGGTCTGACGGCCGCCGAAGCCCGCCGCCGCTGCGGCCTCCCGTGGCAGGCCGCCTTGCCACTCCAAGGCTTCGTCGCGCACTCAAGCGCGCAATCCCGCTCGGCGAAGCCGCGCAGAATGCGCCCGTTCGGGTGCATGGGCGGAAGCCGAACATGCCAGAGGGCGTGTTCGGTCACGGCAATTCGGGGCGCCGCGAAAGCCCTCGCCGACGCCGGCCCGACTGGCGGCCGTTCGATTGTTGGAAGGTGAATCATGCTGGCAAAACGAGTGATCCCGTGCATGGACGTGAAGGATGGGCGCGTGGTCAAGGGCGTCAACTTCGTGAACCTGCGCGACGCGGGCGACCCCATAGAGCTCGCGCAGCGCTACGACGAGCAGAAGGCCGACGAGGTGGTGTTCCTGGACATCGCGGCCACCAGCGACGAGCGCGCCACCACGGTGGAGCTGGCCGGCCGCGCGAGCGAGCAGCTGCACCTGCCGTACTGCGTGGGCGGGGGCTTCCGCAGCGTGGCCGACATCCGCACCATGATAGCCGCCGGCGCCGACAAGGTGTCGGTGAACTCGGCCGCCGTGGCCGACCCGTCGCTCATCACGCAGGCCGCCGCCGCGTTCGGCACGCAGGCCATCCTCGTGGCCATCGACGCCAAGCAGGTGGCGGGCAACCCCAACAAGTGGGAGGTCTACGTGGCGGGCGGCCGGAAGGCCACCGGCATCGACGCCGTGGCGTGGGCGGCCGAGGCGGCGCGGAGGGGCGCGGGGGAAATCCTGCTCACCAGCATGGACCGCGACGGCAGCCGCGACGGCTTCGACTGCGCGCTCACCCGCGCGGTCGCGCGTGCGGTGGACGTCCCCGTCATCGCGAGCGGAGGCGTGGGCAAGCTGGAACACTTCGCCGAGGGCATCCTGGAGGGCGAGGCCGACGCCGTGCTGGCCGCCAGCGTCTTCCACTTCGGCGAGTTCACCGTGCGCCAGGTGAAGGAGCATTTGCGCGCCTGCGGCATCCCGGTGCGCCTGTGAGCGCCGCTTGACGGGCCGGCGGGGGCATGGGGCCATGGCGCCGCAAAGGGAAAGGAGAGGGGCGTGAACGAAGAAGGGCAGGGGGGATTCCCCGAGATCGCCTACGACGGGCGGGGGCTGGTTCCCTGCATCGTGCAGGACGCGGACACGCGCGAGGTGCTCATGATGGCGTGGATGGACCGCGAGGCGCTGCGCCTCACGCTGGAAGAGCGCACCATGTGGTTCTGGTCGCGCAGCCGCGGGGAGCTGTGGCACAAGGGCGCCACGTCGGGCAACGTGCAAAAGCTGGTGGAGCTGCGCTACGACTGCGACGCGGACACGCTGCTCGCGCTCGTGCGTCCCGCCGGCCCCGCCTGCCACACCGGCGCGCGCAGCTGCTTCTACCGCACGCTCGCCTGAGAGGCGCCGCGGCGGGGCGCTCCGCGTGCCTGCCGTGCTCGTGGGGCGGGGACATGCGGGGCTGCAGAAGTTGCGCAGCCTTTCGCCCCACATGCCCCCGCCCCACGTCCCGCTGGCCCGCCCCCCCCGCGGCGTCGGTCCACCCCTCCCCGCACCGCCGCGGCGGTGCGGGGGAACCCTTCGGCTTCATTACAAATACACGCGCCGTCTCTTTTTCCTGCTTGAAGTGGCGCGGGACATGCGCTAATATGATGGCGTCGTCAAGGCGGCCAGACGCGCCGCCCTCCGTTTTCCCAAAGAAGTGCGGATCGAAAGAAATCTAGCAAAAAGAACCGGCATCGCTGCATCTCTTTTCGGGCACCCATGTGCGCATGCGCGCATTTGCGTACCGGCAACCCGACGGGCAACCCGACGAACAGGGAAGGACTCGGGTGAAACATACAGGCAACCTGACGAACAGAGGAGGACTCGGGTGAAATTCTTCTTGGACACCGCCGATCTCGCCGAAATCGAGGAGGCGGCCAGCTGGGGCGTGCTCGCGGGCGTGACCACGAACCCCACGCTCTACGCCCGCATCGGCGGCAAGCTGGCCGACTTCCCCCGCCACATCGAGCGCATCTGCGAGCTGGTGGACGGCCCGGTGTCGGCGGAAAGCGTGGCCATGACGCGCGACGAGATAGTCCGCGACGGGCGCGAGCTGGCGCAGATAGCGCCGAACGTCGTGGTGAAGATCCCCACGATGGTGGAGGGCCTGGCGGCCACGCGCACGCTGGCGCAGGAAGGCATTCCGGTGAACATGACGCTGTGCTTCAGCGTGCCCCAGGCCATCATGGCCGCCCGCGCCGGCGCCCGCTACATCAGCCCCTTCGTCGGGCGCTTCGACGACATCTCCGAGGACGGGCTCGCGCAGTTGGAGCAGGTGGTGCAGGCCGTGGGCAACTACGACTTCTCGGAGAACACGGTGGGCGGCCAGCGCGTGGAGATCATCGCCGCGTCGGTGCGCAGCGCGCACCACGTCGCGCAGGCGGCCCTCATGGGCGCCGACATCGCCACGGTCCCGTTCGCCACGCTGAAGAAGTGCGTGCAGCATCCGCTGACCGACCGCGGCCTCGACGCGTTTCTGAAGGATTGGGAGAAAGTGCAGAAGGCATGAGCATGAGCGCAGACACGAGCACGAGCATGGGTGGCGCGGCCACCGAGGCCGCACCCGCCGCCGAGGGCGCGCCCGCGAGGGCCGCCGCCACGCGCCGGCGCACGGCGGGGGCGGCGCCCCGCACGAAGCGCGCGGCGTCTGCGGAGGCCGCGGCGTCCGCAGAAGGCGCCGGGGAGGCCGCGAAGCCCGCCCGCCGCACGCGAAAGGCCGCCGCTCCTGCTGCGGCCACGGCGCCTGCCGAGGCCCCGGCCCCCGCAGCCGAAGCCTCGCCGGAGAAGCAGGCCGGGCGCGTCAGGCGGACGCGCAAGTTGGCGACGGCCCCGGCCCCCGCAGCCGGCAAGGCCCCGGCCACGCCCGACGCCGCCGAGGAGCCTGCCGCGGCCCGCGCCGGAGCGCCGGCCGCAGAGGCCCCCGCGAAGGACGCCGCGCCCGTTGGAGTCCGCGAGCAGGCCAAGGCCCCCGCGCCGCGGCAGGAGGGCCAGCAGAAGCCCGCGCGCGCGCATCAGGCGGCCAAGGCCGCGCCCGCGCGCGGCGGCAAGGGCTTCCGCCAGAACGCGAACGCCGGCGGCCCGAACGGCGGCAAGCAGAACGGCGCGCACAAGCAGGCGTCCGGCAACGGCGGCAACGGCGGCTCCAACAACGCCGCCAACAACAGCCACCGCCGCCAGCGGCGTCCCCACCAGGGGCAGGCCCGCGAGGTGGTGCCCAGCGTCAGCCGCGACGAGCTGGCCAAGCTCAAGGTGGCCGACCTGCGCGCGAAGGCCGCCGAGCTTTCCCTCGACCCTGTCGGCCTCAAGAAGGCCGAGCTGGTGGAGGCCGTGTTCGACGCCAGCGTGAAGGCGGAGGGCTTCAACGAAGTGTCCGGCGTGCTGGACATCCTGGCCGACGGCTACGGCTTTTTGCGCACGCAGGGCTACCTGCCCAGCGAGACCGACGCCTACGTGGGGCTTTCCACCATCCGGCGCAACGGCCTGCGCAAGGGCGAC